>JAGREO010000260.1 GCA_020446525.1 Geminicoccaceae bacterium | reverse complement strand
CCGCGCCGCCACAGCCCCGGAATCGCCGATTCCGGGGCCGATACGCCGTGGCCCATCGGCTCGGACGACGCACGACCGGCTCATGTTCCCGTCCGTGCCCGAGCTCTACCCGATGGAGTGGAACCACCAGATCGATCGGGAAATGCGAAAAAAAGTGAGCTGGTGCACGGTCCGGGGCTCATCCGATCGGGCCCTGCTCCAGGGACGAGAGTGCGTCGACCAGCGTGCGCGTGTCCACGACGTCCGCGAACTCGAACGCCAGTGTGGCGACGTGCGCGGCGTGGATGGACTCCGCCGGCACCACCGCGCCGGCCGGACCGGGCAGGTCGAAGCAGTCACACGCATCCGCCACGAGGATCATGTCGTAACCCAGATTGGCGCCGACCCGCACCGTCGTCGAGACGCACATGTCGGTGGAGAGGCCGAACGTCACCACCCTGTCGACGCCCATGCGGCGAAGCCTCGAATCCAGATCCGTGCCGATGAACGCCGCATTCACGCTCTTGGCGACGACCGGTTCATCGTTCCGTGGCTCGAACCCCGGCCGAAACACGTGTCCGGGCGTCCCGGGCCGCAAGGTCGAGGCAGGGTCCACGGAATCGTGACGGATGTGAACGATCGGGCGGCCGGACGCTCGCCAGGCGTCGAGCAAGCGCAAGCCATTGTCGTCGAGCGCCCCGTTCCACCGCCGCGGCCAGGGCGGATGATCGAAAGCCCGCTGGAGATCGACCGGCAGCAACACCGAGCGCGAAAGATCCACGACGTCCTCCAAACCAGCGGCGGCTCGGGCCGGACCGGACGGTCCCGCGCTCCATCACCCTCACTCGAAACCGGAGCACGCGCGTCGCATAACCGGCCGGCCGAAATCTGGCGAGCACCGGAACGTCCCTTTCCACCAGCAATATTTTCCTTGCAAACAATTCATGCCAAGCCATATCATGCCTGATGCCTGATGCCTGATGCGCGCCGGGTGAGGCGCACCCGATGAACTGGGGTCATGTCTCCCGAGTCTGGCAACTGAGCGTGGATCGGGCGTGATCGGTGTCCGTCATCCGGTTCTTCGCGGCCGCTTGCGCTTCCTGGCCGGTTTGGGGCCGGGTTTGCGTTTGTGGATCGTTCGGCCGAGGGTGGCTTCGAGGCGGTCGATGAAGAGGGGGTCGCCGAGGGGGCGGCCGGTGCGTTCGCCGGCGCGGATGGCCTCGAGCATCGCCGGCGGCGGCTCCTCGGCGAGAAAGGCGCGCCAGTCGGGCACGCGATCGCGCAGCGGGCGGCGGTCGCAGAGGCCGTCCGGGCGGTCGTCGAGGTGGCTGCGGGCGCTCGACCAGAGCCAGTCGTCGGGTTTCTCGCACAAGCCCGCGCGGACGGGGTTGCACTCGACATGACGGGCGGCGGCGAGCAGGTGGCGCTCGTCCAGCACCGTCGAGGCGAAGCGGCCCTGCCAGAGAAAGCCCCTCCAGCCTTCGCGCGCGTTGACGTGGCGGGTGTAACGGCGGTGGGTCTCGCGCAGGGTGTCGGCGAGCGCCGTGATGCGGTCGGGCACGAGGACGAGGTGGACGTGGTCGGGCATCAGGCACCAGGCCCAGACCGCGACACCCCGGGCGCGTGCCTGCTCGACCAGCAGCATGCGGTAGAATTCGTAGTCGTCGTCGCAGAAGAACGTCGGCTGCCGCCGGTTGCCGCGCTGGGTGACGTGATGCGGCAGACCGGGCGCCACGATGCGAGCGAGACGGGACATGGCCTTTGGATAGCCGGTGCGGGAGGCGAAGGCAATCGTATATCATGTCCCCGTGATTCCTCCCGCGGCCCGGGCTCTCCGATGGCCCGGGCACTCCGGTGGCCACGGTCCCTGGTCTCGCGTGCTACTTGGTGGTGTAGCCGCCGTTGACGAGGATCGTCTGACCGGTCATCCACCAGCCCTCGGTGACGATGAAGCGGACGAAGGGCGCGATGTTCTCGATGTCGGTCAGGCCCGTCGAGGAAAACCTCGACAGGGACGTCATCGATTTGTGGAACGCCGCGGTTTCTTCGGTCTCCTGACCGTAGAAGAACGGGGTATCCATCGGACCCGGGCCGATGGCGTTGACCGAGATGCCGCGGTCGCCGAACTCCTTGGCAGCCGCACGCGTGTAATGTTCCACCGGCGCCTTGCCGCCGCCATAGGTCGAATAGCCCGGGGCGAATGCGCCCAGGAGCGAAGTGACGATGGTCAGCAGGTTGCCCTCGTCTGCAAGGTGCTTACCCGCCTGCTTGATGAAGAAGTAGGCGGCTTTGCTGTTGATGTCGCTCATACGATCGAATTCTTCTTCGGTCGTTTCGGCGATCGGCTTGCGCAGGACTTCGCCCACCGTGTTGATCGCCACGTCGATGCGGCCGAGTGCGGCCTTCGCTTCCGCGAAGAGCCTGGCGTTCGCCGCGTCGGTGGTCAGATCACCCGACAGGATGACGGCCTTCGCGCCGGCGGCCTCCACGGCCCCGGCGGTCTCCGCGGCCGCGTCGCGGCTCTTCTCGTCGTGGTGATGGATCGCGATCCCCGCGGCGCCGCGCTCCGCGAGGTCGCGCGAGATCAGCCCTCCGAGGTTCTTGGCCCCGCCGGTGACGAGAACGTTTCGACCCTCGATCGATGTCCTGGACATTGGCAACTCCCTTTCCGCAGTCTCTGGGCGGCCGCGACGCGGCCTGCTCGTGCGCAATCTGGGAGCGGGCATCGTTCGGATAATCGGACGAAACTTGACATGACCCGTCGAGCGAAGCGACCAATGGCGTCATGGATCGCATTCGGGAGATGGAGGTCTTCATCCAGGTGATGGAGAGCGGGAACTTCACCCGCGCCGCCGCCGCGCTCGGTATGCCGCGTTCGACGGTCTCGACGGTGATCCAGGCACTGGAGGACCGGGTCGGGACCCAGCTCCTGCGCCGTTCGACCCGGCAGATGGTTCCGACCGACGAGGGCGGCCGGTTCCTCGGCACGGCACGCGAGATCGTCGATGCCGTTCACGAGACGGACCAGATGTTCCGCCGGCGTGTGGCACGGTTTCACGGCAGGCTGCGGGTGGACATGCCCAGCCGGATCGGCCGCCGCATCGTCATCCCGGCGCTGCCCGCACTGCTCGAGGAAAACCCCGGGCTCGAGATCGAGGTCGGCACCACCGACCGGAAGATCGATCTCATATCCGAAGGCATCGACTGCCTGATCCGCGTCGGCACCCTGCACGACGCCGACATCATCTGCCGCAAGCTCGGCGATCTCGAAGTGATCACTTGTGCCAGCCCCGGCTATCTCGACCGTCACGGGGTGCCGAAACAGCCGTCGGACCTCTCGGCTCATCTGATGGTCCATTACGGCGCGACACTGCCTGCCGGACCGCCGGCGTTCACCTACCGGACCCCGAGCGGGGCGGCCGAGGTCCGGATGCGCAGCCGCGTGACGGTCAACAACGCGGAAAGCTACATTGCCGCCGCACGGTCCGGTCTCGGTCTGATTCAGCTTCCCGCTTTCGACGTGCGCGATCTGCTCGAGAGCGGCGAGCTGGTACGGATACTCCCGGATCTGATCCCGCCACCGATGCAACTCTCGCTGCTCCATGCCGAACGCCGCAACGTACCGGCCCGTATCGTCGCATTCCGGGAATGGGTGCAGGAGGTGTTCCGGATGAGCGGGGTCGTCTGAACCCGGCGGGCCATACCTCCGCCCCCTCTCGCGCGCACCTCCGCCCCCTCTCGCGCGCACCCTCGACGGCCGGGCTCTGGTGTGAACGGCATTCGCGACCCGAGCCGATCGAACCCGCAGCAACGTCCGCTCGCAGCGAAGCCCGCTCGCACCGGATCCGGCTTCGTACTGCACCGCCTTTCGACGGCGATGGCGCCTCGGCATGAGCGTCCGCGC
>JAGREO010000028.1:3077-31890 GCA_020446525.1 Geminicoccaceae bacterium | reverse complement strand
ATCGCCGCCAAGAACCACGCCAACGGCGTCGCCAACCCGTTCGCCCAGATGCGCAAGGATCTGGGGTTCGCCTTCTGCAACACCGTCTCCGACAGGAACCCCTATGTCGCGCCGCCGCTCCGGCGCACCGACTGCTCGCTGATCAGCGACGGCGCCGCGGCTCTGGTGGTGGCCGACGCCGAGACGGCTTCGACTCTCGATCGTGCGATCGGCCTGCGTGCGCGCCGACAGGTGAACGACGTCTTCGCACTGTCCCGGCGCGACCCGACGGCGTTCGCCGGTGCACGCAAGGCGTGGGAGGAGGCGCGCGCCGAGGCCGGTATCACGCTCGACGATCTCGATCTCGTCGAGACACACGACTGCTTCACCATCGCCGAGCTGATCGAGTACGAGGCGATGGGGCTCGCCGCGCCGGGGCAGGGCCATCGTGTGGTGCGCGAGGGCCTGGCCGAGAAGGGCGGCAGGCTGCCCGTCAACGCTTCGGGCGGGCTCAAGGCCAAGGGCCATCCGGTCGGCGCCACCGGCGTCTCGATGCACGTTCTCGCCTGCATGCAATTGATGGGCGAGGCGGGCGCCATGCAGATTCCGGGTTCCACGCTGGCGGGTGTGTTTAACATGGGTGGTGCGGCGGTCGCCAATTACGTCTCGATCCTCGAGAGGCGCCGATGATCGCCGGCCCATCGGCGTGCACCGCGTGATGACGCCCACAGGTGGCGTGACGCCCGTCTCCCGGCGGGTCATGAACCTCTCCTATTTCCTCAGGCGGGCGGCGCGGCGTCAGGGCGATCGCGTGGGTCTGGTCTGGGGCGAGCGGCAGTGGACGTGGCACGAGATCGATCGGCGGGTGGACGCGTTCGCGGCCGTGCTGGCGGATCACGGCGTGCGCAAGGGTGCCCGGGTTCTGGTTCAGTCGAAAAATTGCAACCAGATGTTCGAATCGATGTTCGCCTGCTTTCGTCTGGGCGCCGTCTGGGTTCCGACCAACTTCCGCCAGACCGCCGCCGAGGTGGCCGATCTGGCCCGTGCGGCCGGCGCCACGACGATGATCTGCCACCGGGATTTTCCCGAACACGCACGAGCGGTCGGCGCCGCCACCACACTCGCCATCGGCCCATGCGACTTCGCCGAGGATTGCGACGGTCTGATCGAACGGCAGATCGCAAGTGTGGGGCCGCGAGCGGGCGAGGGGCCGACGGCATCGGTCGACTATGACGATCCCTGCTGGTTCTTCTTCACCTCGGGGACCACCGGCCGGCCGAAGGCGGCGGTGCTGACTCACGGCCAGATGGCCTTCGTCGTCACCAACCATCTCTGCGACCTGATGCCGGGCACGGGCGAGAACGACGCGTCGCTGGTGGTGGCGCCCTTGTCGCACGGTGCGGGCATCCATCAGCTCGTGCAGACGGCGGCCGGTGCGAAGACCGTCCTTCCGGCCGGCGAGCGGCTGGATCCGGGCGAAGCCTGGGCGCTGGTCGAGCGCTGGCGCATCACCAACCTCTTCACGGTGCCGACCATCCTCAAGACACTGGTCGAGCACCCGTCGGTCGACGCGCACGATCACGGCTCGCTGCGCCACGTCATCTATGCCGGCGCGCCAATGTACCGGGCCGATCAGAAGCGCGCGCTGGCCAAGCTGGGTCCCGTGCTGGTACAGTATTTCGGACTGGGTGAAGTGACCGGCGCCATCACCGTGCTGCCGCCGGGCCTGCACGACGCCGGGGATGGACCCGAAGCCCGTATCGGCACCTGCGGCCTCGAGCGCACCGGCATGCAGGTCTCCATCCAGGATGCGGACGGCGCGGAACTTGCAGCCGGCGCCACCGGCGAAATCTGTGTCTGCGGACCAGCCGTCTTCGCCGGCTATTACGACAATCCGAAGGCCAATGCCGATGCGTTCCGCGACGGCTGGTTCCGCACCGGCGATCTCGGCCATCGGGACGCCGAGGGCTTCGTCTACATCACCGGCCGTCGTTCGGACATGTTCATCTCCGGCGGCTCCAACGTCCATCCGCGTGAGATCGAGGAGAAGATCCTGCAGCACGAGGCGGTGGCCGAAGTGGCGGTTCTGGGCGTGCCGGATCCGCACTGGGGCGAGGTCGGTGTCGCGGTGTGCGTGCTGCGTGACGGCACGAGCATGGAGGAGGGCGAGCTCGCGGCATGGCTGGGCGACAGGATCGCGCGCTACAAGGTGCCGCGGCGCATCTTCTTCTGGTCGGCCCTGCCGAAATCCGCCTACGGCAAGATCACGAAGAAGGACATCCGGGCCGAACTCGAAGCGCGCGGAGGCCCGACGCTCGCGAGGGACGGGAGCCGTGGCTGAAAAACCGAGCATTCTCGTCACCGGCGGTGCCTCGGGCATCGGTCGGGCCATCGTCGGGGCCGTGCTGCGGCAGGGCTGGCGGGCCGTCGTGGCCGACCTCGATCATGACAGCCTCGACCGCTTTGCGAACGAACTCGAGGCGCACGCGGGCGAGCTGCGCTTCGAGCGGCTCGACGTCACCGACGAGGCGGCGGTCGAGCGCTGTTTGGAGCAGTGCGGTGCGGTGACCGGTGTCGTCAATTCGGCCGGCATCGGCCGCAACTATCCGGCCCTGGAGACGCCGGTC
This sequence comes from Geminicoccaceae bacterium, assembly GCA_020446525.1. Taxonomy (GTDB): domain Bacteria; phylum Pseudomonadota; class Alphaproteobacteria; order Geminicoccales; family Geminicoccaceae; genus JAGREO01. The sequence continues at coordinate 29,284 of JAGREO010000028.1, read as the reverse complement.
GCCGAATTCCGCCGGGTGCTGGAGATCAATCTCCTGGGCAGTTTCATCGTCGCCCGCGCGGCGGCGCGCGCCATCGGGAGGCGAGGCGGCGAGGGGGGCTCGATCGTCAACATCAGCTCGATCTCGGGTCAGTCGGGCAACATGAACCGCGTGGCCTACGGCGCCTCGAAAGGCGGGATCGACACGATGACGCGGGTGCTGGCGACGGAATGGGCGCCCTTGGGCATCCGCGTCAACGCGATCGCACCGGGTCCGATCGCGACGCCGATGGCGCAGGCGATGCACAGCGACGCGGTCAAGGCGGCATGGGCGCGAACGGTGCCGATGGCGCGCTACGGTCGGCCGGAGGAGATCGCCGAGCTCGCGCTCTTCCTGCTCGACCCGGGGCGCTCGGGCTACATCACGGGTCAGATCGTCGCCGTGGACGGCGGTTTTTCGGCCGCCGGCATCTTCGAGCCGACGATCGACCGGTTCTGAGCGTCGTCGTCAGGCGTCGTCGGGGCGGCCCGGAAGCTGCACCGCGCCGTAACGCTCGTCCCACTGGCGCTGGACGGTCTCGAGAATGGCCATGGCCGGACGCACCGCGGCGATCGGCACCATCGGCGGACGGCCGTCGCGTGCCGCCGTGACGAAATCGCGGGTGAGAATGGCGACATTGTCCGCTTCGCTCGCAAGGGCGATCGTGTCGCTGCCGGTGACCATCCGGGCGTTGCGGGTATCGACACAATAGCTGTCCCGATCGGTCGCCACCGTGGTCTGGTTGACGAATTCGCGGCCGTAATAGGTCAGGAGACAGCTCGTCATGGCGCCGTCCGGCCGCTCGGCACGGATGTGGGTCGTCATCGGGATGCCTGTGCGCTCGTCGACCGGTCCCATCCAGCCCTCGACCCGCCCGAGATCCTCGCCCAGCATCCATACGGCGAAATCGACCAGGTGTGCCGCGTGATGCCAAAGGGCGTTGTCCGTCCAGGAACGCCGATAGCCGGTGGCGCCGACATTCTCGAGCCGGTGGATGAAGAAGCGTCCCTCGACCATGTGCACGCGTTCCTCGCCGCGCGCGACACGCTCGTGCAGGGCGACCATCTCCGGGCGCGCACGCATCGGGTGCACCATGCCCAGCGTCCTGGTCGACCCGACGGCTGCGGCGAGCACCCGGTCGACGCCGCCCAGGCTCATGCCGAGCGGGATTTCCACCAGGACGTGCTTGCCGGCGCCGATCGCCCGGAGCGCATGATCGACGTGCTGCTGGCTCGGACTGGCGACGATTACGGCGTCGATCGCAGCGTCGCTCAGCGCCTCGTCGAGATCGACGGTCCAGCGGCGATAGCCGAAGCGCTCGGCGAAGGCGGCGGTCGGCCCGGCGCGCCGGCCGACGACGGTGTGAAGCACGGCGCCCGTCGCCCCGGCGAGCGCCTGGCTGTGCCAGACCCCCATCATGCCGTGACCGATCATGCAGATGTTCATCGATGCGACACCCCTACGCACGTTGCTGCCCGTCTCTCGTCGCGCGGCGACGATGCGGCACCCTCGACGATCGCGGGCAGCCTATGACCGCCGCGTCCGGCACGCAACCGGCCCGCCGGCCACGCGCCCTTGACCGGCGGATCGATGTCGCCTAGGCCGTGCACACGCTTGCATGCAAGCTGCGGAGGAAATCGTCGCGGTGGACGCAGGGCTCTTTCTGGTCGGCAACGGTGCCGGCTTTTCCGGCGATCGTGTCGATGCGCCCGTGCCGGTGGTGCGCACGTTGCGCGCACGGGGTTTGCCCGCCGCTCTCTTTTTCGAGGTGCTGGGCGAGCGGACGGTGGCCCTGGCGCAACTCGAGCGGCAGCGCGATCCAGAGCGCGGCTACGAGCCGATGCTCGAGCGCCTGCTGGAACCGGTGCTCGCCGATTGCATCGAGGGCGGCATCAGGATCATCGGCAATTTCGGCGGCGCCAACCCCGAGGGTGCCGCCCGATGCATCGCCCGGCTCGCCAACCGGCAGGGACTAGCGGGAACGCGGATCGCCTTCGTCGAGGGTGACGACGTCCGCCACCTGATGGCCGCCGACGATCTCGAGGTCTACGAGGCCGATGCCGGTATCGACGTGGCCGACGGCGCCCTGGTCGCGGCCAACGCCTATCTCGACGCGACACCGCTCGTCGAAGCCCTGCGCATGGGCGCCGACGTGGTGGTCACCGGCCGCACCGGCGATCCGTCGCTGGTGGTGGCACCGGTCGTGCATCACTTCGGTTGGGACCAGGACGACTGGACCCGTCTCGCCGCGGCCACCACCGCCGGCCATCTGCTCGAGTGCGGCGCGCAACTCGCCGGCGGCGTGTTCTTCGATCCCGGTTACAAGGACGTTCCCGACCCGGCCAATATCGGCTTTCCGATCGCCGAGATCGGCGCCGACGGTTCCTTGTTGGTGACCAAAGCGGACGATACCGGCGGCGCGGTCGATCTCCGCTCGGTCAAGGAGCAATTGCTCTACGAGGTGCACGATCCGGCGGCCTACGTCACGCCCGATCTGGTGCTCGACATGACCGGCATCGAGCTCGATCAGGAAGGCCCGGACCGGGTGCGCGTTCGTGGCATGCGGGGTGCGCCGCGTCCGGCCCGGCTCAAGGTCACCGCCTCGTTCGAGGGCGGCTTTCTCGGCGAGGGCGAGGTCTCCGTGGCCGGCCCCAACGCGCTCGCCCGGGCGCGCGCCGCCGTCGACGTGCTCCGCCGCCGGATCGCCATGCGCGGCCTGCAGGTGCGTCTGCGCATCGACCTCATCGGCGTCGACAGCGTGCACGACAGCGACGACGGCGCCCTGGCCCGCGCCTTCGCCGGCAACGAGCCGCACGACATCCGCATTCGCCTCGCCGCCGCCGGTGCCGATGCCGATACGGTCGATCAGGCGGCGCGTGAGGTCCTGGCGCTGCTCTGTTGCGGTCCGGCCGGCACCGGCGGTGCACGCTGGCGAACGACCAGACGGATCGTCACCCGCTCCTATCTGGTCGACCGGGCGGCGATCGAGGCGAAGGTGCATTGCGCCGCCGCACGGGAGCTGGCGAATTGAGCGAGGAACGGATCACCATACCGCTGCACGAGGTGGCGCACGGACGTGCCGGGGACAAGGGCAACCGGCTCAACATCAGCCTCATCCCCTATCGTGCCGAGGCGTGGCCGCTGCTGGCCGAGCAGGTCACGGCCGAGCGGGTGCACGACCTCTTTCGCCACCGGGGCGCGACCGGCGTGGTGCGTCACGACCTGCCGCTGTTGCACGCGTTCAATTTCGTGATCGACGACGTGCTCGAAGGCGGCGTCAATACGGCGCTCAATCTGGACGGCCACGGCAAGACCCAGTCCTTTCGTCTGCTGGCGCTGACCGTTAGGATGCCGCGCCGATACGTTCATCCGAACAGCCCTTACGCAAAAACCGAACCCGAGGGAGCAACTGCATGAAACACCTGCTGAAAACGACCTGTCTCGGCGCCCTTGCCCTGGCCCTGTCGCTCGCCGGCAGCGCCGATGCGAAGGTCTACCGCCTGCAGACGAGCCAGAACGCCGGCGATTTCACGCTGCAATATCTGCAGAAGGAGTGGGTGCCGAGGCTTACGGCCATGTCCGAAGGCGAGATCGAGCTGGAGCTTCTGCCGATCGGCTCGGTGGTGCCGCAGGCCGAGACCCTCGATGCCGTGTCGGTGGGCATTCTCGACGGCATGCACGAAGCGGTCTCGCGCTTCACCGGCAAGGATCCCGCCTACGGCATGTTCGCCGACATGGTCGGCGCCTACGACAATGCCGACCAGGGCCAGATCATGTGCTTCAACGCGGGCGGCAGGGAGTTCCTGCAGAAGCTGCACGATCAATATGCCAACGGCACCGTGCACGTCGTCGGCTGCGGCCCCTACACCCGCGAATCCCTGCCGTCCAAGGTTCCCATCCGCGGCTACAAGGATCTCGAAGGCCTGAAGATCCGCGCGCCCGAAGGACTGCCGGCGGAGCTCTTCAGCCGGGCAGGGGCCGTCTCGGTGCCGATCCCGTTCTCCGAGGTCTACACGTCGCTGGAAAAGGGCATCATCGATGCGGCCGACGCCAGCGCCTACATCAACAACGATTCGACCGGCCTGCACAAGGTCGCGCCCTATCCGATCTTTCCGGGCATCCACAGCCAGGCGATCCTGCATCTGGCCTTCAACATCGACGTCTGGAACGGCTTCAGCGACGCACAGAAGGCCATGATCGAGACATGGTACGCCGCGGCGCTGCCGGATCTGCGCCGCCATGCCGATCTGCTCGATCGTGAGCTCGTCGCGCGCGACAAGGCGGGCGAGGGTGACGTCGAGGAGGTGATCGACTGGAGCCAGGAGGACCGCGACGCCTTCCGCGCGATCGCCGCGGAGGTCTGGAAGGACTACGCCAAGCTCTCGCCGCTGGCCCAGGAAGCCTATGACGTCCAGGCGAACTTCCTGCGCCAGTATGGTGCGATGAAGAACGAATAAGGGCTCTGGGACGGTCCCGGTCCCCGAGGGTTCGGCCCGGGCGATCGGGACCGCCATCCGAGCCATCCGAACAAAGAACGTGCAGCGGAACGAACGCATGGCGCAGCCCACCGATACATTCGCCGATCAGACCGGGCGCTCCATGCCGATCGATCCGCCTGCGCATCCGCCCGCCGTCGCCCGGATGCGTGCCGGCATCGCCCATGTCAGCCGCTTTCTCGGCCATTCGCTCGGGCCGCTCTATCTGCTCTGCGCCCTGATCACCGTCTACGAGGTGGTCATGCGTTACGTCTTCGTCGCGCCCAGCCAGTGGTCCTACGAAATGGTCATGACGCTGTGCGCCATGGCCTGGGTGCTCTCGGCCGGCTACATCACGCTCTATCGCCGGCACATCGCGATCACCGTCGTCACCGATCTGGCGCCGCCGACGCTGCGCCGCTGGCTCGACCTCACCGCCGACGTGGTGGGCCTGCTGGCGATCTACATCCTGCTCGAATCGACGCTCGAGCCGGCGCTTCAGTCGGTCGATCTGGTGCAGCGCACGGGCAGCGGCTTCAACTCGCCCATGCCGATGATGCTGAAGGTCGGCCTCTTCACCGGCGCGCTGCTCTATGCGGTGCAACTCGCATCGAACCTGCTCGACGACGTTCGCAGCAGCCTCGCCCGCAACATCGTGCTGGCGATTTCGGCTCTGCTGCTCGTCCGGATGCTGGTCCTCGTGCTCGAGCATTATCTGGGTGAGAACGTCCTGACCGGTCTCTTCTGGATGCTGTTCGCGCCGCTCGAGCCGATCGGCGGTTTCGGTCAGGCGATCGACATCCGCTCGATCGGCATCGGCTGGGTGACGCTCGCCATCGTCGCCCTGCTGCTGATCTTCATGCTCACCGGCATGCCGCTCGGCGTCGCCACGCTGTCGGTCTCGATCCTCTGTGCCGTTCTCTATTTCGGTCCGCGCGGGCTCTTTCTCGTCTCGTCCAACGTGTTCGGTCTGCTCGAGCACTACACCCTGGTGGCCGTACCGCTCTTCGTCCTGATGAGCTGCATTCTCGAACGTTCCGGCGTGGCACAGGACCTGTTCGATGCGATGTCGATCTTCGCCGGCAATCTGAGAGGCGGCGTGGCGGTGCAGACGACCGTGGTCGCCGTGGTGCTGGCCGCGATGACCGGGATCATGGGCGGCGAGATCGTCATGCTCGGGCTCGTGGCGCTGCCGCAAATGATCCGGCTGGGCTACGACCGCAAGCTGGCGATGGGCACCATCTGCGCCGCCGGCTCGCTGGCGACGCTGATCCCGCCCTCGATCATCATGATCGTCTACGCGCTCGCGGCCCAGGTGCCGATCGGCGAGCTGTTTTTGGCCGGCATTCTCCCGGGCGCACTCTATGCCGGCCTCTACATCGTCTACATTCTGGTGATCTGCCGCCTGAGGCCGCATCTGGCGCCCACGGCGTCGGAGCGCACCGCGGCGGGCCAGGGTGTGGAGATCGGCGGCAATCGTCTTCTCGCCGTCTTCATGGCGCTGCTCGTCATCGGCATGGTGATGGGCAGCATCTATGCCGGCATCGCCTCCGTGACCGAAGCGGCCGGCGTGGGCGTGATCGGCGCCTGCATCGTGGCCCTGATCCGCGGCAAGCTGACCTGGAACATGATGGTCGAGAGTCTGATGCGCACCACGGTCACGGTCGGCACGATCATCTGGCTGGTGCTGGGTGCCGTGAGCCTGGTCGGCATCTACAACGTGATCGGCGGCGCCAGCTTCATGCGCGAGCTCTTCACCGGTCTCGACGTGCCGCCCTTGGTGGTGATCTTCCTGATGATGGCGGTGCTGATGGTGCTCGGCACCTTCATGGAGTGGATCGCCATCGTCTTCATCACCGTGCCCATCTTCGCGCCGGTGGTGGTCGAACTCGCTCCGGCTCTAGGCCTCGAGCCCGGCACGGCAGCCTTGTGGTTCGGCGTCCTGTTCGTGATGAACATGCAGATCTATTTTCTCTCGCCGCCGTTCGGTCCGGCCTGCTTCTGGCTCAAGAGCGTCGCGCCACCCGACGTCAAGCTGCAGGAGATCTTCGTCGCCATGCTGCCGTTCATCGCCCTGCAGGTGATCGGCCTGGCGCTGGTGATGATCTTTCCCGACATCGCGCTCGTGCTGCCGCGACTGATGTCGAACTGATGGAGCACCCGCCATGATCTCGGACGATCGCGAGAAGACCGATCCGGACTATCGGCCGTGGAGCTGGATCTTCGGCTTCCTGCTGGCCGGCGGGATCATCGCCCTGATGTTCGGCCTGGCGCTGTCGGTTCACGGGACGGGCTGAAACTCGCCGAGCACCGTCGATCTGCAATTTGTCATAACGATGCTTATCGGTTTTTCTTTGGATCTCTAGCGGTGCTGACATTCGGTCGAGCGCGGCGCCGTCCCCTCTCAGTCCCGTCGGGTCAGTGCCCCCACGACGGCGCCGATGACGAGTGCCGCCGAACATGCACCCGCATCGATGTGGCCGACGCTCGCAGGATGGCCGGGCCGCTCCAGATAGGTCGTGCGATGCAGGGCGTGCGCGACCGTCGCCACGACGAGATCGTCCAGACCGCCGCGGCCCGCGGGCCGTTTCACGACGCCGTCCGGCGCCACGTGCTGCAGCCGGTCGGCCAACGGACCGAGGACGTCGAGCAACGTCTTCTGTCCCCGCTCGATCCCGCCTTCGCGCGCCACGCGCTCGATGCCGGCCCGCAGCATGGGCACAAGATCGTCCGGACCGATCGAATCGTACGTCGCGGCGTCTGCCATCCCCTCGAATAGCCCGGCATAGGCGGCACCGCCGGTACCGCCCGTCGTCGACCGCAGGGTCTCCGCCAGGCGCCGCAGCGCCGCCACCTGCGTCTCGCCCGCCGGCACCGGAGTGCTCACGAAATCCGACAAGCCACGCGCGAGATTGGTGCCGTGGTCCCCATCGCCGACCGCCTCGTTCAACCGATCGAGCTCGGCCCGCCGGCTCGCGATCGTTTCCGCGGCGACCCCGGCCAATCGATGGATGGACACCTGCATGCGTTTCGTTCCCAAGAACCGACCTTGCGCCCTCCATGTATGCGGCACGCGGCTGTCTTGCAACGCCGGCAGTTTCCACCCCGTTGCCGACTCCACACGGCAACGGGTGGGCTTGGGAAACCTTCGTTCTCGAAGCGAGGGAGCCATCTTCGGACCGATGACGGAAGATGGCTCCTTCGCTGTCGAGCTCTGCTTCTCAGGCGATGGTACCGTTGAAGCCGTGCGGGAAAAACCCGCCCGGCTGGCCGTTCGGGTTCAGGTACACGATGTTGAGAACCTCGGCGGGTGTGCGGCTGAACGCGAGGCCGTTATTGTCCGTCGGCACGATGTTCGCCTTGTCGGCCGTGCCGATGCCTTGATCCTTGTCACCCGGCCCGTCGAGAGAATCACGAGCATCGGAGATCATCTTGGCCGCACCACGGAAGTTGCGGGCGTAGAGCACGGTCCGCACCAGGCCTGCATGATACGCCTCAACGGCGAGGAAGCCTGCCGCCGCTTCCAGTATGGCCTTGTCCTGGACGAGCGGAGCCGCACCCTTGTAGGCCGTCACGCCGACGTCTTCGAAGATGAAGGCACCGAGGAGAAAGCCGGTCTCGCTGGCGAACGGGTCGAAGGTCCGTCCCGCGGAGACTACGCCTGCGGCTTGCGCCGCCGCGGTGAAGCTCTGCATCAGGTCGATCGACGGACGCGCCACCGCTCGATTACCCAGCGCCGCACGCAACGCCCTCACATGCGCCAGCTCGTCAGCCGCGATCTCCTCGGCATAGAGCCGGCCGAGCTTGGTGGCGAAGTGCACGCGGCTGCCGCCGGCCACCGGACCCGGCGTTCCCTGCCCGTCGGTCAGATCCTTCGGCAGCCCCGAGCCTGTGACGGCGCGAAGGTAATATTCCGCTTCGACATATTCGAGATTGAGCGCGAAATTGAGAATGTCGGCATCGGTGATTGCGGGCGCCGCTGTCGCATCCGGGGCGTCCGTATCCTGCGCCCTGGCGGTACCGGAAGCCATGGCCGCCGTCGTCAGACTTCCCAAACTGAACGCCGCACCCATACGCAAGAACCGGCGGCGCGCCTCCAGAACTTTCTGTTCTTCATGCATGTGCCTGCAAATCCTCTGTTCGTTGTGACCGGTGATCGCGCCACGGCCGATCGACCGTAGCGTGTCACCTGCGGTTACTACGCGTCGGGCGCTGCGGGGGTTCACCTTGATCGCGAGTTCGTGAACTTCACAGCTACCCTTGTGGTTTTTCAAGAATGCACGCTCGCCCGTCGTTCAGAAGCGCCGGCGCAATCCCGCCAACGCGATACGGAACGGCAGGCCGGCGGATGGTGGCCGGTCGGCGTGTGCCAGGCGGTGCTCGGTCACCAGGGCCAAGGTGAAGGCGGGCATCGCTCGGTGTTGCGGCCGGTCACCGGCGCGCGCGAAGGAGAGTTCGCGGCGTGCGGCGTCGGCACCGTCGAGCCACGCCAGACGGTAGGCGCGCCCCACCGCCGCGGCGCGCTCCAGCATCCGCCCATCGTCGACGCCCGCCAGTCGCGCGATGCTTCGTTGCAGCACGCCCGAGGCTTCGGCCAGCCGCTCGTGCACGCCACCGCGATCACCGGCCGCCTGCGCCTCGAACAAGGGCTCCACCGCATCGACGAGCGCCCCCGCCCGTGCCGGATCCATGCCGTGGCGCGCGATCGCCGATCGGATCGCCTGCAGCGCTTCCGGCCCGTCGGGTTGTGCCGCCGGCCCCTCGGCGACGCGCTCGCGCCACCATTGCAGCCTGATCGTTCCGAGCATCGGCTCGCTGACCATGGCGGGAATGCGCATCAGTTCGTGGTGCAGGACGATCAGCGCAAACGAGCACTGTCGAAACGCGCGGGAGATGCCCGGCACCGTCGCCACCGCCATGTAGCGGTCGACATCGCGCTGCGCCGCGACCTCCGCCACGTCCCGCAGCATCCGCGATGGGAGATCGCCGCGTGTCGGAGCAGCGTTCCTTTCGTGCGCTCGGTCCAATGCGTCATTCCAATCCGTCCGCACGGTCACCCGCCGGCTGGCGGCATCGGTGCTTCCATGGTACATCTCGTCGTTGCGGCCGATCGATCGTCCCATGCGCCCGATAGTCCCCCCAAGAGATAGCCGTGCACGCGAGCAAATCCATTCTCTCGTCCTCCGCCCCGCCCGAGCGTGTCGGTGTGGACTTGTCCGACCTCGAGACGCTCCGGCGCATCCTGCGCATGGCCCTGCTGCACAAGCGCGGCATGGCGGTCGCCTTGGCGACGGTGGTCGTCGCCGCCGTCTTCCAACTGACGATCCCCCGCTTTCTGGGCAGTGCCGTCGATTCGGCGCAGGGGCTGATCGGGGCGGGCGAGAACGCCGTAGCGCGTGGCGCGCTCTGGCAGACGGCCGCCCTGCTGCTCGCCGCGAGCCTGCTGCGCGGCCTGTTCACCATGTGGCACAACTACCAGGGCGAGGCCGTCGGTCAGCGCATCGCCTACGATCTGCGCATGGCCTACTATGCCAAGCTGCAGCAACTGAGCTTCGGCTTTCACGATTCGGTGCACACGGGCGAGCTCATCACCCGCGGCATGCTCGACATCGAAGGTGTGCGCACCGTCGTCAATGCCGGTTTCATGCGGCTCGTGCTCATCCTCGTGCTGCTCGGCGCGGGCGCCTTCCTGCTGTTGCGCCAGGACGCGCTCCTGGGCCTGGTGGCGCTGAGTTTCGTGCCCTTCGCCGGCTGGCGCTCGGTCGTCGCACGCCTGCGGCTCAGGGCGAGCTGGCTGGCGTTGCAGGAGAAGCTGGGCGTGCTGACGCGGGTGATGGAGGAGAACCTCTCGGGCATCCGTGTCGTCCGGGCCTTCGCCGCGCAACCGTTCGAGCTCGCCAAGTTCGAAGAGGTGAGCCGCCACACCCTCGCTCTGGCCGACCGCCGTATCGACATACGCGTGCGCAACGCGGTGGCGATGACCTACGCCTTCTTCATCGCCATGGGGCTGGTGCTCTGGATCGGTGGAACGAAGGTCCTCGACGGTTCCATGAGCGTCGGCACGCTGACCGAATATCTGGCGTTCATGGCGATCCTGCAGATGCCGGTGCGGCAGCTCGGCATGACCGTCAACGCCTTCGCCCGCGCCTCGATGTGCGGCGCACGGCTGTTTGAGGTGCTCGACCGTGAGCCCGCCATCGCCGACCGGCCGGGTGCCGCGGACCTCGAGATCGGCGATGCGGTGGTCCGTTTCGAGAACGTCTCGTTCAGCTATTCCGGCGCACCACCCGGCGACCGTCCGGCGCCGGTGACGCTGCACGACGTCGATTTCGAGGTCCGGGCCGGACGCACCCTCGGCATCGTCGGACCGCCCGGCAGCGGCAAGTCGACCATCGCCCACCTCATCCCCCGTTATTACGACGTCGACTCCGGACGGGTGACCATCGACGGGCAGGACGTACGCGACGTGACGTTGCGCTCCCTGCGCCGCGCCGTCTCCGTCGTCCAGCAGGACACCTTCCTCTTCACCGCCTCGATCGAGAACAATGTCGCCTATGGCGATCCATGGGCGGAGCCGGCCGGTATCACCCATTCGAGCGAGGTGGCCCGCCTGCACGACTATATCGCCGGGCTGCCGGCCGGTTATGGAACGCTGGTCGGCGAGCGCGGCGTGTCGCTCTCGGGCGGCCAGCGCCAGCGTCTGTCGATCGCGCGGAGCGTGCTGCTCGGCGCTCACGTGCTGGTGTTCGACGATTCGACCGCCGCCGTCGATGCCGCCACCGAGCGGGCGATCCGCGAAGCACTCAGGGCGGAAACCACCGATCGGGCGACGATCATCATCGCCCATAGGCTGGGCTCGCTGATGCACGCCGACGAGATCATCTTTCTCGAAGCCGGACGGATCGTCGAGCGCGGCAGCCACGATGCGCTGCTGGCGCTGGGCGGGCGTTATGCCGATCTCTTCGCCCTGCAGAGCCTCGACGGCGAGACGCCAACTGCCGACGGCACACCGGAGCACCGCTCGTGAGCGCCGTCCGCGTGATCGACGATCCATCGGTGCGGCGTGGCGCGACGCGCCCGCCGCGTGCCGTGGTCGGCTCGCAGGTCGACACCGAAGAGACCATCTTCGCCTCGCTGGACGGCCGCATCCTGCGCCGGTTCTGGCTATTCGTCGCGCCCTATCGCCGCCGGCTGGTCTGGGCGCTGGCAGCCGTGCTCGCCTTCACCGCCAGCCAGATCGCCATCCCGCTGGTGCTGCGGTTGGTGGTCGACAACGCCTTGGTGGCAGGTGCCGCGATCGACGATGTGAGCATTCCTGCCGAGCGCCTGCTGCTCGTCGGCATCGCCGCCTTCTTCGCCGTCGCCTCCCTCAATTTCGTCGCCAACCTCGTGCAGGAGACGCTGGTCTCGCGCATCGCCGAGCGTCTGCTGATCGACATGCGCCGGGCGATGTTCGCGCATCTCCAGCGCGTCTCGCTCGCCTTCATGGACAAAACCGAAACCGGCCGGCTGATGAGCCGGTTGCAGGGCGACGTCCACGCCCTGCAGGAATTTCTCGAAACGTCGGTCTTCGCCATCGGTGATTTCGTGCTGCTGGTCGGCATCGCCGTCGTTCTGCTGGTGCTGGACTGGCGGCTCGGCCTGCTGACGCTCTCGGTGATGCCGATCCTGGTCGCCGTGCGGATCGTCTGGCTGCCTAGGGCGCGCAAGGCGTTCTTGCGGGCGCGCGTCACCAGCTCGACCCTCAACGGCGCGCTCGCCGAAGGCATCCACGGCGTGCGCACGGTCCAGGGCATGGGTCGCGAGGACGTCAATCTCGCCCTTTTCGAGGAGAAGGCCGCCGACAATCTCGATGCGCAACTCCAGGGCACGTGGCTGGCGCAGATCATGGTGCCGATCGTCGACGGCCTGACCGGTGCCGCCATGGGCATCGTCGTGGTCGCCGGCGGCACCGCCGTGCTCGGCGGACGCATCGAGCTCGGCGTGATGGTGGCCTTCCTCTTCTACGTGCAGCGCTTCTTCGACCCGATCCGCTCTCTGACCATGCAATACAGCGTCATGCAGCGGGCCATGGCATCGGGCCAGCGCATCTTCGAGGTCCTAGACGTGCCGATCTCGGTGCAGGACAGGGCCGATGCCCTGGATCCGGCGGAGATCGACGGCTCGGTCGCCTTCGAGGACGTCACCTTCGGCTATCTGGCCGGCCAGCCGGTGCTGCAGAACGTGAGCTTTCGCGCCGAGCCGGGCCAGACCGTGGCGCTGGTCGGGCCCACCGGCTCGGGCAAATCGAGCACCATGGCGCTGGCACACCGTTTCTACGACGTCTGGGACGGCCGGGTGCTGGTGGGTGGCCTGGACGTGCGCGATCTGACCCAGGCGTCCCTCGGCCGACACATCGCCATGGTGCTGCAGGACCCCTTCCTCTTCACCGGCACCATCGCCGAGAACATCCGCTACGCCCGCACCGACGCGAGCGACGCGCAGGTGATCGACGCGGCACGCGCGGTCGGCGCCGATGCGTTCATCCGGGCACTGCCCGACGGCTACGCCACCCTGCTCGAACAGCAGGGCGGCAATCTGAGCCAGGGACAGCGGCAGTTGATCAGCTTCGCCCGGGCGCTGGTCGCCGATGCCCGCATCCTGATCCTCGACGAAGCGACCGCCAGCATCGACAGCTATACCGAACGTTCGATCCAGCGCGCTCTGGCCCGTCTGCTCGAAGGCCGCACCGCTCTGGTCATCGCCCACAGGCTGGCCACCATCCGCCACGCCGACCGCATCGTCGTGCTGCAGCAGGGGCGGATCATCGAGGACGGCAGCCACGCGCAACTCATGCGCCGAGGCGGCCTCTACGCCCGCCTCTACCGCATGAACTACGCCTCGTTCGACGACATCGACGTCTGAAGCGTCGTCGAACGGGGTCGGGTCGCGATCCGTCGCCCCGCCACATGCACGCTCTCGATCGAGAGGTTCCGGTCGAGCACCACCAGATCGGCCCGCCTGCCCGGCTCGAGGACACCGCGATCGGCGAGGCCGAGCCGTTCGGCCGGGATCGTGGTCAGGCGCCGCACCGCTTCGGCGAGCGGCAGACCGATCGCCACCAGATTGCGCAGCGCCTGATCCATCGTCAGCGCCGAGCCGGCAAGCGTACCGTCGGCCAGCCGCATGGCACCGTCCTTCTTCGTCGCCATGTGGGCGCCCAGGGGATAGGCGCCGTCGGGCATGCCGGCACCGGCGGTGGCGTCGGTGACGCCGTAGAGATCGGGAATGGCCCGACGGGCGGCCAGGATCGCATCGGCCGCGACGTGGATCAGATCGGGGATGATCTCGGCGTGCCGGGCATACGCCAGGGCCGCACCGACGATGCCGGGTGAGCGATGATCGAGACCGGTCATGGCGTTGTAGAGATGCGTGATGCCGCAACCGCGCTCGATGCAGGCGCGCGCCATGGCGTGATCGCACAGGCTGTGGGCGATCTGCGGCACGATACGGGCCCCGAGGAGCATGTCGATCATCCGGCCGCCCGGATCGCACTCGGGCGCCACGGTGACCACCCGGATCGGCGCCGCCGCCATGAAGCGCCGCATGACGTCGACATCGGCCGGTATGGCGAAGGGCGGCTGTGCGCCGAGCTTGCCCGGATTGACGAAGGGCCCCTCGAGATGGATGCCGGGCACGTCGGCGCGATCGACGGGCTCTTCCCCGATCACCGCCGACGCCTCGCGCAGCAGTTGCTCGAGCCGGTCCAGCGGTGCCGTGACCGTGGTGGCCAGCAGGCTGGTGGTTCCGTGCCGGGCGTGCAGCCGGGCGGCGTGCCGGATCGCCTCCGCACCACTCATCATGTCGGCACCGCCGCCGCCATGGACGTGCAGATCGACGAAGCCCGGAACCAGGTAAGGTGCCTGCGGCTGATCGACCGGCTCGCCCTCGATCCGATGGATCGTCTCCTCGAATTCGATCCGTCCGGCGATCCATCCATCCGGTGTGTCGATGCAGCCCCGTCGTGTCGTCATGCGAGCGGTCTCGTCTCGAAGGTCCATCCGCGGAAGGTCGCGCAAAATCACGCGCCGGGCAACGCGCGCGGTCACGTGGCGCGGGGTCGCGACGTGGCCGATTGCCGTAGCTCCGTACGGAGGCTAGGTTCGCGATCATGCGCACCGAAGACGTCGCTTCCCGTTTCGCCGATCTCGACACCTGGCCCACGGGCGACCTCGTCGCCTCGCTGGTCGAGGGGCAACTGGCGGCGATCGCCGCCCTGCACGCCGTCCGCCCTGCCCTCGTCGCCTCCGCCGATGCGGCGGCGCAGGTGCTGGAAGACGGCAACGGCCGGCTGGTCTATGCCGGTGCCGGGGCTTCGGGTCGGCTGGCGGTGCAGGACGGCGTCGAGCTCTTCCCGACCTATGGCTGGCCGCACGACCGGCTCGTCTACCTGATGGCGGGCGGCGAAGGTGCCCTCGTCCGCTCGGTGGAGGGTGCCGAGGACGATGCCGCGGCGGCCGAAGAGGCGGTGTCGATGCACGGCGTGGGCAGCGGCGACGTGGTCGTCGCCGTGGCGGCCAGCGGTGCCACACCCTTCACCGTGCGTGCCGCCGAACGGGCGCGACGCAAGGGAGCGCTGGTGGTCGGCATCGCCAACAATGCGGCGGCGCCCCTGCTGGCGGCCGCCGATCATCCGATCCTGCTGCAGACCGGTCCCGAGGTGATCGCAGGCTCCACGCGCATGGCCGCGGGAACGGCGCAGAAGGCGGCGCTCAACGTTCTCTCCACCGCGATCATGGTCCGCCTGGGCCGGGTCCATTCCAATCTGATGGTCGCCATCGCATCGACCAACGTCAAGCTGGCCGCCCGCCGCGCCGCGATGCTCAGGCGCATCGTGCCGGTCGACGAGGTCGCGGCGCGCTCGGCACTCGACGCCGCGGGCGGCCACGTCGCGACGGCGGCTCTGGTGGCGGCCGGCGCCGATATGCAGCGGGCGTCGTCGCTGTTGGCGAAACATGCCGGCCGCCTGCGTCCGGCCTTGCGGGAACTGTCGTCGTGACCCTCCTCGACAACGCCAGGGCCGTGCCGTTCGCCGCAGCCTTGCTCGCGGGCTGTGCCGGTGCACCGTCCGAGCCGTCGCAGCCCACCGCCCCGACACCGGCCGGCGGAACCATCGAGACGGTCTATTTCTGCGGCGACGAACGGATCGACGCGCGATTCGAGGGCGAAGAACTCGAACTGACGATCGACGGAAAACGCCACACGCTGCGTCAGGTACCGGCCGCCTCCGGCGCCCGGTACGAGGCCGGAACCGACGGTGCGGCCGGCGGATCGATGCTCTTTTGGGACAAGGGCGGCCGGGCGACGGTGGAGATCGGCGGCGCCCCGTCGCGCGTCTGCACCAGCGTCGACACCTCGCGCCCCTTCCTGGCGACGAACGGGACCGGGGACGAGAGCCGATCCCACGGTTCGGATGCAGCCGGCGACGCCACGGCCGCACACCGGCGACTGACCGGCGGCCCTTGGGTGGTCGAGGACATCGCCGGCATGGGCATGATCGATTACGCCCGCGTGACGCTGGATTTCGGCGAGGACGGCCGGCTCTCGGGCGATGCGAGCTGCAATCGCTACACAACACGTTACACGGCCGGGCAGGGTCGCCTCGAGATCGAGGACGGCATCGCCCTCACCCGGCGTCTCTGCCCCGAGGCGCTGATGAACCAGGAGAGCCTGTTCGTCGACACCCTCGGCGAGGCACGCCGCTTCTCCTTCGATTCGACCGATGCGCTCCTGATCACCGGTGCCGCCGATGGCGCCACGATCCTGGCACGACGACGGTGAGAGAGCGGCGACGAACGGACGACGATCGACGAACGGCCGAGCCGCGGGCTCGATGATCGTCGTCGAACCAGAAGAGAGGATCCGCCGATGACGGTTCTGGCCGCACGCCTGCACGCGCCGCACGATCTGCGTGTCGAGCCCGTCCCGATCGACGAGCCCGGTCCGGGCCAGGTCTCCGTCCGGCTCGAAGCCGGCGGCATCTGCGGCTCCGATCTGCACTATTATCACGAGGGCGGATTCGGCGTGGTCCGGCTGCGCGAGCCGATGATCCTTGGCCACGAGGTGGCGGGGCGGATCGAGGCCTTCGGTCCCGACACCCGCTCCGACCGACCCGGCCTCGCGGCGGGCGATCTGGTGGCGCTCAACCCCAGTCGCGCGTGCGGCCGCTGCCACTTCTGCCGGCGCGGCGAGCAGCGCCATTGCACCGACATGCGCTTTTTCGGCAGCGCCATGCGCATGCCGCACAGCCAGGGCGCGTTCCGTCAGCGGATCGTCGCCGATCTGACGCAATGCGAGCCGATGGCGGGCGAGAACGGCACCGTGGTGAGCGCCGGTGAAGCAGCCTGCGCCGAGCCGCTCGCCGTCTGCCTGCACGCCCTGCGCCAGGCAGGTGACATCGCCGGCCGTCGCGTGCTCGTCACGGGCGCCGGGCCCATCGGCGTGCTCACCGCGGGTGCCGCACGGCACGCGGGCGCGCTCGAGATCGTCGTGACCGACCTGATCGAGGCCCCGCTCGCCGCCGCCCGGGCGTTCGGTGCGACACGGACGATTCGCGCGGGCGAGCAGGCCGAAGCCCTCGAAGCTTATGCCGCCGACAAGGGATGCTTCGACGTCGCCTTCGAATGCTCGGGTGCTGCGGCGGCCTTGGCCGAAGCGATCCGGCTGGTGCGCCCGGGCGGCACGGTCGTTCAGGTGGGTCTGGGCGGCGACGTGAAGGTGCCCTTGAGCCTGCTGGTGAGCAAGGAGACGCGGCTGGTCGGCACCTTCCGTTTCCAGGAGGAATTCGCCCTGGCGGCCCGCTTGATCCGCGAGCGCCGGATCGACGTCCGCCCCCTGATCACCCGGACCTTCGCACTCGACGAAGCGGTCGACGCCTTCGCCGAGGCCGGCAATCGCGAGCGGGCCATGAAGGTTCAGCTCGCCCTGGCGTGAACGCGGCGCACGCAACCCGCCGAGGGACGCGGCCGTTGCCTCTCGCGACGGCAACCGGGATCGGGAGGCTGGTGTGGACGACGACGAGAAGAAGGAGATCCGGCAGGCGTTCGGCGAGCTCGTCAACATGGCGCCCAAAGAGCTCGAAGAGTGGCTCGAGACGGAAGAAAGCAAGGAGGTCGGCTGGACCCGCGAGGGCGAGAACGAAGCCGTCGGCCACAAATCCGGCCGGCGGATCGTCGAATTGAAGCGGACCCGGGTCGACGAGTACGACGACGACGATTATGCCCACATGAAGAAGGTGATCGGCTATTGCAGGCGGCATCTGGCGCAGCGACCCTCCGGTGACGTCGAGGAGACACGCTGGCGCTATTCGCTGATGAACTGGGGGCACGATCCGCTGAAGTGAGGCGCGCTCGGCACGGGAGGGCACAATTCTGGCCGGCCGGCTATGCGATCTCGACCATTTGCCGAAAGGGGTGGAGCGGCCGGCCTACGATCGTGAGCGCGTAGCGACCGGCATCGTCCATCTCGGCATCGGCGCCTTTCATCGGGCGCATCAGGCGGTCTGTACCGACACGGCGATCGCACGGGCGGGAGGAGACTGGCGCATCGAGGGGGTGAGCCTGCGCCGGCCCGACGCGGCGCGCCGGCTCAACCCGCAAAACGGCCTCTACACGCTGCTCGTGCGCGAGGGGACGACGACACGGGCCCGGGTGATCGGCAGTATCGCGCGTGTTCACGTGGCCCCCGAAGATCCGGGGATCGTGCGCGCGCGGCTGGCCGATCCGGCGGTGCGCATCTGCAGCCTGACCATCAGTGAGAAGGGCTACGGCCTCGATCCGAGGGGCGGCGGTCTGGACGCGCGCCATCCGGCGGTCGCCGCCGATCTGGCCCGCCCGCACGCGCCGACGGGCGCCGTCGGTTTGCTGGTCGAAGGGCTGGCCGCCCGCTTCGCCGCCGAAATAAAGCCCTTCACACCTCTCTCGTGCGACAATCTGCCGGCCAACGGTGCGGTGCTGCGCCGGCTGGTGCTGGAATTCGCCGCGCACCGCGACGCGAGCCTGGCGAAGCGGATCGAGGCGGAGGTCCCCTTTCCTTCGACCATGGTCGATCGCATCACGCCGGCGTCGACGGAGGCGACCTATGCCGACGCCGCACGCCTGATCGGCCGCGAAGACCGTGCGGCGGTCGAGACGGAGCCGTTCTGGCAGTGGGTGATCGAGGATCGCTTCGCCGCCGGCCGGCCCGTTTGGGGTGCCGCCGGAGCGACACTGGTCGGCGACGTGGGTCCCTACGAAACGATGAAGCTGCGAATGATCAACGGCGCGCACACGCTGCTGGTCTGTCTGGGCGTGGTGGCCGGGCTCGACCACGTGCGCGACGTGATGGCGGACCCGCTCCTGGCGGCACTCGTCCGCCGGCACATGGACCGGGCGGCGGAGACGCTCGAGGCGGTACCCGGCGTGGATTTCGCCGCCTACGCCGATCGCATCTGCCGCCGCTTCGCGGAACCCGCCATCGCGCACGCCACGCGTCAGATCGCCATGGACACCACCCAGAAGCTGCCTCAGCGCATTCTGACGCCGGCGGTGGAAGCGCGCGCCGCGGGGCGGGACGCGACCACCTTCGCACTCACCGTCGCCGCCTGGATGCGTCTCTGCCTGGGCCGGCGCGAGGACGGCTCGGTCTTCACCCTCGACGACCCCCGGGCCGAAGAGATCGCCGCGGCCCTCACCGGCCGCGATCGGGACGCCGCGACCATCGCGCTGGCGCTGTTCGCCCTGCCCGGCCTGTTCCCTGAGGCGCTGCTCGCCGACCACGTGTGGCGCGAGCAGGTGGAGGGCCATCTCGCGACGCTCCTGCGGCAGGGCGTGCACGCCGCGGCGCGATCCGTGCTGGCCGCCTGATCCGTTACGGCTTGATTGGTTCCGGGAGCCTTGCAGCTTTGCATTGCTGCAGTGCACAAATGTCGCATTGCTGCGCCGCAGCATAAAGCCTATATCCCGGTTGTCGCAGTTCGCTACTGCATTTCACATTCCAAGGAGCACCTCGATGGCCACCAAGACCGAGACCAAGACCCAGTTCCCCATGTTCACGTCCTACGACGCGTCGGCGATGCGCTCGATCTACGCGGACAACGTGGCCGTCGCCATGCAGGCTCAGCGGGTGATGCTGGATGCCGCCGAGGCCACCATGACGCGTCAGTTCAACCTCGTCCGCGAGATGATGGACACGATGCAGTCGCAGGTCACCAGCTTCGACATGAACAAGAAGCCCGAGGCCTATGTCGCCGACGTCAAGGCCGTCGCCGAGCGCGCCCAGAACATCGTCAAGAACGAGGTCGACAACGGTCTCAAGGTGCAGCAGCAGGTTGCCGACCTGGTCTCCAAGCGGATGGCCGAGAACGTCGAGGCTTCCAAGAAGTTCGCCGCCTGATCGCAGTCTACGGCCTTCGGGCCGGACCGACAGGTGACGACGAAACGGGCTCGCGGCCTCCCCCCGAGCCCGTTTTTTCGTCGTTCCGTGTTCAATAGCGCGCCTGCTGTCGACGCAGCGCCACCATGGTTTCGGACGCTTCGAGGGCGTCGGCCAGCGTCACCACGCCACGGCCGGCCAGAGCGTCGATCATGCGCAGGAAGAGCTCGGCGGTGACCAGGGTGTCGCCCAGCGCCGTGTGGCGCGCCGCCTCGTCGATGGCCACGCCGAACCGCTCGGCCAGGGCGTCGAGCGTGTGCTGTCCAGTATGGTCGTGCAGGAAGGCGGAAAGCAGCACCGTGTCCAGCACCGGCTGATCGAAGGTCACGCCGCAGGCCTTCTCCGCCAGCCGCAGGAAGCGCATGTCGAAAGGCGCGTTGTGCGCCACCAGCACCGAGCCTGCAGCGAACCGGTGAAAGCGCGGCAGCACCTCCTCGATCGGTGGAGCACCGGCGACCATGGCGTCGGTCAGGCCGTGAAAGACGGTCGAGGCCGGCGGTATCGGCCGCCTGGGATCGACGATCATGTCGAAGGTCTCGCCGCGCAGGATGCGGCCGTTGACGATGCGCACCGCGGCGATCTGCACGACCTTGTCGCCGGCGGCGGGTTCGAGCCCGGTGGTCTCGGTGTCGAACACCACATGAGTGAGCGTCTTGAGCGGCCAATCGGCGAGCGGTGTGCCGACCGACTGGCGCATCAGATCGAAGTCGTAGAATTCCGGTCTCTCGGGGATGCTCGTCTGTCGTGCGGTGTCGAGACCGAGACGTCGCGCCGCCGCCAGCGGCAGACAGAGCCGCATCCGGTCCAGGCCGTCGCGCTCGATCCAGGCTTCCGCATGGTGCCGGTCGAGCACGCCCCGCCCGGTCAATCCGCCCAGGGCGCCGGGCAGCGGCCGTGCCAGCCAGCCGTCCAGCATACCCGGCGACGCCGCAGCATTGCGCCAGCCCAGATGCAGATAGACCCGACCCCGGGCCGGTTGCGCCCGGAGCCGCAGATCGTCCGCACCGGGCAGCGCCTGCACCGCACCGGCGAGCGCCACCAGCAGCTCGACGACGCTCGGGCTGTCGCAGTGCAGCATGATCGCCTCTTCGTCCTCCCTTCCCTCGGCGCTCGCCGCATCGGCGGTGCCACGGCCGATCGGCCGGTCCAGACGTTCGGCGACACAGGCGAAGAGGTCGGCGGCGAAGACGTCGCTCATTGGCCAGTCGCCGGCGACCATTGCGTCGCGCCGCTGGGCGAGGGCGTCGATGCGCCGGCTCAGCTCGCCCACCTCCTGCACCAGCGTCGCTTCGAAAGCCCGACGGTCGGCGGTCTCCATATCCGCATCGCCGGCGAGGATCTCGACCGCCGCCCGCAGATTGGCGGCAGGGCGGCGCACCTCGTCGAGCATGTCGACCATCAGCCGGTCGCGCGCCGCATGAGCGGCGATCTCCACCGTCGCGTCGTGCATCGTCAGCACGAAACCGGCGATGCCGCGCTCGTCCTCGTCCAGCACGAGGCCCAGCCGGCCCTCGAGGATGCGCGTCGCATCGCGGGTCGTGCCGACCACCGAAGCCGACAGCCCTTCCGGATGCGAGAGATGGCGGCCGTCGGCGAGTCGCTTTTCCAGCATGCGCAGCGCGTGGTCGATCGGCTCGCGCGACACCAGATCGCCGATCGGGCGGCCCAGCCCCAGTGCGGTCGTATCGTCGAGCAGCCGCACGGCGCGCCTGTTGTAGAGCAGGATCAGTCCGGCCCTGTTGCAGATGAACACGGCCTCCTGCAGGTCGCGCAGCACCGCCTCGAGCTGTGCCTTCTGCGCCGCGACGCCGGCCGTGGCCCTGGCCACCGCGAGGCCCGACGAATCGCGCGCGGCCTCGAGAGCGCGGACGATCGCCCCGGCCGCCGGCACGAGATCGCCCAGATAGCGGCCGGCCGGCAGCTCGAGCGGCCGGTCGACGCGGCTGTGCGCGTGGGTCTGCAATTCGCGTGCGAGTGCGGAGACCGGCCGGGCCACGTGATCGTCGAACTTGACCCAGACCCAAAGGGCGAGCGCCACCACCCCGGCGGCGACGATGGCCGCACCGAGCGCCAGATGCGGCACGGCGGCCGGATCGCCGATGCGGCCGTAGGCGACGTAGGCGGCGAGCGTCGCGAGGCCGATGCCGCCCGCGGCGATCAGCGCGAAGAAGAGAAAGATGCGCAGGCGCAGACCGCGCCGCTCCAGCATGACCCGGCCCTCACCCCGGCTTCGGACAGACCGCGCGCAACACCGCGTCGTCGCGCCCGACCGCGACCCACCGCGCGTTCACCGGCGCACCGTCTCCGCTCAACTCCAGCCCGTCGCGCGCGTCCGCCCGGCGATGGCCGTCGCAATCGTAGAACTGCGTCACCCGGAGGACCGGCTGCCGGCGGGCGACCAGATAGACGTCGGCCATCACCATGCCCGGCTGCGCCTCGTTGCGCCGGACCGTGGCGAGATCGACGGCGGTGAAACGGGTGGTGCGCGGCACCAGCAGCGTCCAGGGCTGCCAGGCACTCGACTCTTCGAAGCTCCGGGCCACCTCCACCCGGCCGCCCAGCCCCGCCCGCGTCCGCTCGAACCAGGAATATTCGGACCAGATGGTGAAGACCAGCATCGCGGCACCGGCGGCGACCGGGGCCAGATAGCCAGGCAGGCGCCCGCCGCTGAGCCTGTGCGCCAGCCACACAAGGCCCGCGGTCCCCAGACCGAGAGCGAAGGTGGCGACGAGTTCGACCAGCATGGTCCTCGAACCTTCCCGCAAGCACGACCGGCGCCGCCGGCCGTCAGCCCATCATCTGGCGCCCCTGCCCGAGCGCCGCCTGCATGGTCTTGACCACCACGAAAGCGTCGCGCAGGTGGTTGCGCTCGAGCTCGGAGAGCTCGCGCGGTGCCATGAAATTGTCGATCCTGCGCCCGTCCCGCGCCTGACGCGCCTGATGCCGCAGCCGCGTCTCGCAGATCAGGTCATAAGCGTCGATCAGGTCGTGCGCGCCCGAAGGGCTGATCACGCCCGCCGAGCGCGCCGCTTCGAGACGTGCCCGGGTGTTGACCAGCGGGATGGCGCCCTGCAGGGCGTAGACCCGTGCCAGATCGACGATCGGCACCACGCCCGAGAGCTTGAGGTCGATCGTGTCCTTGTGCTCGCCCGAGCGGATCAGTGCCATGCCGCGAAAGAAGCCGAGCGGCGGCTGGTGCTTGAGCGAATTGGCGATCATGTGCGCGACGAAGATGCTGTTGGCCCGGGCCATCGCCAGGGTCTCCTCCTGCAAGGAGGAGAGCAGCGAAAAGGTGCCGGCGATCGGGCGGAGATCGAACATCACCGAGGCCAGCATCTGCGCCATCGGATCGGGCGTGCGCACCCAGCCGGCGAAATAGCCGCGCCAGACGGCGAGCTTCTGGCGCCAGCGCGGATTGGTCGCCATCATCTCGCCGGGGCAATGATAATACCCGCAGGCATCCAGCCCGTCCGACACCCGCTTCGCCAGCCCGGCGAAATAGGTGCCGTGCGCCGCCTCGTCGTACGCGTCGTCGAGCAGCAGGCAATTGTCCTGGTCCGACACGCCGGTCTGCTCGACCCGCCCCTGACTGCCGCAGGCGGCCCAGAGCCAGGGGACCGGCGCCGGCCCCAGCTCCTCTTGCGCCAGCGCCAGCAGCCGGCGGGTGACGGCATCGGCGATGCCGGTGATCAGCCGTGCGACGGTCGGCGGATCGACCCCCGCGCCGACCAGTTGCGCCAGCAGCATCGGGATCTGCGCCACGGTCCCGCGGATCGCCGGCAGCGAGTCCTGCCGGGCGATGTCGCCGATCATCGAGACGGCCGAGACCGTCCGCCGGCGCACGAGATTGGTGCGGGTGACGATGCCCACCGCCACCCCGTCCTCGACCACCGGAAGATGGCCGATACGCCGCTCGGTCATCGCCAGGAAGGCGTCGAAACCGATGGCGTCGGGTGCGAGCGTGAAGGGATCGGGCGTCATCACCGCCTCGACCGGTGCGTCGCCGCCGCGGCCTTCGGCGAGCACCCGGGCCGCCAGATCGCCCGTCGTCAGAATGCCGCGCAACGCCCCGCCCTCGCCGGTCACCAGAACGCACGAGATGTCCTCGTCGCGCAACCGCCGCGCCGCCTGCGCCACGGTGGTGTCCGGCCGCACGGCGACCGGATCGCGGGTCATGATGTCGCCGATCCGCAACGTGGTGAGATCACCGTCGGTCGCGGTACCGCGGCGGAAGGCCTGCGGCGGACGCTCGAAACAGCGCGCGAAAGCCGCGTTCTCGCGCACGAGCCGGTCGAACGACGCCCGCGGCAGGACGAGCAGATCGAGCGGCT
The DNA here is from genome assembly GCA_020446525.1 of Geminicoccaceae bacterium. Lineage (GTDB taxonomy): Bacteria > Pseudomonadota > Alphaproteobacteria > Geminicoccales > Geminicoccaceae > JAGREO01. The sequence continues at coordinate 5,010 of JAGREO010000028.1, read as the reverse complement.
CGACGGCGACCGCGCGCGTGACCGCCAGACCGTCGCGCATCAGGCCGCGCCCGCCGAAGACGTCGCCCTCGCCCAGCAGCGACACGACGGCGTCGTCGACCCCGCGGATATCCACCCGGCCCCTCTCGACGACGAAGAGGCCCTCGAGCTTCTGACCGACGTCGAAAACGAGGGCGCCGGCTTCGAGCGAGCGCCGCTGCAGCCCCTGGACGAGATCCCTCAGCGCATCGGCATCGAGCCGGTCGAAGGGGTGACGCGCCGCGAGAACGTCACGCAAGTCGGCCTCGTCGCGCATCGTGCCGTCCCTACCCTCGAGCATCGCCGGCCCGCCCGGGCGAAGCCGGGGCACCCGACGAAGGACGGGCGGTGCGTCGGCCCGAACCGCCATGCGCCGCCCGTGGAAGAAGGAGATCCGCGCCCGCGGTGGGCGCGGATCTCGGGCCCGTCAGTGCGCCACGGCGGTGCCGGCGCCGCGCGGCACGCGGATGCTCTCCACCAGTTCCTGGATTTCCCGTGGCGGCGCCTTGGTGGCACCCGAGACGACCCAGGCGACGATGAAGTTGAGCAGCGCGCCGATGGCCCCGACCGAGACCGGCGAGATGCCGAACAGCCAGGCGTCGGGCGTGTCCGGCAACTGATTGGTGCCGGGGATGAAGAACCAGCCCTTGTAGATGAAGATGTAGACGACGGTGAAGATCAGGCCGGTGAGCATGCCCAGCACCGCGCCCACATTGTTCACCTTCTTGGAGAAGATGCCCATCATCAGCGCCGGGAAGATCGACGCCGCCGCCAGACCGAAGGCGAGTGCCACCGTCTGCGCCGCGAAGCCGGGCGGATTGAGGCCGAGATAGGTCGCGACCGCGATGGCCACGGCCATCGAGATGCGCGCCGCCAGCAGCTCGCCCTTCTCCGAGATGTTGGGTGTGAGGGCACCCTTGAGCAGGTCGTGGCTGATGGACGACGAGATGGCGAGCAGCAGCCCGGCCGCGGTGGAGAGTGCCGCCGCCAGCCCGCCCGCCGCCACCAGCGCGATGACCCAGCCCGGCAGATTGGCGATCTCGGGATTGGCCAGCACCAGGATGTCGTTGTTCACCGTGAGCTCGGAGCCCTGCCAGCCGCGCTCCTGCGCCTGGGCGGCGAACGCCTCGTTCTTGTCGTTGTAGAACTGGATGCGGCCGTCGCCGTTCTTGTCCTCGAAAGCCAGGAGTCCGGTGACCTCCCAGTTCTTCATCCATTCGGGACGCTGCTCATAGACGAGAGGCTCGCCCTGCGCACCTTCGGGATAGACCGTCTCCACCAGATTGAGGCGGGCCATCGCACCCACGGCCGGTGCCGTCAGATAGAGCAGGGCGATGAACACCAGCGCCCAGCCGGCCGACCAGCGGGCGTCGGAGACCTTGGGCACGGTGAAGAAGCGGATGATGACGTGCGGCAGCCCGGCGGTGCCGATCATCAGCGAGAGGGTGAAGAGCACCATGTTGAGGGTGTCGGTGTGGTGCCCGGTATAGGTGGCGAAGCCGAGCTCGGTGATGATCTCGTTGAGCTTGACCAGAAGCGGCGTGCCGCTCTGCTCGAGATCGGAGAACAGGCCCACGGGCGGCAGTGCGTTGCCGGTGAGCTGCAGCGAGATGAACACGGCCGGAATGGTGTAGGCCAGGATCAGCACGCAATATTGCGCCACCTGCGTGTAGGTGATGCCCTTCATGCCGCCCAGAACCGCATACATGAAGACGATGGCGGCACCGATGAAGAGCCCGGTCGCCGCATCGACCTCGAGAAAGCGCGAGAAGGCCACGCCCACACCGGTCATCTGGCCGATGACGTAGGTGACCGAGGCGACGATCAGGCAGAGCACCGCGACGAGACGCGCCGGCGTCGAATAGAACCGGTCGCCGATGAACTCGGGCACGGTGAACTTGCCGAACTTGCGCAG
>JAGREO010000028.1:0-3050 GCA_020446525.1 Geminicoccaceae bacterium | reverse complement strand
TAGCCGCCGGTCCAGCCCATCAGATAGGACGAGTTGTCGTAGCCGACGAAGGCGATCAGGCCGGCCATCGAGATGAAGGAGGCGGCGGACATCCAGTCGGCGGCCGTGGCCATGCCGTTGGTCACCGGATGCACGCCGCGCCCGGCGGCGTAGAACTCGCTGGTCGAGGCGGCGCGCGCCCAGATCGCGATGCCGATATAGAGGGCGAAGCTCGCCCCCACCACCAGCAGGTTGAGCGTGAACTGACTCATGGTCCCGGTTTCCCCCCGATCAGATTTCGTCGACGCCGTAGTGGCGATCGAGCCTGTTCATCCGCCAGGCGTAGAAGAAGATGAGAATGAGAAAGACGATGATCGATCCCTGCTGGGCGAACCAGAAGCCGAGATCGGTGCCGCCCACCTCGACGCCCGAAAGCAGCGGCCGCAGCACGATGCCGAAGCCGAACGACACCAGCGCCCAGATCACCAGGCAGATCTTCACGAGGCGAATGTTCGCCCGCCAATATTCGTTGTCGGCAGAGCCCTGGTCCGCCATGGATGCTTCTCCCCTTGCCGTTGCCGTTACCGATCGTTTCGTCGAAGGGCGGGCCGACCCCTGCGGCACCGCCCGTCGTCGGAGCTTGGCGCACCGGAGCGGCCGCGATCAACCGCGGATATCGATCCGCCGCAGCATCCGGCATCACCGCCCCGACCACCGTCACCCGGCCGCCACAGGCGAACCGGACACGTGCCCACATCTATCCGCCGCCAACCGGCCGGCGAAGCGAATGATGACGAGATGCCGCGGCTCGAACCAAGGGGTGCGTCACTTTGGCACAGGACGGAACCCTCCGGCCTTCGCCTCCGCCTGTCCCTCGGGACCTTGCGACGCACCGGCGAGCCGACGCAGATCGCTCTCGACCGCGTCGCCCCGCGTCGCACCCGCGACCGCGACGTAGAGGGCGAGATTAGCGGCGGCGAGATCGGCGCCGGAACCCTCCACGGCGCCCCGTCCGGATTCCCCCGCCGGCAGCGCATCCGCGCCCGCCGGCGCCGCCTCGCCCGCGGCCGCGACGATCGCCTGCTGGGCCAGGCGCTCGACCTCCAGCTCCACCGCCGCGAGCCGCCGGCGCACCCGCTCGCGCGCTTCGGCGTCCTCGCTCGAAAGCGGATGCTTCATCGCCCGGCGTGCGGCGCGCAGCGGTCGCAGCACCTCCGCCCGCCAGGGGCGCACCGCCCGATCCACCGCCCGCACCTCCTCGTCGTCGAGCCGCCGGCCGCGGGCGGCTGTGAACAGACACCAGAGCAGGATGTTGACGTCGAGACCGGCCTCGTCCTGCAGGCGCAGGCAGGCGTCGGCGACGCCCGGCCGGTCGTAGACCCCGAGCGAAAACGTCCAGAAGGCATCGGCGACGCCGGTCAGGGAGCCGCCGCCTCGCCGATCGCGGCGATGCCGCCCGCCTCGCCCCAGCGCGGTGCGGCGTCGAGGCGGATGTCGAGCTGGTCGAGCATGCGCATGCAGCTCTGATCGACGATGGCTTCGATCGAGCGCGGCCGGTGATAGAAGGCCGGAACCGGCGGGAAGATCACCGCACCCAACCCCGCCAGCCGCGTCAGCGTGTCGAGATGGCCGCGATGCAGCGGCGTCTCGCGCACCGCCAGCACGAGGGTGCGGCGTTCCTTGAGCATGACGTCCGCCGCCCGGGAGACGAGGTCGTCGGTCACGCCCGTGGCGATCGCCGCCGCGGCACGGATCGAGCAGGGTGCGACGATCATGCCGTGCGCGCGGAACGAGCCCGAGGCGATCGGCGCGCCGATATTGCCCACCTGGTGCACCTGGCGCGCGAGCGGCGCGAGGTCGCCCGGGCGCCGGTCGCACTCGGCCGCCAGCGTCAGGCAGGCCGCCCGGGTCATCACCAGATGCACCTCGACCGCCTCAGCCGCACGCAGCAGTTCGAGCAGCCGCACGCCGAAGACCGCACCGCTCGCCCCGGTGATCGCCACCACCACCCGTCTCGTCTCCGCCATCGCCCTGTTCCGTTCCTGCTCCACGGACCACGACGTTAGAGCGAAAAGCCGGATGCCGCGACAGGTGCGCGACGCGAACCGCACCGGCTCTTGCAAGCGAAGCCCGCGCGAAGGAAGGTGCGTCGTCAAGACGATCCGAAAGAACGCTGCGAAAGAGGAACGGAAATGACGGCGACCGGACCGGCCGGCATGCGGCAGAACTATGATCGCTTCGAGTTGAACGAGCAGGATGTCGCGGCGAATCCGCTCGACCAGTTCGCCCGCTGGTTCGAGGAGGCGCGATCGGCGGATCTGATGGAGCCCAACGCCATGAGCCTCGCCACGGCGACGGCCGAGGGTGCCGTCGCCAACCGCATGGTGCTGCTCAAGGGCTTCGACGCCGAGGGCTTCACCTTCTTCACCAATTACGAGAGCAAAAAGGCGCAAGACCTTGCGCTCAATGGCCGGGCCGCCCTTCTCTTCTGGTGGGACAAGCTGCATCGCCAGGTGCGCATCGAAGGTCCGGTCTCCAAAGTCGGCGAGGCCGAATCCGATGCCTATTTCGCCACGAGGCCGCACGGCAGCCGCATCGGCGCCCTGGCCTCGCCGCAGAGCCGGGTGATCGAGGGGCGTGAGAAGCTGGCGGAAAGGTTCACCGAACTTGAGAAGAAATTTCCGCAAGACGTTCCACGCCCGGCCCACTGGGGCGGCTACCGCGTCCGACCGCTCCGGATCGAATTCTGGCAGGGCCGCCCCTCCCGCCTGCACGACCGCCTGGTCTACCGGCGCGACGACCCCGAGGCCCAGACTTGGCACATCGAAAGACTGGCCCCTTAGAAGCCGTTTTTGACGAACCGCCTCAGAGCCCGATCCCATATATCTGTTGAGAAACGAGTTTCATGTTCGACCAGCCGCATCCCGATCATCTTGCAAGATGATGATCCGGCTTATCGGAAGAAAAGCCTTGCCTTAATTCCTCTACCGGGTCTATAATCCACCCCATGACCCACCATCACACCGCCCCACCCGAAGCACTCCCGTCCGCCTGCGCGCGTTTCGCGCTGG
>JAGREO010000027.1 GCA_020446525.1 Geminicoccaceae bacterium | reverse complement strand
GGCGCCGGATGGGGCCGCTGAACCGCGTCGTCCGGTCCGCCGACCCTTGCGGCGGCCCGGCTTATCTGTATAAGCGGCGGCGTCTTCGCGGCGGGCGGTGGTGCCCGTCGCTTGTCGTCGATACCGACGGAGGGCCGATCTCGGCCGCTCCGCGATCGGTGTCGTCACAGTCCAGGGGGACCCCGCTCGATCATGGCTTTCTACGAACACACCTTCATCGCACGCCCGGACCTCTCGGGCACCCAGGCCCAGAGCCTGGCGGAGGAACTCGCGAAGCTCGTCGCCGACCAGGGCGGCCAGGTGAAGAAGACGGAATATTGGGGCCTGCGCACCCTCGCCTACCGGGTCAAAAAGAACCGCAAGGGCCACTACCTCCATCTGAACATCGACGCACCCTCGGCCACGCTCGACGAGCTCGAGCGCAACGAGCGCCTGCACGACGACGTGCTGCGCTACATGACCGTCAAGGTCGACGCGCTCGACGAGGGCCCGTCGATCTTCATGCAGGCGCGCAGCGACCGCGACGGACCGCGCGGCCGGGATCGCGACGGACCGCGCGGCCGCGACCGCGACGGACCCCGGGGCGACCGGGATCGCGGTGACCGGGACAGAAGCGACCGGGATCGGGGTGACCGGGATCGGGGTGACCGGGATCGGGGTGACCGGGATCGGGGTGACCGGGATCGGGGTGACCGGGATCGGGGTGACCGGGGTCGGGGCTGAGCGCCGGCCGGCACGGATGCGACGCTCGACGCGCCGCCGCCATCGAACGCACTAGCAGGACGAGACGAACATGGACGAGAGCAATCAGACGGCCCGACCGGCCGGTGCCGAGCGCGGCCCGAGCGACCGGCCCGAGCGCCCGGCGCACGGCGACCGCCCGGCCGGCGACCGCTATGCCGACCGTGGGGCCGACCGTGGGGCCGACCGTGGGGCCGACCGCGGCGGCGATCGCGGAGGTGATCGCGGCGGCGACCGGCACGGCGGGCGCGGCGGCGAACGCAGCGGCGAGCCGCCCAACATCACCATCCGCCGGCCGTTCTTCCGCCGGCGCAAGGCCAGCCCCTTCGCCCACGCCGACGCGCCGAAGATCGACTACAAGGACGTCAAGCTGCTGCAGCGTTTCGTCTCCGAGCGCGGCAAGATCGTCCCGCGCCGCATCACCGCGGTGACCGCCAAGGAGCAGCGCGCCCTGGCCAAGGCGATCAAGCGGGCGCGCGAGCTGGCGCTGCTGCCCTACGTGGCCGGCTGACGGTCGGCCGAGGACGGGCCCGGGTGGCCGGCTGACGGTCGGCCGAGGGCCGACCTGGGTGGCCGGCTGACGGTCGGCCGAGGGCCGACCTGGGTGGCCGGCTGACGGCCGGCCGAGGACGGAATTTGACCGGCGCACGGGCGCCGGATCGACGCAAGGGAACGGCGAGCGAGGATGAACGGGTCGGCACCTCCACCGGCGGGCACGCCCGGCCACACACCGGGCAAGGGACCGCTGACGCGCGACCTGGTGCTGGTGGGCCTCGCGGCGGCGGCCAGTGCCGTGCTGTTCCTCTCGCTGACGACGGGCATGGGTGCGGCGTCCTTCGTCGTCCATTTCGTGCAGCTTCCGCTGGTCTTCGTCGGCATGGCGGTGGGCCTGGGCGGTGCTTCGATGAGCGCGGCGCTGGCGATGGCGGTCGTCCTGGTGTTCGGAAGCTGGATGGCGGCACTCACCTTCGCGCTGATCGAGATCGGCCCGAGCCTGATCGCCGTGCGCCACGCCCTCCTGTCGCGCCGGGGATCGCCCGGCGCGCCCGCCCCGTCTTCGCCCGCCGGCCCGTCTTCCGGACAGCCTGCCGGGGGGTCGGTCGAGTGGTATCCGGCCGGCGCCGTGCTCGGCCGGCTGACGCTCTATCTGGCGGCGCTGATGATCGCGGCCCTGCTGGTGGTGCAGATGCGCACCGGCGACGCGCACGGCGCCTTCGCCTCGGCCCTGGCACAGGTGCTGGCGCAGATGGGGCCGGAGGTGGCGCAGAGCGGGCTCTTCGCCGCGGCCGGGCGCATGGTGGCGGTGATGCCGGGGCTGATCGCCGGGTCGCTGCTGCTGGTCTCGGTGCTCAATGCGCTGGCCGGCACGGCGCTGGCGCGGCTGCAGGGGCGCTGCCCGCGGCCGGCGGGCGGCTTGCGGACGATGACGCTGCCGCCCTGGTGCCTGCCGGCTCTGGCCGTGGCCATGGCGGCGTCGTTCCTGCTGCAGCCGGGCTTCACCTCCATGCTGGCGCAGAGTGCGGCCCTGCTGATGACCGTGCCGTTCCTGCTGCTCGGTCTGACCCTGGTGCACACGCTGGCCGGGCGCAGCGGAACGCCGCGGCTGATGCTGGCCGTCTTCTATCTGATGCTGCTGCTGTTCAGCCTGCCGGTGGTGCCGATCGTGATCGGCATCGGCCTGCTCGAGGATCGCCTGCGGCTGCGGGCGCGCGCCGGGCCCGGCTGAGCCGGGCGGCCGGTCCCGACAACGATTTTTCCCGATGTGCGAAGGAGTTCCGGATATGCAGGTCATTCTATTGGAGCGCGTTCCCAAGCTCGGTCAGATGGGCGAGGTGGTCAACGTCCGTCCGGGCTACGCCCGCAACTTCCTGGTGCCGCAGGGCAAGGCGCTGCGCGCCAGCAAGACCGCGCTCGAGAGCTTCGAGCGGCGCCGCGAGGATCTCGAGGCGGCCAACGAGGAAGCGCGCACGCACGCCGAAATCATGGCCGGCGACGTCGACGGCCGCAGCGTGGTGATCCTGCGCCAGGCGAGCGAGAGCAAGCAGCTCTACGGCTCGGTCAGCGCGCGCGACGTCGTGGCCGCTTTCGCCGAGGCCGGCGTCGAGCTGCAGCGCCGGCACGTGCAGATGGACCAGCCGATCAAGACCACCGGCATCCACACCGTGCCGGTGCTGCTGCATCCGGAGGTCGAGGTGTCGATCCGGGTCAACGTCGCGCGCTCGCAGGAGGAGGCCGACATCCAGGCCGGCCTCGCCTCGGCCGACGAGCCGGTGCGCGAGGAGGAGGTCCACGACGACGAGGGCCCCGATCCCAGGCTCGCCAATTTCGAGGATCTGCTCTGAGCCACGGCGTCCGTTCCTGCGGACGGGCATCGCGTGAAAGCAGTCGGGCGAACACCGGGTGACGACGATGTCACGGTCCGGCAAGGCGAATTGTGCTGCGTCGCCGCATCCACGGGGCTAGAATGGCCCTTGGAGTGGAACGTGCGTCGGGCGGTGGCGTCGATCGGGAGAAGAGCATGTCGGAGCGGGTGCGCGACAAGAGCGAGGCGGCCGACGGCGACGTCGCCGTGGTCAAGAAATATGCCAACCGCCGGCTCTACAACACCGCCACCAGCAGCTATGTGACGCTCGACGAGCTCAGTCAGATGGTGCGGCTGGGCAAGGATTTCGTCGTCTTCGACGCCAAGACCGGTGAGGACATCACCCGCTCGGTACTCACCCAGATCATCCTCGAGGAGGACGGCAAGGGCCGCAACCTGCTGCCGATCAGCTTCCTCCGGCGGATCATCGGCTTCTACGACGACAGCCTGCACGCGCTGGTGCCGCGCTACCTCGAGGTGTCGATGGAGAACTTCGCCCGGCACCAGGACCAGATGCGCGACTATGTCGACGAGACCTTCGGCCGCTTCTTGCCGGTCAAGCCGTCGGCCGGCATGGTGCCGTTCGAGACCATGGCGCGGCAGAACCTGGCGATGTTCCAGAACGCCGCGCGCATGCTGACGCCGTTCACCGAGCCGGCCGCGACGCGCGACGAGACCGACGGCGAAGAAGACGCGGCGCCGGCACTCTCGGCCAAGGTGCGCGAGCTCGAGAACCAGTTGACGCAGTTGCAGCGCCAGCTCGACGAGATCAACGAGCGCGAGCGCTAGGCACGCGCGGAACCGCGAGCCGCACCGTCTCCTTTCGTGATGCGACGAAACGGAGATGCGAGCGATGGATCTGGACGAGGATCTGGCCGGCGAGGCGAAGGCGGCGGGCCTGCACTATGTGAGCGACGAGACGCCCGGCATCACGCGGCGGCGCGCCGGCAAGGGCTTCGCCTACTACCGCCCAGACGGCAGCCGGATCACCGGAGACGATGAACGCCGGCGGCTGAACGCGCTGGCGGTGCCGCCGGCCTATCGGGACGTCTGGCTCTGCCCCGATCCCAAGGGCCACATCCAGGCCACCGGGCGCGACGACAGGGGCCGCAAGCAATATCGCTATCACGACGCATGGCGGGCGGTGCGCGAGCAGACCAAATTCGAGCACGTCCTCGAATTCGGCCGGGCGCTGCCGGCCCTTAGAGCGCGGGTGCTCGACGACATGGCGCGGCCGAAGCTGGACCTGCGCAAGGTGGTGGCGACCGTGGTCCGGCTGCTCGAGACCACGCTGATCCGGGTGGGCAACGACGAATATGCCAGGGTCAACAAGTCGTTCGGCCTGACGACGCTGCAGAACCGCCACGTCGACGTGAACGGCAGCAGGCTGCGCTTCGCCTTCAAGGGAAAGAGCGGGCTGGAGCGCGAGCTCGAGATCGCCGACCCGCGCATCGCCCGTGCCGTGCGCCGCATCCAGGATCTGCCCGGTCGTGCCGTGTTCCAATATGTCGACGAGGAGGGCCAGCGCCAGAAGATCTCCTCGGCCGACGTCAACGCCTATCTGGCGGAGGTGACGGGCGGGCATTTCACGGCCAAGGATTTCCGCACCTGGGCTGGGACGGTACTGGCCGCCCTGGCGCTGAGCGAGTTCGAGAGCTTCGACAGCGAGACCGCCGCCAAGCGCAACGTCAAGGCGGCGATCGAGCGGGTCGCTTCAAAGCTCGGCAACACCCCGGCCGTCTGCCGCCGGGCCTATGTCCATCCGGAGATCATCGAGGCCTATCTGGACGGTACGCTGATCGCCATGCTGCAGAGCGAGATCGAGTCCCTGCTCAAGGACGAACTGCAGGGGCTCGAGCCCGAGGAGGCCGCCGTTCTCGCCTTCCTGCAAAAGCGCCTGGCCGGGCGGGACTGAAGCCCGGCACCGGCCGGGCGCCTCGCATCAAGCGCCGCTCGACGGTGGCCGCACCTCCCCTCCGCCGCCACCGGCGCCCGCCACGGCGGCATCCTCGGCGGCGAAGAGTGCGCCCAGGGCTGGCCAGTCCGGCGCGCCGCCTTCGGCCTCGCGCATCCACGCGTCGAAGGAGTGCCGGGCCGGCAGACCCAGATGCTCGCGCACGGCGGCGAGACCGGCGAGCGGGCCCGAGCGTCCGACCCGGCTCCTTCCGCCTTCGAGCACGATGCCCGGCTTGCGCGGCCGGCTGCCGTAGCGGACCACCCGCCGCCCCTCGCGGAACTCATCGAGCCGCTGATGCCAGGTCGCACCGGGCCAGCACAGCGCCAGCGCCCCCTCGACCGGGTCGTAGTCGGCGGTGAAGAGGGTGCCGAAGCAGGCGGCATGGGCGGTCTGGAAGAGCGGCGGCCGCAGGAATGCTCGGGCGAGTTCCGCGGGCGCGGTCCGCGCGCGCAGCAGCGCCTCCAGATGCGCCCGCCGCGCGTGGGTACGGGTGAACGCCGGCCGCTCGGGCAGAGCCGCACCGTGCTGGTGGTTGGTGGCGATTGAGGGCTCCAGGACGTGCGCACCGCCGCCGGGCCGCAATTCGACGGACGCGGTACGGCCCGACGCATCCGCCAGCACCACGTTGTAGGCCATGTGTGACGGCACCCGCCGCAAGACGGCGAGCGCTTCGCGGGTGGTCGCACAGGTCTCGAGCAGGTAGCGCAGGATGGTGGTGATGCCGAAGCCCGATGCCGTCTCCGAGTTTCCGCCATAGGCCAGCGCCACGGCGAAGCCGCGGTCGTTGACGCCGTCGGAGAGGCCCCAGAGAAACTCCGCCATGCCCATCACCGGCCGGCCGGTCCATGCACTGCGCAACAGCAACCCCTCGTTGAGGTCGGGCGAGAGATCATAGTTGCGCACCAGCCGGACCGCGCCGCCGGCGCTCCGTGCGGCGATCGAGCAGCCGCCCAGATAGGCCGGCGGGCACCAGGTCGAAAGGAAGCGCGCCGCCCGGTCGCCACCCCCGGCGAGCCCGGTCAGCCGACGATGCACCGGCACCAGCTCGGGCATGTGCGCCGCCAGCGCCGCCTCGCAGGCCGCGCGATCGGGCCCGCCGTCGCCGCCGCGGGCGGTGAACCAGGCCTCGTAGGCCGGCCAGGAGCGGTGCCAGCGGGCGCGCCACTTGGCACCGGGTTCGGCCTCGTCGACCGCATCGAACGTCAGGGAAAGGTCGCTCGTCATGGATCCTCACGTCACATCGAAAAAGAAACGAATCATCTCGCGGCTCGCATCGGGGCCGGCGGGATCGGCGAAGCTGCCGCGCGCGTCGCCGCCCGACCAGGCATGGCCGGCACCCTCGACGAGCCAGAGTTCGCCCAGGCTGCGCCCCTCCGCATCGCACCGGATCGTGCGGCTGCAGGTGCGGCCGCCCGCCTCGATACGCTCGTGCCGCACGCCGCCCGCCGGGGCGGACGCGAACACCCGCCCGGCATTGCCCGGATGGACGACGGCGTCGGCCGTGCCGTGGAACACGATGGTGCGCACACCCCGCGTCCCGCCCATGCCGTCGCCCGGCGCCGGAGAGCGCATGGCCGCGAAGGCCGAGGCCACGTCGCGCGCCGACCCGGCGGCCAGACCCGAGTGAACGCCCACGGCGGCGAAAAGATCCGGGGCGGTTCGGGCGAGGATGGCGGCCATGGCGCCGCCGGCGGATAGACCGGCCGCGAACACCCGCTCGCGCGGAACACCATGGTCCTGCACCAGGGCGCGGGCGAGCCCCGCCAGGATCGCCGGCTCACCCTTTTCAGGCCCCTGATGGGCCGGCTCGAACCAGTTCCAGCAGGCGTTGGGGTTGTGCGCCCGGGTCTGGTGCGGCCACGCCACCAGCAGGCCGCGCTCCTCGGCGACGCGGTTCATCGCGGTACCGGCGGCGAAGTCGTCCGGATTTTGTGTGCAGCCGTGCAGCATGAGCACCAGGCCGCTCGGCCGCGCACCCCGGGCGACCGAGGCCGGCACATAGAGCCTGTAGCTCCGGCTGCCGGCGGCGTCGGCATGGGTCCGGCCGGTGAAGCTGGCGCCTTCGGGCAAGGGTGCCGCCGGTGCGCGCCCCCGCTTCATGCCGCCCGGCAGCGAATCGAGGCCGGGCAGACCGGCCGACCCGTCGCTGCCGGCCGTGCCCCGGCGCAGGGCGCGGACCACCTCGGACAGAGGGCGCCGGTCGGTCTCGGGCCACCGCGCGGAACCCGCCCGCCGCGCAGGCCCCGCATCGTCGGGGCCGTCCTCGGCGGACCGTTCGGGCGGCAGGATCTCCACCCGCCCGATCCGCGGGCGTCCCGGTGCCGCGCCCGGACTCGTGGCCTCGGCGTCGTCGCGGCCACCCAGCGCCTGCTGGATGATCCGTGTCGCCGCCGCCAGATCGCGGCCGCGCGTGGCCTCCGTCGCGCGGCGCATCGCCGCCGCGAAATCGTCGTTCATCGTCTCGTTCCTTCGATGTGATCAGCCGGACGGATGTCCGGCCGGTGTCAGTGGATGCGGTCGGCCAGCGCCTTCTTCACCTCCGGGCTCGCCTGCAGCGCGCCCAGCACGTTGATCGAGGCGATGGTCGCCCGGGCCAGATCGGCCGGCACGTCGGCGGCGATCCGGGCGAGCCCGAGCACGCGGACGTGCAGCACCCGGCCGGCGTCGCGCACCGCTTCGAGGGCGGCGCGGTCATAGGTCACGAGGCCCATTTCCAGCGCATGCCGGGCGACCGACCGGTCGACCGCTTCGGCGTGGCTGGCGAGCTGGCCGCGGATCGCCGTGCGTATGAAGTCCGTGCGATTGGAATAGAAGCCTTCTTGAACCAGGAGATCGATCCGGCCGAGATCGACGTGGCCGAGATTGAGCGTGATCTTCTCACTCTCGCCACCGCGCTCCCGCCCCGCGACCGCTTGCACCACCATTCGCCTTTCCTCCATCCGTGTGGATGGTAGATGGATGGCGAGAACGGGTTCGACAAGGGGTGGGCCGCTTTCTTCCGCGACGGCGGCGCTCCGGCTTGACAGTGCCGCGGCGCGTGGTTCTTATCGCCTCATACTTGCATGGCACCTCGGCCCTCCAGGCCGCACGGGCGAGCAAACAAGGGAGGCGAACGATGCATCGAAGGATCATGCGCGACACCCGCTCGGCGACCCGCCGTCGGCTGCTCGGCGGTGCGGCGATCGCCGCCGTGGCGCTCACCGCGACGCTGCAGGTCCAGGCCCAGGACAGCAGCCCGCTCGGTGTCGACGCGGAGCAGTGGACCCCAGACTATATTCGCTCCATCGCCGGCACCGTCGAGGTCGACACCGCCCAGGAATGCTCCAAGGTAGTGCCGCTCGATTACGAGGGCCGGGTGACGTTCTGGTATGTCGGCCCCAACGAAGCCTCGCCGCAGCGCGAGCACGAATCCTACGAGGCCTTCTGGAAGGCGTTCGCCGAGACCTATCCCAACATCACCGTCGAGGCCCAGAATCTCGGCTACAACGACATGCTCAACAAGCTGCGCACGGCGGCCCTGGGCGGCGCCGCACCGATGGCGGCTCGGCTTCCGATCCTCTGGGGCGTGGAGTTCGCCGCCAAGGGGCAGTTGGCGCAGTTCGGCCCGACCGACGTCGGCTATCCCGTCGAGGAGTTCTGGCCCGGCGCCATGAAGTCGGTGACGTGGAAAGGCGACACCTACGGCATCCCGACCAACAACGAGACCATGGCGCTGATCTGGAACGCCGGCATCTTCGAGGAAGCCGGCCTCGATCCCGAAAGCCCGCCCGCCACCTGGGACGATCTGGTCGAGTACTCCAGGCAGATCAAGGAAAAGACCGGCAAGAACGGCTACGGCCTGGTCGCCCGCGTCAATGCCGGCAACACGCCCTTCCGCTTCATGCCCATGGCCTGGGCCAATGGCGGCGGCGCCCTGGACGAGGTCGAGCCCAACCCGACCTACGAGCAGATCTACATCGACAATGAGGGCACGCGCAAAGCGGTGCAGGAAATGGTCGACATGTACGTCCGCGACAAGTCGGTGCCGACCTCGGCCCTGACCAACACCAACGACGAGAACATGGATCCCTTCACCGCCGGCAATCTCGGCATGATGATCGCCCATCCGAGTGCCTACGCCTCGATCGTCGACCGGGCGAACAAGGCGCAGGGTTCGGACAAGGAGATCGCCCAGAAGGTCACCGAGAACATGCGCTACGGCCTGATCCCCAAGGGCACCGAACAGCGCGCGGTCGTCTTCGGCGGCTCGAACTTCCACGTCTTCAAGGACGAGGTGGTCGACGGCGACGTCGACATGCAGGCGGTCGAGGCGCTGGCCTGCGTGCTGACCGGGCCGGAATGGTCGACCCGCCTCTATTTCGCCACGTCCAATCCGGGCAATCTGCGCGGCTTCAAGACCAAGTGGAACGGCGAGCGACTCGAGCAGATCAAGTTCCTCGACGTCACCTCGTCGATGCTGCCCTCGGGTGTGCCGTTCCCGGTGGTGCCGGAATCGACCGAGATCATGAACATCATCGTTCCCGAGATGCTGCAGAACGCGCTGACCGGGAAGATGACCGTCGAAGAAGCGACGGCCGACGCCGAGCGCAAGATCCAGGAACTGATGGGCGGTATCTGACGCTCCGCGACCACCCCCGGCCGGCGGCCGCGACCGGCCGGGGCGCGAAGGGTCGGGGTCCGATGAAACGGGCCACGGAAGGAAGGGGAGGCCGAGCTTGAAGATCACCGCGGTGGTGCCGTGGCTGGTGACGACACCCGGCATGGGCTGGGGCGAGTATCTCTTCGTCGAGGTGCGGACCGATGCCGGTGTGACCGGCTGGGGTGAGATCACCACCACCACGAAAGTGGCCAATCGGGCGGTGGCGCGCATCCTCCGGGAGATGGCCGAACTGGTGGTCGGAGAGGATCCGGCGCGCATCGAGTTCCTGTGGAACAAGACCTTCCGCAACTTCACCTACATGGGAAGCCGCGGAGCGACCACGCACGTGGTCAGCGGGATCGACATCGCGCTCTGGGACATCCGGGGCCAGGTGCTGGAGCAGCCGATCTACGACCTGCTGGGCGGCCGTGTGCGCGACGACATCCTGCTCTACACCCATCCCGACGGCTCGAGGTTCCTGCACGAGGACGGCTCGATCGACGCCGATGGCGTGCGCTCGGAGATCGGAGCGATCGTCGGCTCGGGCCATACCGGCCTCAAGTTCGACCCGTTTCCCGAGATCGACACCTCGCTGATGCGGCGCCACGGCTATCTGTCGGGCCAGATGACCAGATCCGGCGAGCGGCAGGCGGCGGAGCTGACCGCCATGATCCGGGACATCGCCGGACCGGACGTCGACGTGCTGATCGACGCCCACGGCCGCTTCGACGTGCCGACGGCGGTGCGCCTGTGCCGCTCGCTGGAGGAGGCGGGCGCCATCGACTGGTTCGAGGAGCCGGTGCCGGTGGAGAGCTACAAGGCGCTGGCCCAGGTGCGCGAGAGCGTCGGCACCGCCATCAGCGTCGGCGAGCGCCTGCACACCCGGTTCGATTTCCTGCCGATCCTCGAGGAGGGCCTGGCCGACTATGTGATGCCGGACGTCACCTGGACCGGCGGCATCACCGAACTGAAGAAGATCGCGACCATGGCCGAAGCATATTACGTGCCGATCTCGCCGCACGACGCGGCCGGGCCCATCAACGTCATGGCCGGCGCGCAGGTGATGATGACCGTGCCCAATTTCTACAGGCTCGAGACCAGCCGCTACGACCTCTCCAAATATGACGCGTTCATCGAAACGCCGCTGAACAATGCGGGGGGCAGGCTGCAGGTCGGACGCGCACCGGGGCACGGCGTGCGGATGAACATGGACTATCTGCGCAGCAATGTCGTCGAGGGGTTCGGCGACCGCTGAAACGCCAGCACGGGGAGGCCAGCACGATGGCTCGCTCGATCAGGCCCGATATGTTCTCGATGAACCGCCGCCGGATGCTCGCCCGCACGGCCGGTGCCGGCCTCGCCGCCGGCGCGTTCGGTCGCGGCGTCTTCGCCCGGGACGGGATCGACGTGAGCCGGTGGAGTCCCGAATATATCCGCACGATCGCCGACACGATCGAGGTCGACACGGCGGCGGAATGCGCCAAGGTGGTGCCGCTCGATTACGAGGGCCGCCTCACCTACTGGTACGTCGGCGAGAACGAGGCGTCGTCGGAGATCGAGAAGGAGATGGAGCGCGCGTTCTTCGCCGCCTTCCACGATACCTATCCCAACATCACCATCGACAAGCTCAACCTCGGCTACAACGACATGGCCACCAAGCTGCGCACCGCGGCGCTGGGCCGTGCGGCGCCGACGGTGGTGCGCCTGATGCTCCTCTGGGGCTGCGAATTCGCCGCCAAGGGCCAGCTGATGGAGTTCGCACCCGAGGATGTCGGCCATTCGAGCGACGATTTCTGGCCGAACGCGATGAAGTCGTGCCGCTGGAAGGGCACCAATTACGGCGTGCCGACCAACAACGAGACCATGGCGCTGATCTGGAACGCCGACATCTTCGCCGAAGCCGGCCTGCCGCCCGAAGAGCCGCCGGCCACATGGGACGACCTCGTCGCCTATTCCAACCAGATCAAGCAGAAGACCGGCAAGAACGGCTACGGGCTGGTGGCCCGGGTCAATGCCGGCAACACGCCCTACCGCTTCATGCCGATGGCCTGGGCGCAGGGCGGCGGCGCGCTCGACGAGGCCGAGCCGCAGCCCGGATACGAGACGATCTACATCGACAATGCCGGCACCAAAAAGGCGGTGCAGGACTGCTACGACATGTATGTCCGCGACAAGTCGGTGCCGGTCTCGGCACTGACCAACACCAACAACGAGAACATGGACCCGTTCACCTCCGGCAACCTGGCGATGATGATCAGTCATCCCAGCACCTATGCGGCGATCGTCGACCGCGCCAAGAAAGCGACCGGCGCAGACAAGGCAATCGCGGAGCGGGTGGTCGAGAGCATGCGCTACGGACTGATCCCCGAAGGGGCGGAGCGCCGGGCCGTCGTCTTCGGCGGCTGGAACGCGCACATCTTCAAGCCGGACTATGTCGACGGCGAGCACGATCTCGATGCCGCCCGCGCCTTCGTCGCCTTCATGACCGGTCCCGAATGGTCGATCAAGCTCGCCTGGGCGCAGTCCAATCCGGGCAATCTCCGGGGCTTCAAGACCAGGTGGATGAAGGAGCGACTGGAACAGATCAAGTTCCTCGACGTCACCACCTCCATGCTGCCGAGCGGCATCCCCTTCCCGGTCATCCCGGAATCGACCGAGATCATGAACGTGATCGTGCCCGACATGCTGCAGAACGCCCTGACCGAGAAGATGACCGTCGACGAGGCGTGCGAGGATGCGGCACGGCGCGTCGAAGAGCTGCTCGGCGGCATCTGAGCGCCCGGCGGCGACCCCGGCGAGGAAAGGGAGGGCGACCGTGGCGACGGCAGCACCGGTGAACGCGAACAGGGTGGACCCCCGGCGCTACCGGGAACTCAACGTCCTGCAGCGGATGTATCGCTGCCGGGCGGACTATCTCTACGTGCTGCCGTCGCTCGGTGTGATGTTCCTGGTGATCGGCTATCCGATCTACTACACGGTCTATCTTTCGTTCTTCAACACGCCGCCCAGCCTGTCGATGGACGAGAAGTCGTTCGCCGGCATCGAGAACTATTCGCGTATCCTGGCCAGCAGCCGGTTCCACGAGGTGACGTGGAACACCACCATCTGGACATTCGCCTCGACCTTCTTCGCCTTCGTGCTGGGGTTCGGGGCGGCACTGGTGCTCAATCGCGAATTTCCCGGCCGGGCCGTGACCCGCGGCGTGCTGCTGGTGCCCTTCGTCATCAGCGCCGTCGCCGCGTCCTATGTCTGGCGCTGGATCTATCACAGCGATTTCGGCGTGCTGGGCGCGCTGGCGGTGCAGATGGGGTTCAGCGACACGCCGCTGAACTTCCTCGATTCGATCGACTACGCGCTGCCGTCGCTGATCGTCGTCAACGTCTGGAAGGAGTTTCCCTTCGCCATGCTGCTGATGCTGGCGGGGCTGCAGACCGTGCCCGACCAGTTGCTGCGCGCGGCGACGGTCGACGGGGCCTCGGTGTGGCAGCGCTTCTGGCACGTCACGGTGCCGCATCTCAAGGGCGTCATCCTGATCACCGTGCTGTTGCTGTTCGTGCAGAACATCAACCACTTCACCATCCCCTGGGTGATGACCGGCGGCGGCCCCGCCGGCGCCTCCGACATCTGGATCACCCAGATCTACCAGATCGCCTTCGGCCGCATCCGCTTCGGCCTCGCCTCGGCCTATTCGGTCATCCTCTTCGCGGTGATGATCGTCATCGGCTATTTCTACGTGAAGGCGCTGGCCTTCGGCGACGAAAGGCCGAACGCATGACGACGCAGCCGATGACCGCGGCACCGGCGCAGATCGAGGCGCGACGCCGGGGCGGCGGCAAGAGACGCAGGAAGCCCGGCACGGCATGGGGGCCCATCGGCTGGGTCTTTCTCGTGCTGCTGGTGCTGTTCTCGCTGCTGCCGATGGTATGGATGTTCTTCACCTCGATCAAGTCGCAGCTCACCGCACTGCAATATCCGCCCGAATGGTATCCGCACAATCCGACGCTCGAGGAGTATCACCGGCTGCTGTCGCCGAGCTCCGAGGTCGGCGGCGAATTCCTCACCTTCCTCTGGAACTCGATCTACGTCTCGACGGCGACCACCGTGATCGGTGTCGCGATCGCGGTGCCGGCGGCCTACGCCTTCTCGCGGTTTCGTTTTCCCGGCCGCAAGTTCCTCTTCTTCGCCGTGTTGTTCCGCAACATGTTCCCGGCCGTCGTGTTCCTGATGCCGCTCTTCATCATGATGCGGCTGATGGGGCTGGTGAACACCCAAGCGTCGCTGATCCTGACCTACCTCACCTTCGGCCTGCCGCTGTCGATCTGGCTCTTGAAGGGCTTCTACGACAACATCCCGATCCAGCTCGAGCAGGCGGCGCGGATCGACGGCGCCACGCGCTTTCAGGCCTTCATGCTGGTGGTCATGCCGCTCTCGGCACCCGGCATCACCGCCACGGCGATCTACTCCTTCATCACCGCCTGGAACGAATATGTCTATGCGCTGACCTTCCTCAACGACGACGACAAGCTGACCCTGCCGGTCGGGCTGCAGCGCTTCTTCAGCGAATATGTCACCAACTGGCCGGGGCTGATGGCGGCTTCGTTCATCATGAGCGTGCCGGTCGTGGCCCTCTTCCTCGTGCTGCAGAAATATTTCGTGCGCGCACTCACCGAAGGTGCGGTCAAGTCGTGACACCGACCAGGGGACGAAACCATGGCTGAGGTCGTGTTGCGCGACGTGGTCAAGACCTATGGCGAGGTGGTGGCCGTCGACAACGTGTCGCTGACCATCGGCGACGGCGAGTTCGTCGCCCTGGTCGGGCCCTCGGGCTGCGGCAAGACGACGACGCTCAACCTGATCGCCGGGCTGATCGAGATCACCGACGGCGAGATCCGCATCGGCGAGCGGGTGGTCAACGATCTCGATCCCAAGGACCGGGACATCGCCATGGTGTTCCAGAATTACGCGCTCTACCCCAACAAGTCGGTCCGAAAGAACCTCCAGTTTCCCTTGAAGATGCGCAAGCTGCCCAAGGCCGAGATCGACGCCAAGGTCGACGAGGCGGCGCGCCTGCTCGACATCACCCACCTGCTCGAGCGCCGACCGCGCGAGCTTTCGGGCGGCCAGCAGCAGCGCGTGGCGCTCGGCCGGGCGCTGGTCCGCGATCCGCTGGTCTTCCTGATGGACGAGCCGCTCTCCAATCTCGA
>JAGREO010000259.1 GCA_020446525.1 Geminicoccaceae bacterium | reverse complement strand
CCATCATGTCACGCGCACCCGCCATCCGCCCGCCCATGCAGACCGCTTCGCCCGCCGCATCCCGCGGCGGCCGGCTGCGTGCGCTCTGGCGCGCCGGGTGCCGCAAGGTCGGATCGATGCTCGAGCGCCCCGCCCGCGCGCCACGGATGCCGCGCGCGCCCGCCCGGGCGGTGAACCCGCCGCCGGCGCCGGCCACGGCCTTCGAGATCGATCAAGCCTTCATCGAAGCACTCATCCTCACCTGCATGCCGGGCCTGAGCGCCCGCATCGTCGCGACGCTGCGCGCCCGGTTCGACCATCTCCATCTGCCGGGCATCGGCGAGCGGGCGCCGGCCGCGTTCGAGGCGGCCGCCCTGCACCGGCGGCCCCGGGCCCTCTGGCCCCGCACGCTCGCCACCACGCGCCTGTGCACCACCATGACGGCCCTCCTCGACCAGCGGATCCGCATGGCACGGCTCTACCTCCTTCGCGATTGCCGGCACTGCTGCAGGGCCGCGTCCCATCGGGCACGCGACATCGCCCCGGCCATGACCGCCGGCGCCTCGCCCCCCGCCTCCGGTCGGCGCAGCGAATCCCGCATGGCGCCGCGCCCGCTCCGGCGCCGCCCGGACGACGACGCCGCTCGGCAGCCGGCCACGGATCGCCCCGAGCCGGAGCCGCGCCGCCGCCCGTTCGACCGTCTCGCCCGGCCGCCTCCCCGGCCGCCCCCCGGCCGTCTCCGTCGCCACCCCATCGCCGAACCGTTTCAGCCGCCCCGCAAAGCCCGGGATCGCGGCCGATACCGCGTGGGGAATCGGGGGGCACGATACATGGCACTCTTCAATACGTGATTTCTCCCTGTCGCCGCTCGATCGTTCCGCCGTCAGGAAACGGCCGGCGGTTCGAACGGCAGGGCGGTCAGGAGGCCTTCGCCCTCGATGGCGAGGAACTGGACGATCTCCGCCTGATGGAGGATCTCGGCATCGAGGCTGGTCTCCTCCTGGGCCCGCAGCAGGGCGCCGTCGGCATCGACGGCGTCGCTGCGGAGCACGGCCGGATCCTTGCCGTAGTAGCTGGCGAGCTGGCCGAGCAGATTGGGGGTCGTGTCGATGACGTCGGCGAAGGCGAGCGGCGTGGCGGTCTCGTCGAAGAGGGCATCCGTGGTCGCCGCCTGGAAGGTGTGGCCGTCCCACGAGCCCGTGCCCCGGTCCATCGCGACGTAGCCGATCGTCTCGGGGCCATGGCCGCCCGTCGCGACCTCGGCTTCCTGCATGGCGTAGGAGAAGCCCCGTTCCGACGGCGGTTTGACCCGCGAGATGACCCATTCGGCATCGTCGCTGGTCTGTATCTGGGTCATCAAAGCCGGCGCGGCATCGAAGCTGCCCGTGAACGAGACCTGTTCGAAGCCCGTGGCCGCCATCGCGTCGGTCGTGAAATGTCCGGCCTCGATCCGCGTGCCGTCCGCCAGAGCCCAGCTTCCGGCTTCGACCACCATCCACGAGGCCGTCTCGGCGACATAGTGCCGGCCGTCGGTGCCGGGTGCCTCGTCGAGGCGGATGGTGAAGCCGTCGCCGTCCAGCGCATCGAGCCGCACGGTGACGGGATCGGTGCCGCGCATCGAGACCGGGCCGACCACCACCACCGGATCGACGAATTCATGAGAGAAGGTCACCTCCTGCGGCGTCGAGGTGAGCGTCGTCAGCCGGCCGAGCTCGGCTATGACCTGCGGCTCGGGCGGCGGCGCCACGTCGCGGCCCGAAAGGACGCCGCTGCCGGTGACGGCGAGATAATCGACGGCTTCGGGTGCGTGCGCCGTCTCGGCGTCGGCGGTGGTGTCCTCCTGGACGCGCAGCGAGACGTGGCCCACCCAGTCGGACCGGTAACGCAGGTTGGCCGTGTCGCCGTCGCGCATCGTGGCGATCTGCGCCAAGAGGGTCATCGGATTGCCGGTGCCGCCGAACCCGGCCGGCAGGTCCAGGGTCGTGGCGTCGTGATCGACCGCCGCGAGCGAGCCGGCGACCATGCCCGCATCCTCGCCCACCTCGCCCCGGCCCTTGTCGACGGCGAGGTAGCCGAGCGTCTCGGTGCCGTGCGTGCCGGCGTCGCCGCTCTCGGAGCCCTGCATCGCCAGACGAAAGCCGCTGCGGCCGGCGGCATCCTGGCGGGTCGTCACCCAGGCGGAATCGGCGTGGCTCTGCACTTGCGAGAAGAGTGCCGGCGTATCGGCGAACGCCGCGGCGAAGGCGACGTCGTCGAAGCCGGAGGAGGCGAGCCGGTCGGTCTCGATCGTGCCGGCCTCGATCGTCCGGCCGTCGGCCAACTGCCAGCGCCCGGCTTCCACGACCATCCAGGAGACGGTCTCGCCATTGTAGTGGATGCCGTCGAGATTGCCCGGCTCCTGCAGGGCCACGCTAAAGCTGTCGCCGTCGACCTCCAGCAACCGCACGGTGACCGGATCCGAGCCCCGCTCGGAAGCCGGCTGCACCAGCACCACCGGCCTCTCGAAGGTGTGCGGCAGATCGACCATCACCGGCAGATGGGTCAGATCCTCGATCGTGCCGTAGGCCAGGACGGGACGCTCGGCGCCGGGTGTGACGGGCGGGATCGGCACCGGTGCCGCGGGCGTGAAGGCGATCAGGGTGTCGCCCCTGCCGGCGAGGCTGGTCGACCAGTCGCCCTCGACGCCGTCCTCGAGGCGGATCGTGACGTCGCCCTCGCCGTCGCCGTCGGTGTCGATCGAGAGGCGCTCTCCGGCCTCGTCGACGAACAATTGGGCGTCGGTGATGCGCAGGCTCTCGAGGCGGATCAGATCGCCCGCGCCCATGTCGAGGATGCTGTCGCCGTCGAGCATGGCGGCCGTTCCGGCGAAGATGTCGGCGCCCTCGCCGCCCGCGAGGACGTCACGGCCGATACCGCCGGCCAGCACGTCGTCGCCCTCGCCGCCCTCGAGCACGTCGTCGCCGGCATTGCCCCGGAGCCGGTTGGCCAGCTCGTTGCCCTGGATGCGGTCGTTGCCGCGGCCGCCGATCGCGTTCTCGATATGGCTGCCGCGGGCGATCGTCAGATTGTCGACGGCGCGTTCGGCCGCCTCGCCCGGGCCGGCGCCGTAGCGGCCGATCGAGCTCGATCGACCCTCACCCAGATCGATCACCACCCTGCCCTGCGTGCGGCCGGCGTCGATGGTGTCGGTCCCGCCCGCGTCCCAGATGGTCGCGAGACGGGTGCCGACCTCGGTGAACTCGTAGCGATTGTCGCCGACCATCGTGCCCGTCGCCGGGCCGTAGAGCCGCTGCAGGGCGGCGATATCGAGCAGCATCGGCCCGGAGGGTGCGATGGGCTCGCTGCCGGCCGGATCGCGGTGGCCGGTACCGGCGTGGTCGATCCGGGCCAGCACGCTCTTCGAGCCGTCGAGACGCGCCGGATCGAGCCCGCCCGAGGCCGTTTGCGGCAGCGCCAGCCCGAGCGCCTCGTGCAGGCCGGCGAGCAGCGAGGCGAAGGCCGTGGTGCCCGGCACATAGGCACCGGAGGCCGGTGCGAGGCTCAGCTCGGCCGCCTCGATCCGGCCCTGCGCGTCGTGCGTCAGCGAGGTCGAGGCGCTTCCCTCCGGCCGCGCGCCGATGCTCAGGGCACCGTCCGCACGCTCGACGAAGCGCAGATCGGCCACCGTCTCGACATAGGCCATGGCCAGCCGTATCCCGGCCCGCGTCGCCGCATCGGGCACGCCGCCCGCTTCGCCTTCCGCCTGCGATCCGACGAAGCGATAGGCCACCACCGTCGGCCCGGCGCCGCCCCAGCGGAGCGTCTGCCCGCCGATCATGCGAACAAGCGCGGCGGCCTCGCCGGTGTCGTCCATGCCTGCACCCTTTCCGTCACGGATTATTCAATCATCGCGGGTGCAGGTTAGAAAATATTCAACTTATTGGAAAGAACCTTCTAGTCCGTTCCATCGCGTCCATCGACCGGCGGTTCGATCCCGTCCTCGCCGGCGAGCTGCCGCCGCCACATCCGGGCATAGAGGCCGTCCATCGCCAGCAGCGCCTGGTGCGTACCGCGTTCGACGACCCGGCCGCGCTCGAGCACGACGATCTCGTCGGCGTCGGCGATGGTGGAGAGCCGATGCGCGATCACCAGGGTCGTGCGGCCGGTGGCGGCACGGCGCAGCGCGTCCTGCAGTGCCAGTTCGGTCGTGCTGTCGAGTGCGGAGGTGGCCTCGTCGAGCACCAGGATCTCCGGATCCTTCAGCAGCACGCGGGCGATCGCCACGCGCTGCTTCTCGCCGCCCGAAAGCTTGAGCCCGCGTTCGCCGACGAGCGATTCGTAGCCGTCCGGCAGGCCGGTGATGAAATCGTGAATCTGCGCCGCCCGCGCCGCCTCGACGATCGCTTCGCGCGAGGCGCCGGGCCGGCCATAGGCGATGTTGGCGGCGATGGTGTCGTTGAACAGCACCGTGTCCTGCGGCACCAGCCCGATATGGGCGCGCAGGCTCGCCTGGCGCACGCCGGTGATGTCCTGCCCGTCGATCGAGATGGTGCCGGAGAGGGTGTCGTAGAAACGGAAGAGCAGGCGCACCAGGGTCGATTTGCCGGAGCCCGAAGGGCCGACGACGGCCAGCTTGCGTCCGCCCTCGATGCTCAGATCGACACCCTTCAGGATCGGCCGTCGCTCGTCATAGGCGAAATCGACCCTCTCGAAGCGCAGCGCTCCCGCACGCACCTGCAGCGGCGGCGCGTCCGGCCGGTCCGCGACCTCGGGCTCGAGCGCCAGAAGCGCGTCGATGCGCTCGAGGTCGGTGACCGACTGGCGCACCTCGCGATAGACGACGCCCAGCATGTTCAAGGGGGCGTAGAGCTGCAGCATGAAGGCGTTGAGCAGCACCACGTCGCCCACCGTCAGCGTGCCCGCGACCACGCCCTGCGCCGCCAGGATCATCAGGATCGTCACGCCCGTGGCGATGATCGCCGCCTGGCCGACATTGAGAAAGGCGAGGCTGGCCTCGGCCCGCACCGCGGCCCGCTCATAGCCGGCCAGCGAGCGGTCGAGACGCTCGGATTCGAAGCCCTCGGCGGCGAATGCCTTGACCACCTCGTAATTGATCAGCCCGTCGACCGCGGCCGCGTTGAACTCGTTGTCGCGGTCGTTCATCTCGCGGCGGATCACCGTCCGCCAGTTGGTCGTGACCATGGTGAAGACGGCATAGGCGACGATCGTCACCCCGGTGACGAGGGCATAGGTCCAGGCGTAGCGCCAGAGCAGGATGCCCATGACCAGGACGAATTCGATCAGGGTCGGGCCGATGTTGAACACCACCGAGCGCAGCAGGTAGGAGAGCGCCTTGACGCCGCGATCGATCGCCCGCGCCAGTTCGCCCGTGCGCCGCTCGAGGTGATAGCGCAGCGACATGGCGAAGAGGTGGTCGTAGACCTGGCGCGCCAGGCGCCGGCCGGCGCGCTGGCCGACCTTGGCGAAGACCGCGTCGCGCAGCTCACGAAAGAGCATGGCGCCGAGCCGGGCGGCGCCGTAGCCGAGCAGCGCCATGAGCGGGATCGCGCTCAGCCCGGCCATGCCCAGCTGGTCGACCACGTCCTTGAGAAAGAACGGCACCGCGATGTTGACGAGCTTGGCCACCACCAGCAGCACCATGGCCGCGACCACCCGCAGCCGCAGACCGGTCTCGCCGGCGGGCCAGACATAGGGACGGGCGAAGGCGATCAGCCGCAGCCAGTCGTGCCGTGGAGCGGCCGCGGGCGCAGCGGTGGCGGCGGACGGAAGGGAGGTGGTGGCCATGACTGCTGCAAGTGGCGGATCGCAAGGCGTGACGCAAGGCCCCACCCGGGCCGGCGGCGCCGATCGCGCGGCTGCCGTTGACAGGGCGTTAAGATTCTCCTGCTAGACCGGAAAGACGGCCGGGCGGGCCGAAGTGGCGCTCATCGGGAGAAAGTCGGCGCGGATGTGGCGGCAGGACGAGATCGAGGCGTTCGAGAACGCGGTGGCGCTGGCCGATCCGGTCGCCGTCGGCGGCCGGGTCCAGAGCTGCACCGCGCATGCGGCGACCGTGCACGGCCTGCAGGGCTTCGTCGGCATCGGCGACGCCTGTCGGATCGCCCGCCCGGGCGCGCACGCCGCAGCCGGGGACGGGCTTCTCGCCGAGGTCGTGGCGCTGGTCGACGGCGGTGCGCGGCTCCTGGCCTACGACCGGCTCGACGGAGTGACGCCCGGCACGGCGGTGCGGCTGGACAAGCGGAGCTCGTCGGCCCGGCCGCACGCCTCCTGGAAGGGCCGGGTGCTCGACGCCATGGGACAACCGATCGACGGCGGCCCGCCTCTGCTCCAGGGCGAGCGCGCCTATCCGATCGACGCCCAGCCGATCGCCGCCCACGAGCGCGCGCTGATGGGACCGCGCCTGCCGCTCGGGGTGCGCGCCATGGACCTCTTCACACCCTGCCGGGCGGGCCAGCGGCTCGGCATCTTCGCCGGCTCCGGTGTCGGCAAGTCGAGCATGGTGAGCATGCTGGCGCGCGGTGCGGCGGCCGACGTCATGGTGATCGGCCTGATCGGCGAGCGAGGCCGCGAGCTGCAGGAATTCCTGCAGCACACCCTGGGCCCCGAGGGTCGGGCCCGCAGCGTGGTGATCGCCGCGACGTCGGACACCTCGGCGATGACCCGACGGCGCGCCGCCCATCTCACGCTGACCGTCGCCGAATATTTCCGCGATCAGGGGCTCGAGGTGCTCTGCATGCTCGACAGCGTCACCCGCTTCGCCATGGCGCTCCGGGAAATCTATCTGGCGGCGGGCGAGCCGCCGACCACCAAGGGCTATCCGCCCGGCGTATTCGCCGAGCTTCCGCGGCTGCTCGAGCGCGCCGGCCCCGGCGTCGCGGCGGGCCGGATCACCGGGCTCTTCACGGTGCTGGTCGAGGGCGACGACACCAGCGAGCCGGTCGCCGATGCGGTACGCGGCATCCTCGACGGCCATGTGGTGCTCGACCGCAAGATCGCCGAGGCCGGACGCTTTCCCGCGATCGACGTGCTGCAGAGCATCTCGCGCTCGGCCCCCGGCTGCTACACTCCCGACGAACGGGCACTGGTGGCGCATGCCCGCACCTCGATGCAGAGCTATGCGGCGATGGCCGAGCTGGTCGAGCTCGGCGCCTATCGCGCCGGCGCCAATCCGGCGCTCGACGAGGCCATCCGCCTGCGTCCCGCCCTCGAGGCACTGCTCGCCCAGGACGTCGACGAGCCCTGCGACGGTGATCCCTTCGCCGCCCTGGCCGCGGCGCTGCGTCCATGAGTGTGCGCGCCCTCGAACTGCTGGGCCTGCTCGAACGCCAGGAACGGGATCGTCGCCGGCAGGCGCTCGCCGCGGCGCAGGCCACCCTGGCGACGATCACCGAAGCCGAGACGACCGCGCGAAACGCCGTCACCGAGGTCCTGCGAGGACGTGTCGCGCCCGCTCGCTCGGCGGAGAACCGGGTCGCGGATGCGGCCGGCACGAACCCGTCGGGCGCCGGGGCGGCGGCGTCGCAGCCTTCGAGCGATCCGTCGATCGAGCCGTGGGCGCTGCCGCTCGACATGAGCGGCCGGCTGGTGGAGGCGTATCGCATCCGTGCCCGGGCGCTTGCGGCATCACGAGCGGAGCAGCAGCGTCTCTGCGCCGAGGAGCACGCGCGCGTGGCGGAAAGCGTCGCCACCCTCAAGCGCTACGAGCTGCTCGCGGAACGACGTATCGAGGCACGAAAGCGCCGGACGGAGGACCTGGCGCGAAGGGCGCTCGACGAGCATGCGATCCAGCGCCACGGCCGCTTCGGCGACTGAACCGTCGCGTGCACCCGCTCGCCCGAGCGGTCACGGTCGGCGCCTCGATCCTCTCCTTCAGCCAGTGTCTTTCCCTATCTGGTGGACCCGCGAGATCGAACAGGAAAGGCGACGAGGAACTGGAGCGTGGTTCGGACCCGATCTGGCCGTAACCTGCTCGAACGGCGGCAATGTCCGCAGCCCGCTTCATGCGCTGTCGGCTCGCCCCGAACCCACGGCCGACTGCGCTCATCCCTGCACCGTCCGGCAGGCGGGTGCGAGAGGTTCCACCCTCGCCGGGCACGCTCTTCACGGCACCGGCAAGTCCGGCCCGAACGCGGGAACCCTCGGCGAGAGCGATCAGACGAGATCGGAGGTATGCTCCAGCATCCTGTTTTTTCGTATTTCCCGATCGATCTGGTGATTCCCTCATATCGGGAAGAGTTGCAGGGGACCGGCGCGAACCGTCACCCGTGCCCCGGATCGCGCGACGCCGATCGTGGTCGGGCAGCCGACCGGACGCCGGCCGCTTAGAGAACATTTAATGAACAATTTTCCACGCGCCGGGCTATGTCCTTTCTCGTCCAGGGATGACGGCGACGTGATGCGCGCTTTGGACGGAATCGGTGCGACGGGGATGATATGCGGGTCACGAGCTACGCCGAACTGCAGGTCACCTCGAACTTCTCCTTTCTGCGCGGTGCCTCGCATCCCGAAGAGCTGGTGCTGCGAGCCGCCGAGCTCGGGCTCGAGGCGATCGCGCTCACCGATCGCAACAGCTTCGCCGGCCTGGTGCGCGCGCACGTCAAGGCGAAGGAGGTGGGGCTGCGCTTCGTGCCCGGCGTGCGTCTCGATCTGCTCGACGCGCCGTCGCTGCTCGTCTGGCCGATCGATCGCCCCGCCTATGCCCGCCTCTCGACCCTGCTGACCATCGGCAAGCGCCGCGCCGAGAAGGGCCGGTGCGATCTGACGCTCGACGACGTGCTCGAGCATGCCGAAGGCCAGATCGTGGCACTGCTCGAGGACGACCGGCCCGCCTCCGTCGTCGCGCCGGTCGTCGAGACGCTCGGGCTGTCGCTCGGCGATCGACTC
The DNA here is from genome assembly GCA_020446525.1 of Geminicoccaceae bacterium. Taxonomy (GTDB): domain Bacteria; phylum Pseudomonadota; class Alphaproteobacteria; order Geminicoccales; family Geminicoccaceae; genus JAGREO01. The sequence goes on along the minus strand of JAGREO010000259.1, from coordinate 7,700 downwards.
TATCGCGCGGTCGGCCTGCTGCATCGCGGCGACGACGAAGCACGGATCGAAGCGGCCGCGGCGTGGGGTCTGCCGCTGCTGGCGACCGGCGACGTGCACTATCACCGGGCCGACCGGCGCCCCCTGCAGGACGTGCTGACCTGCATCCGCGAGCATCGCACGCTGGAGGAGGCCGGCGCGCTGCTCTTCGCCAATGCCGAGCGGCACCTGCGCGATCCGGCTCAGACGGCGCGGCTGTTCGCCCGCTGGCCGCAGGCGCTGGCTTCGTCGACGGAGATCGTCCGCCGCTGCCGCTTCTCGATGGACGAGCTGGCCTACGAGTATCCGGTCGAAGAGCACTATGACGGCCGCACCCCTCAGCAGGAACTCGAGCGGCGGACGATGGCCGGCGCCGTGCGGCGCTACGGCGAGCCGGTACCGGAGAAGGTGCGAAGCCTGCTCCGCCACGAGCTGGCGCTGATCGCCGGGCTCCGCTACGCGCCCTATTTCCTCACCGTCGACGACATCGTCTCGTTCGCCCGGTCCCGCCATATCCTCTGTCAGGGCCGCGGCTCGGCGGCCAATTCGGCGGTCTGCTACGTGCTCGGCATCACCGCCGTCGATCCCGCCCGGGTCGATCTGCTGTTCGAGCGGTTCGTCTCGGCCGAGCGCGACGAGCCGCCGGACATCGACGTGGATTTCGAGCACGAGCGGCGCGAGGAGGTCATCCAGCACATCTATGCCCGCTACGGCCGCGACCACGCCGCCTTGTGTGCCACCGTCGTCCGCTATCGCGCCAAATCCGCGATGCGCGAGGTGGGCAAGGCGATGGGTCTCTCGACCGATGCCACCGACGCCCTCTCCAGGGCCGTCTGGGGCTACGGCCGGGAGGGGGTGGCACACGACCATGTGATCGAGGCGGGCCTCGACCCCGACGACCCTCTCCTGTCGACGGTGATGCGGCTGGCCGAAGAGCTGATCGATTTCCCCCGCCACCTCTCGCAGCACGTCGGCGGCTTCGTGATCTCGCGCAGCCCGCTGCACGAGCTCGTGCCGATCGAGAATGCCGCCATGGCCGATCGCACCGTGATCGAATGGGACAAGGACGATGTCGACGCGCTGGGCATGCTCAAGATCGACTGTCTGGCGCTCGGCATGCTCACCTGCATCCGCAAGGCCTTCGACCTGCTGCGCCGGCATCACGGCATCGACATCGATCTGGCCGGTGTGCCGCCCGAGGATCCGGCGGTCTATGCCATGCTGCGGCGGGCCGACAGCATCGGCGTGTTCCAGGTCGAGAGCCGGGCGCAGATGTCGATGCTGCCCAGGCTGAAGCCGCGCTGCTTCTACGATCTGGTGGTCGAGGTGGCGATCGTCCGCCCGGGACCCATTCAGGGCGACATGGTCCACCCCTATCTGCGTCGCCGGGAGGGCAAGGAGCCGGTCGCCTTTCCTTCGGCGGAGCTGGAAGAAGTGCTCGGCAAGACCCTGGGCGTGCCGCTCTTCCAGGAACAGGCGATGCGCATCGCGATCGTAGCCGCGGGCTTCACTCCGGCCGAGGCCGACGGCCTGAGACGCGCCATGGCGGCCTTCAAGCGTCAGGGTCACCTGCAGCGCTACCACCGGATGATGGTCGAGGGGATGACCGCGCGCGGCTACGCCGCCGACTTCGCCGAGCGCTGCTTCGCCCAGATCGAGGGCTTCGGCTATTACGGCTTTCCCGAGAGCCACGCCGCCAGTTTCGCCCTTCTGGTCTACGTCTCGGCCTGGTTGAAGTGCCGTCATCCGGACGTCTTCTGCGCCGCCATCCTCAACAGCCAGCCGATGGGTTTCTATGCGCCGGCACAGCTCGTCCGCGACGCCGTCGACCATGGCGTGGAGGTTCGCCCGGTCGATGTGAGCCATTCCTTCTGGGACGCCTCGCTCGAGCCGGCGAGCGGCCGTCGCGGCGGGTTCGAGCGGGCCGTGCGCCTGGGCATGCGGCAGATCAAGGGCATGCGGGAGAGCGAGGCCGCGCGCATCGTCGCGGCGCGGCGGCGGCCCTTTCGCGACCTGGCGGACCTGCAGCGGCGCGCCGCCATCGAGCGGGCCACGGCCGTGCGTCTGGCCGAAGGAGATGCCTTCGGCTCGCTCGCCCTCGATCGGCGGCGGGCACTCTGGACCGCCCGGGCGCTGCACGACGCGCCGCTGCCGCTGTTCGCGTTCGCCGACGAGGAGGCCGGACACAATGCGGCCTCGATCGAGCTTGCCGGCGAACCGTGGCTGGAGCTTCCGCCGACCACCCTGGGCGAAGAGGTGATCGAGGATTATTCGCGTTTGCACCTGTCGTTGAAGGCCCACCCGATGGCGCTGTTGCGCCCGCATTTGAGCGGGCACCACCACGGCCATCCGGCACCGGTGACCGCCCGGGCGCTCTGGACGATCGAGCCCGGCCGCAGCGTCACGGTGGCCGGGCTCGTTCTGATCCGGCAGCGACCGGGCAGCGCCAAGGGTGTCGTCTTCGCGACGCTCGAGGACGAGACCGGCTTCGCCAACTGCGTCGTCTGGCCCGACGTCTTCCGGGCCCATCGTCCGCTGGTGATGGGCGCCCGGCTGCTGGCGGTGCGCGGGCGCCTGCAACGCGAGGGCCGGGTCGTGCACGTCGTCGCCGAGCATATCCGCGACTGGACGATGATGCTGCGCCTGTTGCGCGCCGACATCGGGGAGGAAGCGGCGACGAGGCTGCTCGACGGGCAGATGAGCCGGGCCGACGAGTTCCGGCGGGCGACACCGGATCCTCGCGACGCGATGCCCAGGGGCCGCAACTTCAGGTGACGGCGGGCTGCGCCTCGCCGGTCGTGGCGCCCTTCGGCTCCGGCTCGATCCGCACGTGCGCCGGCGGAGCGCCACCCTTCTTGTCCTCGCCGAAATAGAGCGTCTGGTGCGGAAACGGGATTTCGATGCCGCGTTCGTCGAAGATGCGCTTGATGATCCCGTTATAGGCGCGCCCGACGTTCCACTGCTGGCCGGGTCGGGTCTTGATGCGGGTCCGGACGATCACCGCACTGTCGGCGAAGGCGTTGATGCCGAACCATTCCATGTCGCCGACGATCGAGGGTTTCATGTCGTCGCGCGCCCGCAGTTCCTCGAACGCGTCGAACATCGCCACACGCACCTCCTCCAGATCCTCGCGATAGGCCACGCCCATGTCGCAAACCGAGAAAGCGAAGCCGCGCATGAAATTGGAGACCATGTCGACCGACGAGAAGGGAATGATGTGGAAGACGCCGTTGACGTCGCGCAGGCTGACGGAGCGGATCGTCAGCCGTTCGACCACGCCGGTCGTGCCGCCGGCCGTCACCACGTCACCGACGTTGATCGCATTCTCGAACTGGATGAAGACGCCGGTGATGATGTCCTGCACCAGCTTTTGCGCGCCGAAGCCGATCGCCAGGCCGACCACGCCGGCCGAGGCGATCAGGGGTGCGATGTCGAGACCGAGCTGCGAGAGCGCGAACATCGCCGTCACCACCACGATGGCGATGGTCGCGGCGTTCCGCAGCAGTGTCAGCAGCGTCTGCTGCCGGACGGTGGCGACCCGCCGGCCGCTCGGATTGAGCCGGTAGTCGATCCACGAGGTCAGGGCCAGCCAGACGAGCAGCGCCAGCAGCAGGATCAACAGCGCCCCCGCCAGGCGGCCGAAGAGTTCCGCACCCAGGCCCGAGACGAACCAGGCTTCCATGTCGACCAGCCCGACGGTGTGCACGGCGAAGGCCACCACGGCGACGAAAACCAGAACCCGCAGCACCAGCAGCAGCCTGGGTACGAAGCCCGCGAGCCTGCGCTCGAGACCGGGCATCGCCCGGTCGACCCGCTCGGGCAGACGCACGCCCCTGGCCATCGCCCGGGTCAGGGCACCGGTGAGGATCACGCCCGCGACCACCGCCGCCAGGATCTTCACCGACGCCGCCAGCACCGGCAGCAGCACGCCGCCCGGACGGGTCACGACGATGAGGAAGAGGGCGGCCAGATAGGCCAGCACGGCCACGTGCCAGATGCCGGCCAGCGGCCGCAGCAGGCTGGCCCGCGCCGAGCCGGAGTCGGCGTCGACCAGCCAGTCGGCCACCTGCCGGCGGTGGCGCAGCACGAGAAAGGTGGCGGTGGCGAGCAACAGCAGCGAGACGGCGACGTCGACGGCCTGTCCGGCCAGTCGCGATACCGACGCGTCGACGATCGGCACGACCAGCAACTGACCGTAACCGAGAATGGCGACCAGCACGTTCAGCCAGCGCGCCAGGTGTCGCGCGGCCGCGTCCTTCAGCGCCACGATGCGCAGGTCGCCGGTGGTCGGCGAGAGGACCGCGCGCACCAGGACCTTGACCAGCTCGACCGCGAGGAACGCATTGAGATAGAGGGTCTGACGGATGCCGATGCTGCCGCTCGAGCCGAGCAGCACGAGCGCGATCACGTAGCCCGCGGCCCAGGCGACCAGCACCACCGTCGCATCCACCGCGATGGAGCCCAGGACCAGCAGGAACTTGCCCACGGCACCGCCCTCGGCCGCCGCACGACCCATCCTGCGATAGAGCCGCTTGGCCGCGTATCGCAGGGTCACGAAGACGGCATAGGTGGCGACGATCAGGAGCGCCAGATCGATCAGCGCCTCAACGAGCACCTCGAGGTTGGCGGCGCTCGCCGCCCGTTGCAGCGTCGAGGGCAGAACGGCCAGACGGTCCCGGAGATCGACGGCCCATGCCGCCAGCGTCTGCGCCCCTTCCTGCGTCCAGACAGCGACCCGGCGCCCGAGCGACGTCGCCTCGCCGACCACCACCGAACCGGCCGGCGCCTGCTCGGCCGCCTCGCCCGCAGCCGGTGCCGCCGCGTCACCCGGCGCCCGGGCGATCCGCTCGAGCTCGCCCACGAACGCGGCCCGCGCCCGGTCGTCGCGCAGCACGTCGATCAGCGCACGGGCCAGTGCCGCGGCACCGGTATCGGTCTCCTGCGCGACGCCTGCCTCGCCGACAGCCTCGCCGCCCGCCGTGCCGGGGATCTGAGCCTTCGCCACGCCGGCGACAGCGAGAGAGAGCAACATCAGCAGAAGAGGGAAGAGTCGGACGCCCAGCGCCCGCCGATCGATCGACATGGAACCTCTAGCAACCCAGAGTAGCAGAACTCGGCACGCCCCTGAGCGTGCTGCGTGAGACGGTTGCCGATATGGCCATGAAACCCGGCGATGTCACGCGGTGATTGTGTCGAACGCCGAGGTTGCTCGCAGGGTCACCGGACGAAACCTGCCGGAGCGGGACCCACGGCGAATCACGATGCGATCGGGCGACGCTCGCCGAGCCAGCCCCGCCCGCACGACCGCCGCTGAAGCTTGCCGAAGCAGAAACGGTGCCGTGTTCCGCGTCCCGGCGAAGTTCGAGACGACGGGCCGATGCGATGGGATCGCGCTTCAGGCGGCGTGGAAGTCGGCGGGGGCGCTCAGGCCGGCCGCGGCGAGCGCCTGCTCGATCTCCTTCTTGCAGGCGGCGAGACCCTCGGCATCGGCGGCTTCGGCGCGGGCGACGAGCACGGCCTGGGTGTTCGAGGCGCGCAGCAGCCACCAGCCCCATCGGTTGGTGACCCGCACGCCGTCGGTCTCGTCGACTTCGGCTTCGAGATCGCGCAAGTGCGCCTTGACGCTCTCGATCGCCTCGAACTTGCGCTCGTCGGGACAGGCGAAGCGGATTTCCGGTGTGGCCACGGTCTTGGGCATCGCCTCACGTCGCTCCGCCAGAGTGCGCTCGTCCCGGCCCAGGATGTCGAGCAGACGAACGGCGACGTAGAGTGCGTCGTCATGGCCGTAGAAGCGGTCGGCGTAGAAGATGTGACCGGACATCTCGCCCGAGAGCGGTGCGTTCTCCTCGATCATCTTGGCCTTGATCAGCGAATGACCGGTCTTGTACATCAGCGGCCGGCCGCCCATCCGGGCGATTTCGTCGAACAGTGCCTTGCTCGCCTTGACGTCGGCGATGATCGTGGCGCCGGGATGGCGGTCGAGCACGTCCTCGGCCAGGATCTGCAGGATCTGGTCGCCCCAGATGATCCGCCCCTCGGCATCGACCACGCCGATCCGGTCTCCGTCGCCGTCGAAGCCGATGCCGATCTCGTAACCGCCCTCCTTCACGGCGGCGATCAGGTCGACCAGATTGTGCGGTTCCGTCGGATCGGGGTGATGGTTGGGAAAGCGCCCGTCGACCTCGGCGAAGAGACAGGCGTGACGCCCGGGCAGCCGCGCGGCCAGGGCCTGCATCGCCGGTCCTGCGGCACCGTTGCCGGCGTCCCAGACCGCGTCGACCGGGCGCCCGCCTCGAAAATCCCGCAACAGCCGCGCGACATAGGCCTCGAAGATATCGGCTTCTTCGAGGCCGCCCCGCACCGCCGGCTCGGCCCAGGCGCCGTCGGCGGCGATCCGGCCCAGCTCGCCGATCCGCGCGCCGAAGAAGGACGCGTGACCGAGCATCATCTTGAAGCCGTTGTGATCCGGCGGATTGTGCGAACCCGTCACCTGGATGCCGCCGTCGGTCCCCAGATGATGAACGGCGAAATAGAGCATCGGCGTCGGACACGGGCCGATGTCGAGCACGTCGAGACCGCCCGCACGAACACCCTCGATCAGCGCGGTCGCCAGTTCGGGTGAACTCAAGCGACCGTCGCGCCCGACCGCGAGGCGCCGCTTGCCTTCGCCACCGGCGATCGTGGCGAAGGCACGGCCGATCGCCCGCGCGTCCCCGGCACCGATGGTCTCTCCGACGATGCCCCTGATGTCGTATTCCCGCAGCACGGTCGGATGAAAGCGATGTCCCTGCGCCATGGCCCTACCTTTGCGATCTCGTTCTTCTCGTGCATTCACCGGCGGACCGGCACCGCACCCGCCCGGACGATCTCACGCACGCACGGGCGCCGCCGCAGCCGCGTCCGGCACGGCTGCTTCCGGTGCCACGTCGTCCTTGCGGCGCCGCTGGTTCGCTGCGCCGTCGAGACGCACGGCCGGACGGCCGATGCTGGCATAGGAAAAGCCGGCGCGTGCCATCTCCTGGGGATCGAAGATGTTGCGCAGGTCGATCACCAGGGGCGTCGCCATGGTCTCGCGCACGCGCTCCAGATCGATGCCGCGAAAGATGTTCCACTCGGTCAGAATCACCAGCGCATGGGCCTCCTCGGCCACGGCATAGGGATCCTCGCGCCAGTCGACTTCCGGCAACATCCCGCGTGCCTCCTTCATGCCTTCGGGATCGAAGGCGCGGACGGTGGCCCCCTCCGCCACCAGAGCCGGTACGATCACGAGGCTCGGGCTCTCGCGCATGTCGTCGGTGTTGGGTTTGAAGGTGACGCCGAGCACGCCGATGGTCTTGCCGGCGACACTGCCGCCGCAGGCGGCGACCACCTTGCGCACCATCTGACGCTTGCGCCCCTCGTTCACGCCGACGACGGTCTCGACGATCCGCAACGGGGCATCGTGCTGCTCGCCGGTACGCAGCAGTGCCAGCGTGTCCTTGGGAAAGCAGGAGCCGCCATAGCCCGGGCCGGCATGAAGGAACTTGCGGCCGATCCGCCCGTCGAGACCCATGCCCTTGGCGACCATCTGCACGTCGGCACCCACCCGCTCGCAAAGATCGGCCATCTCGTTGATGAAGGTGATCTTGGTAGCGAGGAAGGCGTTGGCGGCATACTTGACCAGCTCGGCGGTGCGCCTGTCG
>JAGREO010000258.1 GCA_020446525.1 Geminicoccaceae bacterium | reverse complement strand
AAAGCTTTATTTGACGACATTTCGCCGCATAGTCGATCACGGTTTTCTGTTCTATCGATCTGTTTCGGGTGACGTCGGGTCGCTTCATACAAGGCGCGGGTCGTCCGGTGATGCCTCAGCAGGTCGATTGCCCGCCCATGTTTCGTCCGACGAATTCGTGCACTCACCCGGGCCCGGCATGACGGCTCAGTTGCCGGTGACCAAGCTGCCGGGTCTGTCGCCGTTCACGCGGGCGGCTCTTCGCGCGGCCCGGATCACGCGCTGCGATCAACTGCTCGATGCTGCGGCCGACGATGAGCGGCGGCGATCCTTGCAACGCAGGACCGGCCTTGATCTCGATACGCTCGTCGACCTCGCGCGTCGCGCAGACATGATGCGCCTGCACGGCGTCGGTTCGGTGTTCGCGATGATGCTGGCCGAACTTGATGTCCGCGATGTCTCGACTGTGGCGATGCAGGACCCGGTCGACCTGCACCACCGTCTCTGCGCGCTGAATCAGCGCCTTCGCGTCAGTCGCCGCTCGCCCACACCCGATGAAGTTCGTGATTGGGTGGCACAGGCTAATGGACTGCCGGTGATCTTGAAAGTCTAGGACCGCAGGATCGAACGCGCAGTAGCTGCGACCTTCGGCTCGGCCACTTCCTTCAGCGCTTCCGGAATGCCGGCTAGGCTTCGGGATCGTCCGATCGCGGCTTCAGGTCGAGCCAGTCCCGGCCGGCGGCGACGATGCAGCCCCGGCCGCCGGGCGAGACCGATAGGATCGTCCAGCTGTCCTTGGCTTCGTTGGCGAAAAGCTGCAGCAGATCGCCGTTGGCCTGCAGGCCCATCGACACCGGGGCTTCGGCGTAGCGGCCCTCGAGCTGGCGTGCCAGCTCCGCATAGTCGTGACAGGGCCGGGTGAGCGTGGGCGGTTCTGCCTCCTGCGCGCGCAAGCCGTCGACGGCCGCGGGCGCGAGAAGCGGACCGAGAAAGCCCGGGACGGTCGCCAGGTGCCTGAGCGATACGCGCATCGTCGATCTCCCGTGGACCGGCGAGCGCCCTGCGGCCTCGCCCGACGGCCATCAAAGCACGTCAACCTTAAGCGAAGGTTAAGCACCGCACCGGGATCACGCTCGCCGATGCGCTTGACAGCAGGGCCCGTGCCGGCACTCCTGAAGCCGATTGCCGGGGGAGGAACGGAAATGGTGGCAGACGCCGAGTTGATCGCCTTGGACGGGGCGGCGCTCGCTCGGGGCTACGCCAAAAAGAACCTGTCGCCGGTGGAGGTGACGCGAGCCTGTCTGGCGCAGATCGACCGGCTTGACGCCCGTTTCGGCGGCTACGTCCTGGTCGATCACGAGCGGGCGCTGCAGGCAGCCCGGGCATCGGAGGACCGCTGGAATCGGGGTGCTTCGCTGGGACCGCTCGACGGCGTGCCGGGGTCGATCAAGGACATCGCTCTGGTGGAGGGCTGGCCGACATGGCGCGGCAGCAGGACACGGGACGATGCGCGGGCCGAGACGGTCGATGCACCTTCGGTCCGCCACCTGCGTGCGGCCGGAATGGTGATGCTGGGCAAGACCTCGACGCCGGAGTTCGGCTGGAAGGCGGTGACCGACAATCCGCGCGGCGATCTCGCGCGCAACCCGTTCGATCCCACCAGGACCGCCGGCGGCAGCAGCGGCGGCGCCGTCGTGGCCGCCGCACTCGGCATGGGGGTGATGCATCTTGGCTCCGATGGTGGGGGGTCGATCCGCATACCCTCCTCCTTTTCCGGTGTGGCCGGCCTCAAGCCGACCTTCGGGCGGGTACCGGCCTGGCCGCCCAGTCCCTTCGGCACCGTCTCCCATTTCGGCCCCATCTGTCGCACCGTCGGCGATTGTGCCCTGATGCTCGATGTGATCGCACGGCCGGATCTCCGCGACTGGCACGTCGTGCCGCGCGAAGCAGGGTCCTTCGCGCGCGACCTCGATGCCGGCGTGCGCGGCCTCCGGATCGCGGCAAGTCCGACGCTTGCTTTCGTCGACGTGGACGAGGAGGTGCGCGCGCGGTTCGACGCGGCCGTCGCGACCTTCACCGAGCTCGGCGCCAAGGTCCACTTCGTCGATCCGCCGATCGGTCGGCCGCGCGCCTTGTTCGAGACCTTTTGGTATGGTGCCGCGGCCAATCTCGTGGCAAGCGTGGCGCCCGAGCGACGCGATCGGCTCGAGCCGGCCCTGAGGTCCGTCGCCGCCGAAGGTGAGGGCTTCGACGGCCGGCGCATCCGGGCGGCGATGCTCGAGCGTGATGCGCTGGGCTCGGCGATGCAGTGCTGGTTCGATGGCTTCGACCTGCTGCTGACACCCGCGACCGCGATCCCGGCGTTCGAAGCGGGCCACGAGGTGCCGCCGGCGAGTTCGATGACCCGCTGGCTGGACTGGGCCGCGTTCAGCTGGCCCTTCAACCTGACCCAGCAGCCGGCGATGTCGGTTCCCTGCGGGCGCACGGCCGAGGGCCTGCCGGTCGGCCTGCAGATCGTCGGAGCGAAGTTCGCGGATGCGACCGTGCTGCGCGCCGCTCGCGCTTTCGAGCGGGCCCGTCCTTGGAGCTATGACGACGTCGTCGTGGCCGCATCGGACGGGCGGGAGAAGCCTCAGGCGTGATCAGAGCGGTGCAGGATCGTATCGGCGATGCCGGTGTCGTAGGCGAGGCCTTCGGCGGTGAGCGTCGGTGGTCCGGCGGCGTCCGCTCGAAGCAGGTGCTTGCGTACCAGCGCCCTGTGGACCGCGGGATTGAAGAGACCCGTGGCATCTCTCACGAGCACCACGCCGTCGCCGACGTGGAAGTGGTCGCCGTGGGCGTGCGGCAGGCTCCGCAAGGTGACGGCGCCCTCGGCGTCGGGTGCCTCGGCGAACCGGTCGTCGGACGCCAGGCCCTGCAGGATCGCCAGTGTCCTGAGCTGCAGGGCGTTGAGCTTCTTCGGGTTGACCCGCCTCATGACGGGTGCCCGCCTATTCCATGCCCTTGACGATCTCTTCGGTCATCTTCTTGGCGTCGCCGAAGAGCATCATCGTATTGTCCTGATAGAACAGCGAGTTCTCGATCCCGGCATAGCCGGCGGCCATCGAGCGCTTGACGAAGAAGACCGCCTTGGCCTTGTCGACGTCGAGTACCGGCATGCCGAAGATCGGGCTCTGCGGGTCGTTCTTGGCCGAGGGATTGGTGATGTCGTTGGCACCGATGACGTAGGCCACGTCGGCCTGCTGGAAGTCGTTGTTGATGTCCTCCATCTCGAAGACGACGTCGTAGGGGATGTTGGCCTCGGCCAGGAGCACGTTCATGTGGCCGGGCATGCGCCCGGCCACCGGATGGATGGCGAAGCGCACCTCCACGCCTTTCTTGGTCAGCACGTCGTAGAGCTCGCGCACCGCGTGCTGCGCCTGGGCCACCGCCATGCCGTAGCCCGGCAC
>JAGREO010000257.1 GCA_020446525.1 Geminicoccaceae bacterium | reverse complement strand
GAGCCGGTGAAGGTGATGGCACCGATGATGGTGCCCAGTCCCATCTCGAACAGCGAGAGACCCTTGATGTCGCCGTCGGCGGTGAGGATGCCGAAATCGCCCGGATTGAGGAAGGCGGCGGCGGCGACAAACACGGCGGCCAGACCGACCAGCGAGTGGAAGGCGGCGACGAGCTGCGGCATCGCCGTCATCTCGATCTTCTTGGCGACGACGTAGCCGATGCCGCCGCCGATGCCGAGACCGATCAGGATCAGGAGATAGCTGCCGAAGCCGGCATGCTGCAGCGAGAGGATCGCGACCACCACGGCGATGGTCATGCCGATCATGCCGAAGCGGTTGCCGGCGCGCGAGGTGGCCGGATGCGAGAGACCGCGCAGGGCGAGGATGAAGCAGACGCCGGCGATCAGGTAGCCGAAGGCGGCGAGATTGACGCTCATGTATCGGGTCCCCTCAACCGCGCTTCTTGAACATGGAAAGCATGCGGTTGGTGACCGCGAAGCCGCCGAAGATGTTGATCGCCGCGAGGATCAGCGCGAGGAAGCCGAAGAAGGTGGCGGCGAAGCTGTCCGCCCCGGTCGAGATGATCGCGCCGACGATGATCACCGAACTGATCGCGTTGGTGACGCTCATGAGCGGCGTGTGCAGGGCCGGGGTGACCGACCAGACGACGTAATAGCCGACGAAGACGGCCAGCACGAAGATGATGAGGTTGAGGATGGCAGGGTCGATGCCGTGCATGTTCTTCTGTTCCCTCAGCTCTTCAGGTTGGGGTGGACGATCTGGCCGTCCCGGGTCAGGAGCGCACCGGCGATCAGCTCGTCCTTCGTATCGATTTCGAGCTTCGGGCCGCCTTCGCCCTTGGTGACGAGCAGAGCGACGAAATTGTTCAGGTTTCTGGCGTAGAGCACGCTCGAGGCGGGTGCCAGCTTGGCCGGCAGGTTGCGCGCCCCCAGGATCTTTACGCCGCCCTCGGTCTCGACCGTCTCGCCGGGCTCGGCGCCCTCGACGTTGCCCCCGGTCTCGGCCGCCAGATCGAACACCACCGAGCCGCGCTTCATCGACGCGACCATGGCACCGGTGACGATGCGCGGTGCCTTGCGGCCGGGGATCTGCGCCGTCGTGACCACGATGTCCTGGCTCTTGATGTGCTCGGCCACCATTTCGGCCTGTTTCTTCTGCTCGTCTTCGGTCAGTGCGCGAGCGTAGCCGCCCTTGGTCGCGCCGCCCTCGGGAATGAAGCCGACGAACTTCGCACCCAGGCTCTCGATCTCCTCGCGCGCCGCCGGACGCACGTCGGTCGCGGTGACGACGGCACCCATGCGCCGAGCGGTGGCGATCGCCTGAAGACCGGCGACGCCGGCGCCGACGATGAAGATCTTGGCCGGCGTGACGGTGCCGGCGGCCGTCATCATCATCGAGAGCACGCGATTGTAGGCGCCCATGGCGTCGACCACCGCCTTGTAGCCGGCGAGGTTGGCCTGGCTGGAGAGCACGTCCATCGCCTGGGCGCGGGTGGTGCGCGGCAGCAGCTCCATGGAGAAGGCGGTGACGCCCTTCTCGGCGTAGGCCTTCACCTGATCGCGGTTGGGATAGGGATCGAGCGCGCCGATCAGCACCTGATCCTTCTCGAGCATGCCCATCTCGTCGTCGGTCGGGCGCTGCACCTTGAGCAGGATGTCGGCATCGAAGGCGGCGGCCCTGTCGACCAGCTTGGCGCCGGCTTTCTGGAAAGCCTCGTCGGCGATCCCGGCGGCGACGCCCGCACCTTTCTCGACCAGCACCTCGAGGCCGAGGCCGGCATAGCGTTTGACCGTGTCGGCCGAACCCGCTACGCGCAGTTCGGCGTCGCGCGTTTCCTTTGGAATGCCCAGTTTCATTCGCCCACGATCCTCCCCCGCGCCGAAACCTCGTGTGGGTTCTTCCTTAGGCGCTGTGACCATACAGCGCAACGTCGGCCTAGGATCAGGGCGTGTCGTCGCCGAACAAGAAGGCCATGGGCCCGTGCCGGAGCATGACCGCCATGCAGCGTTATTCGATCTTCTCTCTGGCGCGCAACGCGCTCACCGGCCACCGCGACTGGCAGCGCGCCTGGCGCAGCCCGGAGCCGCAGCCGACTTATGACGTCATCATCGTCGGCGGCGGCGGGCACGGTCTCGGGACCGCCTATTACCTCGCCAAGGAGCACGATGTCGGGCGGATCGCGGTGCTCGAGCGGGGCTGGCTCGGCGGCGGCAACACCGGGCGCAACACGACGATCATCCGCTCGAACTACCTCCAGGATCCGTCGGCGGCGATCTATGAAAAAGCCCGATCGCTCTATGAAACCCTGAGCCAGGATCTGAACTACAACATCATGTTCAGCCCGCGCGGCGTGATGATGCTGGCCCAGACCGAGCACGAGGTGCGCGGCTACCGGCGCACTGAATACGCCAACGCCCTGCAAGGCGTGGACACCCGCTTCATCGGCCCCAACGAGGTCAAGCGGCTGGTGCCGATCATGAACATCCACGGGCCGCGGTATCCGGTACTGGGCGCTCTCTGGCAGCCGCGCGGCGGCACCGCGCGCCATGACGCCGTGGCCTGGGGTTATGCGCGGGCCTGCTCGGCGATGGGCATGGACGTGATCCAGAATTGCGAAGTGACCGGCATCGAAAGCGTTGGCGGCCAGGTGTCGGCGGTGGCCACCACGCGCGGCACGATCGGCTGCGACAAACTGGGGATCGTCGTCGCTGGGCATTCCAGCCACCTCGCGGCGATGGCGGGGTTCCGTCTGCCGATCGAATCCGTCGCGCTTCAGGCGATGGTGTCGGAACCGATCAAGCCGGCGATGAACGTGGTGGTGATGGCCAACACGGTGCA
>JAGREO010000256.1 GCA_020446525.1 Geminicoccaceae bacterium | reverse complement strand
CAACGGCTAACGCGAATAGAGCCTTCTTCTTCTTTTTCGTCTGTCCGGGCGGGACGAACTCGACGAGTAGCGCGAGCCTTTGGTCTGCCGTGCCTCGCATCGGGTCATCCAAAGGCGAATGGTCGGTCACCTCGTCGTCGCCAGCCGACCCGAGGCGAACAACACCGTCGCCAGAAGAGCGAGTGCTACGAACGAGGCCTGCAGCGTACCGAGGTCCAGTCCGCCCGAAGCGAGAGGTTTGGTGAGAAAGTCGCCGAAAGTCGCACCGAAGGGGCGCGTGAAGATGAAGGCGATCCAGAAGAGCACGGTCTTGTCGACCTTCGTCGCATAGTGCAGGAGGAGCACCACGGCGATGATGCCGGCGGTGACGAAGGCGCCCTGCACGTAGCTGAAGCCGACCACGTCGACCAGCGCGTCCCCGAAAGCGGTGCCGAGGCTGTTGGAGAAGACGACGGCGATCCAGAACATGATCTCGGCGTCCTTCTCGATGATCGGATCGACGCTCAGATCGCGATCGCGGTAATACCAGACGGCGAGGGTCGCGAGCAGCCCGGTCGCCAGGATCACCGAACCGGCGACATAACCCAGCCCCAGGGTGCGATCCATGAGGTCCGAGACTTCGGTGCCGGCGGTGGTCGTCGCCACGATCGCCGCCCAGAACAGCGCGGGATGGAACCTGTCGGCACGGATCTGCAACGTCAGCACGATCAGGAGAAGTGTGGAGGTGATCGAAAGCCCGACGACATAGCCGAGGTTCATCGTATGCGCGATGAAATCTCCGCTCATCTCGCCGAGTGTCGTGGCGATGATCTTGAGGATCCAGAAGGCGAGCGTCACTTCTGCGATCTTGGAAACCGGGTGAACGCGGCCACCGGTATCGACGGCCGGTTCGAAGCGCGTCATGGACGCCATGAAGTCTCTCCTGCAGCGCAATGGGTGAGGATCGGTGCGGAGTCGGTTCCGCGCGACGATCGGAAGGCCGCAGGCTAGCTCGCGCCGGCATGGCGTCGGCTTTCGCGAAGTTTACGGATTTGTAAAACAGCCGCCCAAAACGCGCGTCAACGGCTGCGAACCGCGGCTCGATCGGCGGCCGATGGCCGGATTACGAATCCGTATGCTTCTGCCGAGCCGCTGGTAAAGCCGAAAGTCCTATTCCCTCGACCCGGATGCGATCGATCGGCGATCGCACGAGGACCCAAGGAAAAGATCATGCTTCGCAAACACCTGCTGACGACGTCGCTGCTCGGCGGCCTGGCGCTCATCGGGATCAGCGGTGCCGTCATGGCGGCCTCGCCGGAACAGGCGGACGGCGCGTCCATCCGGGCCGCCACCGGTCAATCCACCCAGACGACCGCCAAGACCCCGGCCCTTGTGCGTTCGGCCGAGGACAACGACCGCGACGACCACAATGGCGTCGACGACAACGATCATGACGACCATGAGGACGCCATGGACAACGATCATGACGACCACGACGGCGCCAGCGACGACGACCATGACGACCACGAGGACGCCAACGACAACGACCATGACGACCACGAGGACGCCAACGACAACGACCATGACGACCACGACGGCGCCAGCGACGACGACCATGACGACCACGACGGCGCCAGCGACGACGACCATGACGACGATCACAAGAACTGAGTAGCGATCGGGCCCGGGCCGCGTCAGGTGCGCCCGGGCTCACGCCCCCGCAGTCGAGCCGCCACGAGACCGATCGTGGTCGGGGCCCGTCTTTCCGGCGAACGCGAGGGTCACCTTCAGGCCCGGTGCGCCGTCGCCGAGCATGATGCCGATGCCGTGCAGTTCGGCTATGGCGGCGACCAGGGCCAGGCCCAGGCCGCTGCCGTCGGTCGTACGGGCCCGGTCGAGGCGGAAGAAGCGGCGGAAGACCGCTTCCCGCTCGGCTTCGGGAATGCCCGGACCATCGTCACGAACCACACCGATCGGTCCCTCTGGACGGGAGCACAAGGCGAGCTGGATCGTGGTCCCGGCTTCGGTATGCCGGATCGCGTTCTCGACAAGATTGGCGAGCATCTGCAGCAGCAGCTCGCGGTCGCCGCGCAGATGGACGTCCCGATCGATCGCCGCTTTGAGAACCTGGCCCCGATCTTCCGCGACGGCGCCATAGGCCGTGGCGATCTTCGAGAACAGATCCGACAGGTCGAGGTCCGCGAACGCCTGTTTGCGTGTACCCGATTCGATCTGCGCGATACGCAGCAATGCTGCGAAGGTCCCGAGGATACCATCCACGTCGACGATCGCCTGATCGATGGCAGCCTTGTATGCGTCGACCGTCCGGGCCTTCGAGCGTGTCGTCTCCAGACGCTGGCGCAGGCGGCCGAGCGGCGTGCGCAGATCGTGCGCGATGTCGTTCGAGACCTGGCGCAAGCTGTCCATCAGCATCTGCACGCGATCGAGCATCTCGTTGAGGTTGCGGGCGAGGAGATCGAGCTCGTCGCCGGTCCCCCGCGTCGGCACCCGATCGGCCAGCCTGCCGTCGATGATCGCACGCGTGGTCGCGTTGATCGCGTCGATCCGCAGGAGAAACTCCCTGCTGAGGAAAAGGCCGCCGGCGATGGCGAGCAGAACGATCACGAGGGCCGTCCAGCCGAAAGAACGGATGACCGCTTCCTGCGCCTCGCCTATGGGATGCTCGTCTTTGCCTACGAGCAGAAAGGAGCCGTCCGGCAGATCGACGCCGAGCGCCAGCAGCGCGTGCGCGTCCGGCTCTTCGAGCAACTCCTTCAGGACATCCTCCGATGCGTCCGCGACGGCCGACGCCGGCACGGTCTGCCATCCGGCCCGAGCGACCAGACCGCCGAGATTACCGGCGACCTTGCGCCCCGATGGATCGAGCAGGAGAAATGCCGTGCCGCGGCGGCCGACGATCCGTCGGTCGATCATGGCGGCGACTTGAGCGGCACCGCCATTCTGGTAATCGGCCGCGAGCGCTGCGACCTCGGTTTGAACCGTGGTTCGCAGTTGCCGACGCAGGGCGTCGCCGGTGATCCAGTAGATCACGCCGAACAGTACGAGCGCCGACAGAGCGAACAGCGTCGCGTAGAGGGCGGCGAGGCGAAAACCGATGGTGCGGACGAGTATTCTAGTCAGACGGGCGAACACAGTAGCCCGAACCGCGCACGGTGTGGATGAGCTCGGTCTCGAAGCCGCGATCGACCTTGGCGCGCAGGCGACTGATATGGGTCTCGACCACGCTGGTCTTCGGATCGAAGTGGAATTCCCAGACGTTCTCGAGCAGCATGGTCCGCGTGACCACCCGTCCGGCGTGCCGCATCAGATATTCGAGCAGCTTGAACTCCTGCGGTTGCAGCTCGATGGCCCTGCCCGCGCGCGTCACCCTGCGCTTCAGGAGATCCATGGCGAGGTCGCCCACCGAAAGCGTGGTCTCGACGTCGGTCATCGGCGGCCGTCGCGCCAGGGCATTGGCGCGCGCCAGGAGCTCCGCGAAGGCGAACGGCTTGACCACATAGTCGTCGCCGCCGGCCTCGAGGCCCTCGACACGGTCGTCGATGCCGCCGAGCGTCGTCAGGAACAGTATCGGAGTCCTGTTGCCGGTGGCGCGGATCGCCTTGACGAGGCCGAGACCATCGAGCCTGGGCAGCATGCGGTCGACGATGGCGACGTCGTAGGTCTGGTCGACGATCAGGAACAGGCCGTCCTGGCCGTTGGCGGCGACATCGACCACATGCCCCTTCTCGCGGAAGCCATTGGCGACATAGGCGGCGCTCTCCTCATCGTCCTCGATCACCAGAAGCTTCATGCCCGAAGCAACCTCTCATGCTCACGCTCCGCCGCAGCAGCCACCCGCACCGCACTTTGTCAAGAACGCGCCGTCTCACGAGCCGGGCGGACGCTTCCTCACCTCCCGTGCCCACCCGTCGATCGCCATCCCCCAACGGACAGAATCAAAAAGGGAAAGCCGGAGGTTCGGAGGGTGCAACCCTCCGGTCCCTGCCGAGGCGGTGCATGCCAATCCCGGGCGTCGCAAAAAAAGCCCTTGCGTTGCTCGTGTGATATGATTATAGTCTCGTCATGACCAGA
>JAGREO010000255.1 GCA_020446525.1 Geminicoccaceae bacterium | reverse complement strand
CGTAGACGACCGGGAACTGGAAGACCTGGGCGATGTTGCGTTCGCCGGGCTTGAGCCCGGTGACGTCGTCGCCGTCGAACTGGATTTGTCCCCGGGTCGGACGCAGCAGGCCGGAGGTCAGATTGAGCAGCGTGGTCTTGCCGCAACCCGAGGGACCGAGCAGCGCATAGGCACCACCATCGTCCCACGTGAAGTTCATGTCGCTCAGGACGAAATCTTCGGCTGTCTCCGGCTTCGCCCTGTAGCTGTGCGAGACCTCTTCGAAGGTGATGCGCGCCATCAGGCCGTCCCTGCTCGAACGGCGGGCGGTGCGTCGGGAGCGGCTTCGAGCGCGCCGGTCTGACCGAAGGCATAAAGCTTCGACGGATCGAGATGGATCCGCACCTCGTCGCCGATCGCCCGGCTCTTGACCCCGGTCTCCTGAACCACCCACGAGGTACGGTTGTGCGCCACGTGGACGAAGGTCTCCGAGCCCGAGATCTCGGAAAGCTCGACGACGCCGTCGATCTCGACCGTCGCACCCGGCCGCGGATCGATCGAGAGATGGTTGGCGCGCACCCCGAGCTTGATCCGGCCCTGGGGCAGATCGGCCAGATGGCCCGTGAGCGGCAGGCTGAACCCGCCGTCGCCCCGCGCCTCGCCGTCGCGCACCGCGACGTCGATGGTGTTCATAGGCGGGTCCGCGAAAACGTGCGCCACGCGATAGGAACCCGGCTTCTGGTGTACGGCGGCGGCCGATCCGACCTGCAGCACCCGCCCCTCGTGCATGACGATGACCTCACCGCCCATGATCAGCGCCTCGAGCGGCTCGGTCGTGGCATAGACGACGACCGAATCGCGCCGGGTGAACAATTCCTGCAATTCGGCGCGCAACTCCTCGCGAAGCTTGTAGTCGAGATTGACCAGCGGTTCGTCGAGCAGCAACAGGCCGCTTTCCTTGACCAGCGCCCGGGCGATGGCGCATCGCTGCTGCTGGCCGCCCGAGAGCTCCCCCGGCAACCGGTCGAGCAGCGGGGCGATATGCACCATGGCGGCCGTCCGTCGGACGGCATCGTCGATCTCGCCCGGATCGAGGCCACGCATCCGCAAGGGTGCCGCGATATTGTCGTAGACCGTGAAGGCCGGATAATTGATGAACTGCTGGTAGACCATGGCGACGTCGCGGCGGCGCACATCGACGCCCGTGACGTCCGCGCCCATGGCGAACACCTTGCCTTCCGTCGGCCGATCGAGCCCGGCCATGATGCGCATCAGCGAGGTCTTGCCAGCGGTCGTCGGGCCGAGCAGGACGTAAGGCCGCCCCGGCTCCAGATCGAGGTCGATGTCGTCGAGATGCATCGCATCTCCGACGAACTTGCTCACGCCCTGCAGACGAAGGCTCATGACGCTATTGTCTCGCTCTGCGACGACCGACGGGCTTCGCGCTCCTGCTTAACGGGCACGATCCCGTTTCACAAACGAATCCGGCCGCTCAGCGATCCAGCCCGAGAAAGCCTGCGAGAGCTTCGGCGGTCGCCTGCGGCGCCTCGGCGTGCAGCCAGTGGCCCGCACCGCCAACCACCTGCATCTGCGCCCGGGAGAACAGACGCATGATCTTGTCCCGGTATTCCGCTCGCACGTAGGGCGATGCGCCGCCCGACAGGAAGAGCGCCGGCCCGTCGAATCGAGCTTCGTCGAGCGCCGCCGGCCAGCCGGTGATCGTGCTCATCTCGGCCGCCAGAACCTCGAGGTTTGCTCTCCAGCGCAGCGTCTCGCCCTGCGAATCCAGGTTCTGCGCCAGAAAGGACCGGATCGCCGGCTCCGGCACGGCCTCGGCCAAGGCGCTCTCGACCTCGGCCCGGCGTCGAAGGGAGGAAAGATCGATCGCCTGCATCGCCGCGATATAGTCGTCGAACCCGGAGCGATAGGCGACCGGCGCGATGTCGACCACGGCGAGTCGCGCCACCCGCCCGGCATGCAACAGCGCCGTCGCCATCGCCGCCTTGCCGCCCATGCTGTGACCGATCAGCGAAACGCGCTCCACACCGCGTGCGTCCATCAGCCGGACGAGATCCGCCGCCATGGCGGCGTAGCTCATCTCGTCCGCCCAGGGCGAGCGGCCGTGGTTGCGCATGTCGATCAGGTGGACGGCGTGGCGTCGCGCCAATTGCTTGCCGTGGCCCTGCCAGTTGCGTTGCGACCCGAGGAGCCCGTGCATCACGAAGACCGGATCACCCTCACCCATCGCGGTGAAGGCGAGATCCAAAGCTGCGGGCGCCACCTATTCCGCCGCGCGCATGTGCGTCGGGTCGGCCGCCTCGCGGGGTGCCAGCAGATAGTCGCGGGTCAACGGTACGGTGTCGCGTCGCTTGGCCAATTGAACCTGAAAGATCATGCCGTCCTGCCGTCGAAAGAACAGTTCGGAGCAGACCAGGTACATCTCCCACATCCGACAGAACCGCTCGTCATAGATCGATGCGACTTCATCCCAGTGACGGTAGAAGCGCTCGCGCCAGGCACGCAAGGTGAAAGCATAGTGCAGGCGCAAAATTTCCATATCGGTGACCCATAAGCCGGCGCGCTCGATCGACGGCATGACTTCGGACAGAGCGGGAATGTAGCCACCCGGGAAGATGTATTTGCGGATGAAGCGGCTGGTCCAGGCCGGGCCGCGCATACGGCCGATGGAATGGACGAGCCCCACACCGTCGTCCGCCATCAGATCGGCCACCTTCTGGAAGAAGGTATCGTAGTAGTGGATACCCACATGCTCGAGGATACCGACCGAGACCACGCGATCATACACGCCTTCCGCCTGACGGTAGTCGAGATGCAGGAAGCGGCTCGCGGCGGCCAGGCCACGTTCGGCGGCGCACCTGTTGGCATGCTTGACCTGCTCGATCGACAGGGTCACGCCGGTCACGTCGACCTCGTGCTCGGCCGCCAGATACATGCCGAGCCCGCCCCAGCCGCATCCCAGATCGATCACCTTCTGGCCGGGCTCGAGCAGCAGTTTGCGCGCGACGAGGTCGAGCTTGGCCACTTGCGCCTGCTCGATGCTCATGTCGGGCCGCGAGAAGTAGGCGCAGGTATATTGCCTCGCCGCGTCATCGAGGAAGCGGTCGTAGAGCGCGTCCGAGAGATCGTAGTGATGCGCCACGTTCTGCAGCGAGCGCGTGATCGGATTGTACTGATGCCAGAGGCGGGCGAAGGCGTAGAGCCCCATCCGCGCGCCGCCTTCCTCCCATTGCCGGAACGCGTTGCCGGCACAGACGTCGACGAAGTCGTAAAGCGCGCCCTCCTCGATCAGCAGCCGGCGGTCCATGTAGGCTTCGCCCAGGACCGGATCGGGCCGCAGCGCCAGTTCCCACTCGAGCCGGCGATCGGCGAACCGGACGACGCACCGGGGTCCGCTGCCGTCGCCGAAATTGTGCCGTCCACCCGCCGCGTCGACGATGACGAGGTTACCCCGACGGATCATTCGATCGAGTGCACGCCAAAGCAGCATCACCCTGCCGCGGCCGCGCCGCGTCCCTATTCAGATCGTTTCCATCCCACGCCATCGCCCCAGCGAAGGGCATGGCTTTCCGGTGCCGGGACAAAACCGCGGCACCGTCCATTCGTTGCAAAAATAACGTCGCGCTTCGATCGGACAAGACAAGTGGGGCATCGCGACGTATCAGCCTTCGCGACACCTCGCCTCGTTCCACGCTCGCCGGATTCGATCATGCAGACCAGCGACCTCGTCGCCATCGCCCACGCGGTCGCCGACGCCGCGAGACCCGTCCCGATGCGCTATTTCCGCAAGAGCCTTCGGGTGGAGCACAAGGCCGACCTGTCGCCGGTCACCATCGCCGATCGGGAGACCGAAAAGGCGATGCGCGCGGTGCTGCACGACCGCTGTCCGGACCACGGCATCTTCGGTGAAGAGCATGGCGGCCAGCATCTGGACGCCCGCTTCGTCTGGGTACTCGATCCGATCGACGGCACGAAATCGTTCATCACCGGCTTTCCGCTCTTCTGCAGCCTCGTCGCCCTGCTCGACGGCGGCCGGCCGATCGTCGGCATCGTCGACGTCCCGGCGATCGGCGAGCGCTACACCGCGGCGGTAGGTGCGGGAGCTTCGTTCGACGGCGAGCCGATCCGCACCAGCGGATGCGAGCAGCTCGACGATGCGGTCGTCTATCTGGCCGGCCACGAGCCGACCGATGCCGAGCTCGACCGCCGTTTCCGGGCGTTCCGCGACGTGGGCCGGCTGCAACGCTACGGCTACGACGCCTTCGTCTATGCCCTGCTGGCCGCGGGCCATGTCGACGTGATGATCGAGACCGACCTGCAACCTTACGACTTTCTGAGCCTCGTGCCGCTGGTCGAGGAAGCCGGCGGGCGCATCACGGACTGGTCCGGCGCGCCGCTTTCGCTGTCATCGAAGGGCGACGTCGTGGCATCGGCCACGCCCGCCCTGCACGAGGCGGTGCTGCGGCGCCTGAGCGGCGCGGGCGCTTGACTGGTGGCCAAGCCGTCGAAGGGCACGCCAGCGGTAGCATTGCTCGAAGCGGGCGGGACCAGCTTCGCGCTGCACACCTACGGCTATGCAGGTCGACCCGGTGGCGTGGGCCTCGAGGCGGCGCAGGCTCTGGGCGTCGACGCCGACCGGGTGTTCAAGACGCTGATCGTCGACGTCGAAGGTGCCGGTCTCGCCGCGGCGATCCTGCCGGTCGCCCTCGAACTCGATCTCAAGCGGCTGGCGCAGGTCCTGGGTCACAAGCGCGCGCTGATGGCGGATGTTCGCCGGGCCGAGCGGGCGACCGGTTATGTCAAGGGCGGCATCAGCCCCTTCGGCCAGAAGCAGCGCCTGCCCACCGTCCTCGACGCGCGCGCCGGCGATGCGTCGACCATCTTCGTCTCGGGCGGAAGACGCGGTCTGGAGATCGAGGTGGCACCGGCCGACCTCGTGGCGCTGCTCGGCGCGACGGTGGCGCCGATCGCCCGCTGACATTCGGCCGCCCGCCTCGTTCGCGACCCGACGTCGCGCCGGCACCCGCCGACCGGCTCGAAACGCGCGGCCGCGTCCGCTAGGATGATCGAGACGAAGGAGAAGGACTCGAGATGAGCGAAACGATGCGGCTGGCCGACGGGTTCGACGTGCCCGACCTGGCGATGTGGAGATCGGCGGTCGAGCGGGTGCTGCGCGGCGGCGATCCGAGCTCGCTCGTCTCCACCACCGCCGACGGACTGGACATCCGCCCGCTCCACACCCGGGACGACCTGCCGCCGACGGCCCTGCGGGCGAGACCGGCGGGCCGGCGGGGCGCCTGGAACATCGGAGCACTCGTCACCCGGTCCTCCGTCATCGACGCGAACCAGGAACTGATCGACGAAGCGGCGCACGGAGCGACCTCGCTGGAGGTGCGCCTCGATCGACGACGATCCGCCGGCGAAGCGCCCGACGGCGTCTGCCTCGCCGATGCCGGGGACATGACGCGCCTCTCGAAAGACCTGCCCCCGAGTTGTCCCCTGCTGATCGACGCGGGCCCTTGGGCCGAGGAAATCGCGGCCCGGATACGCCAGCCTGCGGCCGTCGTGAGCGACCCGCTCGGCGCCGTCGCCACGGCCGAGCTCTCGCCGGACGACATGGCGATACCGAACGGCACGCTGCAGTTGCGGGCCGATGGTGAACTCTATCACGCGGCGGGCGCTACCGAAGCCCAGGAGCTGGCGGCGGTTGTGGCCACGGCGATCACCTATCTGCGGCATGCGGCCGGAACGAACGGCACCTTGCGCCAATTGCGGCTTCGGTTGGCCGCCGATGCCGACATCTTCGCCACCATCGCCAAGCACCGCGCGGTGCGTCTGCTCTGGGCGAACGTGCTCGGGCATGCGGGCATGCAGGTGCCGATGGTGCTCGAAGCGATCACGGCCGGGCGGATGATGACCCTACTCGATCCCTACGTGAACATGCTGCGGACCACCGCCGCCGCGTACGCCGCCGGCATCGGCGGCGCCGAGACGATCGTCGTGCGGCCGTTCGATCAGGCGCTCCGCCAGCCGCAGCCCTTCTCCCGCCGGATCGCCCGCAACATCCAGCACGTGCTGATCGAGGAGAGCAACCTGCACCGCGTCGCCGATCCGGCGGGCGGCAGTTTCTTCGTCGAGCATCTGACGCACGAGCTCGCCACGGCGGCCTGGCGCCTCGTGCAGCGTATCGAAGGCGAAGGCGGCATGCGCCAAGCGCTCGAGAAGGGCACGCTGCAGGCCGCGATCGAGCAGGCGCGCGACGCACGTCTCGAGCGTATCGCCGCCGGCGACGAGACGATCACCGGCGTTACCGCCTTCCGCGCCGATACCGAAGCAGCAGCACCGGCCGAC
>JAGREO010000254.1:558-10899 GCA_020446525.1 Geminicoccaceae bacterium | reverse complement strand
CGGTGCCCTCGAATACGGGCCGCGCGAAGCCGAAGCCCGTCGAGTCGAGGCCCATGAAGCCGCCGCACATGCGCCCGAGCCACCCCCCGTCCCGCCCCCCGACTGACGCACCCGCACGCCGTCCGCGCCGCCACAGCCCCGGAATCCCCGATTCCGGGGCCGATGCCGCGTGGGCGTATCGTGTTCGCTCTCAAAAGCCGATCAGGCGCGGCAGGGCCATGGAGACGGGTTCGACATAAGTGACCAGCATCAGCACGATGAACATGGTCAGCCAGAACGGCCAGAGGTGGCGGGCGACCTCGTCGACACGGACCTTGCCGATGGCGCAGCCGACGAAGAGGGTCGTGCCGACCGGCGGCGTGACGAGGCCGATTCCGAGATTGAGCATGATGATGATGCCGAAATGTACCGGATCGACGCCCAGCGCCTTGACCACCGGCAGAAGGATCGGCGTGCAGATCAGGATCAGCGGCGCCATGTCCATGAACATGCCGAGCACCAGCAGCATCAGGTTGATCAGCAGCAGGATGACGATCCTGTCGTCGGACAGCGTCAAAAAGAAGCTGGTGACGTGGGCCGGGATCTGCATCAGCGTCATCATGTAGGCGAAGGCCGAGGCGAAGCCGATCAGCAGCATCACCATGGCGACCGTCTTGACCACCCCGTCCATCATCCGCGGCAGGTCGCGGACCTTCAGCTCGCGATAGGCGAGCATGGTGACGAGAAAGGCGTAGACGACGGCGATCGCCGCGGATTCGGTGGCGGTGAAGATGCCGCCGATCACGCCGCCGACGATGATGACGACGGTCAGCAGGCCGAGCACCGATTCGGCGGAGATCTTCACCGCCTCGCGCAGCGGCACCATCTCGCCCTTGGGATAACCGCGGCGGACCGCGAGGATGAAGCAGAGGATCATCAGGGCGACGCCGATCATGATGCCGGGCACCACGCCGGCCATGAAGAGCTGGGCGATGCTGACCGAACCGCCGGCGGCATAGGCGTAGATGATGGCGTTGTGCGAGGGCGGGATGATGATGCCCTGGGTGGAGCTGGTGATGGTGACGTTGACGCTGAAGGCGTCGTCATAGCCCTGGCGCTTCATCATCGGGATGAGGATCGAGCCGATCGAGCTGGTGTCGGCGACCGAGCTGCCGGAGATGCCGCCGAAGAACATCGAGGCCAGGATGTTGACCATCGCCAGGCCGCCGCGGATGAAGCCGACGAAGATGTTGGCGAAATTGACCAGCCGCACGGCGATGCCGCCCTCGGCCATCAGCGCGCCGGCCAGCACGAAGAAGGGGATGGCGAGCAGGGCGAAATTGTCGACCCCGTCGGAGACCTTGAGCAGCACGGCCTCGAGCGGAATGCCGACATAGAGGCCGGTGACCAGGGCCGAGATGCCCAGCGCATAGGCGACCGGCACGTTGATCGTGATCAGCAGGAAGAGGCCGCCGATCAGCAGGATCGGCCCGAAGGTGCCGCCCATCAGAGTTGCTCCTCGGGTGCGGGCCGGTCGCTGAAGAGATGACCGTAGAGCAGCCGCTCGAGCGCGAAGAGCAGCGTCACGAGGCCGCTCACCGGCAGCGCCGAATAGACCGCACCGACGCGCACCTGCTCGAGCTCGGGATAGACCTGGAACCAGGTCGTGCGCACCAGGCTGATGCCGTAGACGATCATCGCCGCCGAGAGGCCGATCATCAGGAGATCCACCAGCCGGTCGGACGAACGATGCAGCCGGGCCGGCAGGGTGCGCACGAACATGTCAATGCTGATGTGCGCATCCGCGCGATAGCAGGCGGCGGCACCGAAGAAGGTCATCTGCACCGCCAGCATGATCGAGATCGGCTCGGCCCAGAACGAACCCGCCACCAGCACGTAGCGGGTATAGACGCTCCAGGCGATGATCAGCGCCATGCCGACGATCGAAATGCCGGCGATCAGCATGCAGAGCAGATAGAGCAGGTCCATCGCCCGCACGAAAACCGGGCGCGATGCGGGCGGCGGATCGCCGCCCGACGGTTGCGCCAAGCCGGCCGTCCTACTCGACCGCCTCGATCTTGCCGAGGATTTCGGCGTATTTCTCGCCGAACTTCTCGCGCACCGGGGCGGTGATCTCGATGAAGGGCGCCTTGTCGACCTCGTTGATCTTGACGCCCATCTCCTCGAGCTTGGCCATCGCCTCCTGCTCCATCTTCTGCCAGAGCTCGCGCTCCTTTTCGGTCGCGACCTTGGAGCATTCGCGGATGGCGGTCTGCTGGCTCTCGTCGAGACCGTCCCAGACCTTCTTCGAGAAGACGAAGATCTCGGGCACGATCAGATGCTCGGTGAGCGAATAGTAACCCGCCTGCTCGTAGTGGTTCTGGGTCAGGTAGGAGGGGGGATTGTTCTCGGCCCCGTCGACCACGCCGGTCTGCAGCGCGGTATAGAGCTCGTTGAAGGCGATCGGGATGCCGTTGCCGCCCATCGCCGACATCATGTCGATGAAGATCGGGTTCTGCATCACCCGCACCTTGAGGCCCTGCAGGTCCTCGGGCTTCTCGATCGGCCGCTCCTTGTTGTAGAAGGAGCGCGCGCCGGCATCCATGAAGCCCAGCCCGATCAGCCCGCCGCTCTCGAGCCGGGCGAGCAGGTCCTGACCGATCGGCCCGTCGACCACGTGGTGCGAATGCTCGATCGAGCGGAACACGTAGGGCAGGTTGAAGGCGTTGAAGTCGTCGACGATCGGGCCGACCACGCCGACCGAGACGCGGGTCATCTCGAGCGCGCCCAGCTGGACCTGCTCGAGCGCTTCCTTCTCACCGCCGAGTTGCATGGAGTGGAAGATGTTGATGGTCATGTCGCCGTCGGTCTTCTCCGACAGGCACTCGCCCATCGCGGCGATGGCGTCGGTGGTGGGGTAACCCATGGCGTGCACGTCGCTCGACTTGATCTCCAGCGCCGAGGCGCTGCCGACGGCGAGGAGCGACGTGGCCGCGAGCAGTGCGGCTGCGACATGTTTCATGAAGATGGCCTCCCGGGCGTTTCGTTCTGACGGGTGCGGATATAAGCCCGTTCGCGCGGCCACGGCAACATCGCCGTGCCGGCCGAACCTGCACTGGTGACGGCGGCCATCCTCGGCTATCACCCAAGGGGCCGAATTGCCCCCGTGACGCGCCCCGGGCATACCGAGACGAAGGAGGAACGATGAGCAGGATCCTGATGACCGGTGCCGCCGGCGGCGTGGCGTCGATGCTGCGGCCGCATCTGGCCGGCCACTTCGACGAGGTGGTCCTGAGCGACATCGTCCCCGTCACCGGCATGGCGGCGCACGAGCGCTTCGTCGAGGCGCCGCTCGCCGATCCCGGCGCCTGCCGCGCGGCCTGCCGGGGGATGGACGGCATCGTCCATCTGGGCGGCTTCGCCCACGAGGGTCCCTGGGAGACCATCCACGAGGCCAACATCGTCGGCTGCTACAACATCTTCGAAGCCGCACGGCTCGAGGGCGTGCCGCGGGTGGTGTTCGCCTCCTCCAACCACGCGATCGGCTTCTACCGCCGCACCGAGCGCATCGGCAGCGATCGCCGGGTGCGTCCCGATACGCGTTACGGCGTCTCGAAGGCGTTCGGCGAGGCGCTCGGCTCCTATTACGCCGACAAGTTCGGCCTGCGGGTGCTCTCGATCCGCATCGGCAACGTCGCCGAGAGGCCGCTCGACGAGCGCCGGCTGTCGATCTGGATTCATCCCGAGGATCTGGCCCAGCTGATCCGCATCGGCATCGAGCATCCCGACCTGCACAACGAGGTCGTGTTCGGCGCCTCGGACAACGACCGCTCATGGTGGGACAACCACATCGCCTATGCGCTCGGCTACGCGCCCGCCCATCGTTCCGAAGATCATCTCGAGCATGCGATGGAGGAACAGGGCAGGCTCGCCGCCGACACGATCGGGCAGCGCTTTCAGGGCGGCGGCTTCTGCAGCGACGAATTCGCCGGCGATCTCGACCGGCTCTGATCGGGCACCGGCGCGGCGCCGGCCGGGCTAGCTGCCGGTGCGGACGGCGAAGACCTCGACCCGGCGATTGAGGGCGCGGCCCCGCTCCTCGTCATTGTCGGCGATCGGGAACTGCTCGCCGCGGCCCTG
This sequence comes from Geminicoccaceae bacterium, assembly GCA_020446525.1. GTDB lineage: Bacteria > Pseudomonadota > Alphaproteobacteria > Geminicoccales > Geminicoccaceae > JAGREO01. Next base: position 6,780 of record JAGREO010000254.1, on the reverse strand, counting down.
GATCAGGAGACGCCAGGGCTGGATCGCGATCTTGGCGAGGATGAGGTCGCGCGCCGCCTGCGCCCGCTCGACCGAAAGATCGAGATTGAAGGCGGCGGCGCCGCGCGCGTCGGTGTGACCGATGATCTTGAAATAATAACCGGGCTTCTCACCGAGCAGCTTGAGACAGCTCGCCACCTCGCTCAGGTCGCCGTCGTGCAGCTCCGCCCGGGACTTGTCGAAGCGGACGGTGCCGAGAAGGTAGTGCCGCCATTCGGCCGACGCGCCGTCGTCGAGATAGGGGAGATCGACGGTGTGCCCCAGAGCGCTGCAGGAACCGCCACCGGCCGCAGGCTCGATCGAGGAGGGATCGACCGCCGATGCGGCCAGATCCATCGAGGGCGCCACCAGATCGCCTCGCGCGTTGCGTGAGAAACCCAGATCGTCGAGCGCCACGCGACGGGCCTTGTTGCTGGCTTGCGCCGCTTCGAGCATCTGCCGCTCGTAAGGGGAGATCTGGTGCTGCACGGCGACGGCGTCGATCTCCGCCAGCGCGCCGACCAGCACGTCGCGCACCCGCGCCTGACGCCGCTCGAGAAGCTGGATGTCCTGCTCGCGTGACGCCAGTTGCTGCTCGAAGGCGCGCCGTTCCTCACCGAGCCGGACTTCGAGACGGTCGATGTCGGCGCGCGCCCCGGCGACGCGACGCTCGAACGCCGCCTGCGCCGCCCGGCCTTCGGCCTTGGCCGCCGCCAGCGCCTTCTCGACTTCGGCCGCCTGGGCGTCGGCCGCGGCCATCGCCCGCCGTGCCTGCTGCGCCTCCTCGCGGGTGCCTTCGAGATCCCGCGCCAGGGCGGCGCGCTCGTCGTCGAGGGTCACCAGCCGGTCGGCCAGCTCCTGCACCCGGGCCGTGCTCTCGGCGACCAGCGCGTCCATGCGGTCGCGCTCGGCCGTCACCTGGGACAATTGCGTTTCGGTGCGATCCAGCTCGCCGAGCATCGCCGCGACGCGCTGTTCGGCGGCCGCCACCACGGCCTGCTGCTGCGCCTCGGTGATTTCCTTGCGCACCAGCAGTTCGGCCAGATGCTCGACGTCGCGGCGCGCCTGGTCGAGTTCCTCGGCCAGGGCACCCACGGGGATCTGCGTGCGCTGCCGCTTGAGTGCGTCGATGCGCCGTTGCAGCAACTCGGCCAGGGCCGCGAGCTCGGCCGGATCGTCGGCCGGCGACGGTTCGACCACCGCCTCGATCGGCCGCTCCTCGTCCGCCGGCCGATCGTCCGGCGGCGGCCCCTTGAGCATCGCCTCCGAATCGGGTTTGGCCTCCGGCAGGATCACGACGCCACGCGGCACCGTCGACGCTTCGGCGGTCGAACCGCCGCCACCGGCGACCCGCTGCTGCGCCTGCGCGGCCGGTGCGGCCGCCACCATCGATCCCAGGACCATCAACGGAAGAACCATCGAAGACAGGGCGATGAAAGCGGGTGTCAAGCGGCTGGACCGCCGTGTCGGCTCGAGCAGAGGCAAGATGGTGGTCCCATGTCGAAGGATGCCGCAGCACGCGTGTTCGGCTCGATGTCATACCGCAGAAGGCGAACTGTCAAAAGACGTTCTCGCGCTCGGATTTGATGACGACGACACCGATCATGCGCAGCCCGAAACCGTGAGGCAAGCGCGGGCGAAGGGCGTTCTTGCAAACTTCAGGTTGATAGTCTATACTATCTTTCGCGTCGATCGTATGGGGCAGCCTGGTTTCGGAGCAGCGTGAGATGGCGCCGGTCGTCGGCTCGGCAGGCGCGCATCGCGCCCTATCGCTCGCCCGGCTGGCCGGCCGGCGCCTGCTCGAGACCGTGCTGCCGGCACGCTGCCTCGCCTGTGGCTGCATGGTGGAGCGTCAGGGCACGCTCTGTCACGACTGCTGGAGCGACGTCGCCTTCGTCACCGGCACCGTCTGCCGTCACTGCGGCCTGCCGATGCAGGAGGCGGGCGCGGTGGCACCCTTGTGCGACCACTGCCTCGACGAGCCGCCGGCCTACGAGACGGCGCGGGCCGCGTTGCGCTATCGGGGGACCGCGCGGCGGCTGATCCTCGCCTTCAAGCACGGCGACCGGATCGAGGGCGCGCGCACCTTCGCCCGCTGGATGGCGTCGGCCGGCGGGCCGATGCTGGAGGGCCGGCCGTCGCTGGTGCCCGTGCCGCTGCACCGCTGGCGGCTGGTGGCGCGCGGCTACAACCAGTCGGCGGTGCTGGCGGCGCATCTGGCGGCGCACAGCCGGGCGATCTTCCTGCCGGACACCCTGTCGCGTCCGCAGGCGACGATCTCGCAGCAGGGTTTGCGGGCGCACGAGCGCAAGGAGAACGTCACCGCGGCCGCCTTCGCCGTCGCACCCGGGCGGAGGACGGCGCTCGAAGGCCGCTCCGTCGTCCTGATCGACGACGTGCTGACCACCGGTGCGACGGTGAGCGCCTGCGCGCAGGTTCTGCTGCGCGCCGGCGCGGCCCGTGTCGACGTGCTCACGCTGGCCAGGGTGGCGCAGGACGAGCAGGTTCTTATATGACTGTGCGACGCCAGCGCCCCCTGAGCCGAGATCGTTGCCCACGATGACCACCGTCGAGATCTACACCACGCCCTTGTGCCCCTATTGCTGGCGGGCCAAGAGGCTGTTGCAGCAGAAGAACGTCTCTTTCGAGGAGATCGACCTCTGGCAGACGCCCGGCCGCCGGGCGGAGATGCTGGAGCGGGCGGAGGGACGGCGGACCGTGCCGCAAATCTTCGTCGACGGTCGAGGCATCGGCGGCTCGGACGACCTCGCGGCCCTCGAAGCGCGCGGGGAACTGGACGCCCTGCTGGGCGGGACCGACCGGACCGCCGGCGGCGCATGATCTGCTTCGTGCTGACCTGCACCGACGAGCACCGGTTCGAGGGCTGGTTCAAATCGAGCGAGACGTTCGAGCGGCAATGCGAGGCGGGTACGCTCGAATGTCCGATCTGCGGTGATCGCGACGTCCGCAAGGCGATCATGGCGCCGGCGATCGCGCGTGGCGGCCGCTCGACGAAGGAGCCGCCCGGCGACGGTGCGTCGAAGCCGCCGGCACCCGCCGGTGGCGATGGCGACGAAGCGGCGCCGGTGGCGAGCGGTGCGGGCCTTCCCGTCGATCCGCGACTGGCCAGATTCCTGCAACTGGCGCGTCGCGTGCAGGCGCATGTCGAGAAGAATTTCGACGATGTGGGCGACCGCTTCGCCACGGAGGCCCGGGCGATCCACTGCGGCGAAGCCGAAAGGCGCGGGATTTGCGGACGCGCCACGGCCGAGGAGGCGCGGTCTCTGGACGAGGAGGGCATCGAGGTGATGCCGTTGCCGCGCCTGCCCAAACTGAGCGGTTGATGCGGCACGCCGACCGGGGCAGGTGGAGCGTGCTCGCCGCTCAGACCCGCGCGGCCGTGAGGATGTAGTTGACCGTGCGATCGCGGCTCAGACCGAAGGTGCCGCGACCGGCATCATAGTCGAAGCCCTGGATGTCCTGGACGTCGAGGCCGGCGCGGCGCAACCATCGCGCGACTTCCGAGGGTTTGAGGAAGCGGCGCCAGTCGTGGGTTCCGCGCGGCAGCCAGCCGAGCAGATATTCCGCACCGACGATCGCCTCCAGGAAGGCGCGCGGCGTCCGGTTCAGGGTCGAGAGGACGAGCAGGCCGCCGTCCGCCACCAGGGATGCGAGGTCGGCCAGCAGTGCCGCCGGATCGGGGCTGTGCTCGATCACCTCGAGACAGGTGACGAGATCGTAAAGAGCGTCGCCGGCGCCGCTCCCCTTGCGCATCGAGCCCGCCTCGGCCCGCAGATAGCGGAGGCCGGCACCGATCTCGGCGGTCTGCGCGTGGCGGCGCGCCACCTCGATGTTGCGCTCGCTCGGGTCGATGCCGGTGACGGCGGCACCCATCCGGGCCATCGGCTCGGTGAGCAGCCCGCAGCCGCAACCGACGTCGAGCACGCGCAGGCCGGCGAGCGGGCGCAACGACCGGACGTCGCGGTCGAAGGCGGCACAGACGCGATCGCGGATGTAACCGAGCCGGACCGGGTTCAAGCGGTGCAGCGGGCGCATCGGACCCTCGGGATTCCACCACTGCTCGGCGAGTTCGTCGAACTTGTCGATCTCGCTCCGGTCGAGCGACGATGTCGGCTGCGGCTTGCCCATGCTGGTCCTTTGCGACTAGAAGATGGCGGCCGCGCCGCCGGGCGGGCCGGCCATCCCGGGCCACTCTACTCCTTGGGACCCGCATTCGTGTCAATCCCCGTCGCCGCGCGCTTCGCGTCCGCCTCCACCCCGGCCGAACAGGCGCCGTCGAGAGGGCCGGTCGTCGTGCAGAAATTCGGCGGCACGTCGGTCGCCGACATCGACCGCATCCGCAACGCGGCGCGACGCGTCCGTGCCGGCATGGCCGCCGGCGAGCGCATCTGCGTGGTGCTCTCGGCGATGGCCGGAACGACGAACCAGCTCGTCGCCTGGAGCGAGGCGGCGGCCGAATGCCGGAACGATCCCGCGGTGCCGGGTCCGGGAGCGCCGTTCGACTGGGCCGAATACGACCGGGTGGTCGCGACCGGCGAGGAGATCACGGTCGGACTGATGGCGCTCGTGCTGCAGGCGCAAGGCGTGCCGGCGCGTTCGTTCACGGGTGCCGAAGCCGGTTTGCGCACCGATGAGGCGCACGGCAAGGCGCGCATCGAGGCGATCGACGCCGGGCCCCTGCGCGACTGTCTGGCCCGGGGAACGGTGGCCGTCGTCACCGGGTTTCAGGGGCTGGCGGCGGATGGCCGTGTCGCCACGCTCGGTCGCGGCGGCTCGGACACCTCGGCGGTGGCGCTCGCGGCGGCGCTCGGCGCCGAACGTTGCGACATCTTCACCGACGTCGACGGCGTCTACACCACGGATCCGCGAATCGTCGCCAGGGCGCGCAAGCTCGACCGCATCACCTACGAGGAGATGCTGGAGATGGCCTCGCTCGGGGCGAAAGTCCTGCAGACCCGCTCGGTGGCTCTCGCGATGGCGCACAATGTGCGCGTGCAGGTGCTCTCGAGCTTCGACGACGCGCCCGGCACACTGGTCTGCAGCGAGGACGAAATCATGGAACAGCAGATCGTCAGCGGTATCGCCTACAGCCGTGACGAAGCGCGGATCACCGTGGCCCAGGTGAACGACCGGCCGGGCGTCGCCGCGGCGATCTTCGGGCCGCTGGCCCGGGCGAACATCAACGTCGACATGATCGTCCAGTCGGTCAGCCGCGACGGCCGCAGTGCCAACCTCACCTTCACCGTCGCCCGCAGCGAGCTGGCGCGGGCCATGGCGGAACTCGAGGAGCACCGCACGGCGGTCGGCTTCGATCACCTGCTGGCCGACGACAACGTCGCCAAGGTCTCGGTGATCGGCGTCGGCATGCGCAGCCATGCCGGTGTCGCCCACACCATGTTCGAGACGCTGGCCGCCAAGGGCATCAACATCCAGGCGATCTCGACCTCCGAGATCAAGGTGAGCGTGCTGGTCGCCGAGGAATATACCGAACTGGCCATCCGCATGCTGCACACGGCCTATGGTCTCGATCGGGCGTGACCGTGAGCGGCGCGGGTCCGGCCGAAGTGCGCGCAGAAGAGCCGCGGGAGGCGGGATCGGCCGCGGACCCGCTGGCCGGACATCCGCGTCTCGCTGCCCTCTTCGAACGCGGCCGGAGGTTTCTCGGCAGCGATCTCGCCCTTCTGGGCGGTGCCATGACCTGGGTGTCGGAGCGCACACTCGTGGCGGCGATCTCCGAGGCCGGCGGGTTCGGCGTCCTCGCCTGCGGGGCGATGTCGCCCGATCTGCTCGACGCCGAGATCGCCGCGACGCGGGCCGGGACCGACCGACCGTTCGGCGTCAACCTGATCGTCCTTCATCCGGAGCTCGACCGGCTCGTCGAGGTCTGCCTCGATCGTGACGTCGGCCACGTCGTGCTGGCCGGCGGGCTGCCGCCCAGCGGCATCGTCGCGCGGTTGCGCGCGGCGGGGTGCAAGGCCGTCACCTTCGCCCCCAACGCCGTCGTCGCACGCCGGCTGGTGCGTAGCGGCATCGACGCGCTGATCATCGAAGGATCGGAAGCCGGCGGACACATCGGCCCCGTCTCGACCTCGGTGCTCGCCCAGGAAGTGCTGCCGGTCGTCCGCGAGGTGCCGGTCTTCGTCGCCGGCGGCATCGGCCGGGGCGAGGCGATTGCCGGGTATC
>JAGREO010000254.1:0-450 GCA_020446525.1 Geminicoccaceae bacterium | reverse complement strand
ACGCCCAGCCTTCGGTGCAGGTCGATCCGGCGTTCAAGGTGATCCCCGTCCGGGCCCTTGCCAATGCCGGCACCGCCCGCTTCGTGCAGGTCCAGCGCGAAGTGGTGGAAGCCTATCGCCGCGGCGAGAAGACGTTCGAGGAGGCGTCGCTGACGATCGAGCACTTCTGGGCCGGTGCCTTGCGTCGGGCCGTGATCGACGGCGACGTGGACAACGGATCGCTGATGGCCGGGCAGAGCGTCGGCTTCGTCAGGGAGGAGGCGCCCGTGGCCGAAATCGTGGCCGAGCTGGTGGCCCAGGCGGAACGGGCCCTGAACCGCGTCCACGGCGACCCGCCCGCGATCGATGCCGAACCGTCCGTACGGATGGCCGGCGCCCCCCTCGCCGCGGCGTCGGACAGGTGAGCGAGCGGCGCCTCGGCCGCAGCGGCGACGGCGCCGCCAGGCCGCA
>JAGREO010000253.1 GCA_020446525.1 Geminicoccaceae bacterium | reverse complement strand
CCCGGCGGCCGGCGGCCGGCGGGCGATCGGCGATCCCCTGAGCGCGATTCGAGCCGCTCGACCCGAGCCGCGCGACGGTCACCGTGAGCGCCGGACGTCGGTCGTACTCCCCGACATCCCGGCGGCGGTTCGAGGCGACGCGACGCAGACGGCGGCCATTGTCAACCGACAAGGTATCACCGGCCGCAAAGATAAACTCCTGCGAGCAACGGCGATCGTGATGACCATGCGGATCGAAGCACCGGCCGGGGCGGCGCGGGTCCGCGGCCCCGCCGCACGGACCACGAGCCCGATCTTCGCGCCCTTCGCCTGCAGGTCGCTCGAGATCATGGGCCCCGGCACGCACCCCGGAGGCCGGCGCTGCTGGATCGAGCCGGCGGCGCCGGTCATGGTCGCGGTCGCATACGAGGAGGAAGTCTGATGAAACCCCAGCTGCCGATTTTGAAAATCTGGTTCTGGCTTCTCGTGATCGCCGCCCTCTACAAATGGTACCAACTGCCGCCGATGGACGACTCGATCATCCGCCCGTCGCCGATCATCCAGAAAGTGTACTGAGCCATGCCCGAGCGCATCGGGATCGATCTCGACGGCACGTCGGCACGATCGGGGGCAGGCGACGCGTCGGACCCGTTCTCGCGCGAAGTCCGGGTGGTGATCCGGCGGCGGAACGCCCGGCCGTCGGCTGAATTCCGACCGCAGCTCCCGTCGCCGGTATCGTCGTCCTCACGCCAAGCGTTTTCCGGTCTCGAACGCAGCGGAGCGGCGGAAGGTCGGGCGTGGGGACGACGGTCCCGGGCCTGCGCGTCAGGCGGCGACGGGTGCCGGTGCGGCCTGGAGCGTCGCCGGCGTGGTCTTGGGTATCTGGGGTGCGGGCCGTCCGAAGAGCCAGCCCTGGCCGAGATCGACGCCGATCCTGGCCACGGCCGCGGCCTGTTCCTCGGTCTCGATCATCTCGGCGACGGTGACGACCTTGAGGCTGCGGCAGAGATTGGTCATGGCGACGACGATCGAGGCGTCGCGCTCGCTCTGCAGCAGCGTCTTGATATAGTCGCCGTCGACCTTGACCTGATCGATCTTCAAAGCACGGATATAGTGGAAGGCCGACGCACCGGCGCCGAAATCGTCGAGACTGATCTTGTTGCCGCCGGCCCGCAGATCGGCCAGGATCTTGGCGGTCCGCTCGAGGTTCTGGATCTCCGCGGATTCGGTGATCTCGAAGGTCAGGTTGCGCGAGAGGCGCCCGGATTGCGCCAGAAGGCGCTTGAGCTCGACCAGAAACGCGTCCTGCTCGATCGAGCGGGTCGACAGGTTGACGGCGACCTTCGGCCTCGCACGGTTGGGATCGAAGGTGGAGAGATAATCGAGCACCTTGCGGACCACCGCCAGATCGAAATCCACCGTGATCCCGACCTTCTCGGCGAAACCGACCATGTCGCCCGGCGATTCGCTGCTGCGGAAACGGCTGAGCGCCTCGTAATGCTGCGGCCGGCGGTCGACCAGATCGACGATCGGCTGATAGACGAGATCGAATTCGAGATTGCGGACGATCTGCCGGAAATCGGCGATCCGCTGCACGGTATATTTGAAGCGGTCCTCCAGCGCTTCGCCGAGCGAGCCGATCTCCTTGTCGGACTGCAACTGGCCGGCGAAGGATTTGAGCACGTGGACCAGCGCCTGTGACGCCTCCTTGGGCATCAGGCCGTTCTCGTTCATCGCGATGGAGCGCACCGAAAGGTCGATCTCGAGGTCCGGGGCGGTCTCGGCCACGGTGTCCTTGATCTGGCGCTCGAGCCGCTCGATGCTGCGCGGCTCGTTGACCACGCCGAACACGCCCTCGCCCAGAAGACCGGCCGCGTCGCCGTCGATCGAGACCGAGCGCAAGAGACCGCCCAGCGACGCCATCATGTCGCGCAGGGCCTGCGAATCCGGCGCCAGCCCCGACTGGTCGAGGCCGCGCAGGCGGATCATCGTCAGCTCGCGATGGCCGCCCTGCTCGCGGCAGTCGTCGAGATGGCGTTCCGCCAGCTCGGTGAAGGAATCGCGCCCCAGAAGGCCGCTCGCCGCATCGTGGCTGCGGCTGGCGATGGCGGCGCGCGGCGGTGTCCGGCTGACGACCAGCTGGATGCCGCCATTGACGGTGGCCCGGCGCAGCGCGCGCAACTGGGTGGGCGAGCGGCCGTGCAGCAGGCGGATGTGAAAGGGCCCCACCCGCGCCTCGTGCTCGAGCCTCGCCAGCACCCGCGCCAGCATCGGCCGGTCGGCTTCGGCCACCAGTTTCGCGAAGTGCAGACCGAGCAGCGCCTTTTCGCCGTGGCCGAGCAGGCTCTGGGTCGTGCCGGCGGCGAAGGTGATCGCACCCGCATCGTCGAGTTCCATGAGCACGTCGGCCGCGGCGAAAGCGAATCCGACGAACCGGTCACGCTCGATCTGCAAGCTCCTGGGCCCCATGGTCAATCCGCTCTGTGCTACGCCTCGAATGTCGCGACCCTACCGCGTCGGATTGAAGAAACACTTAACGGCCGCGCCCATTCGTGCGGGCATGAGGTGGCCGACCGATCCGTCGCCTGCTACAAGGCTTCGCGTTGCGGCGGCCACGCCCCTTTCATGCATTGCGGTACGAATCGATGGATCGAGCGACGTTCGGGGCTTCGAAAGCCTGGCCCGTGACCGAGGCCGCAGCATTGCTCGCGCGGCTCGAAAAGACGCCGCCGGCCAAGGGTTTCGTGCTGTTCGAGACCGGCTACGGCCCGTCGGGCCTGCCGCATATCGGCACCTTCGCCGAAGTGTTCCGCACGACGCTGATCCGCCGCGCCTTCGAGCGGCTTTCGGACCTGCCGACGCGGCTCTACGCCTTCTCCGACGACATGGACGGCCTGCGCAAGGTGCC
>JAGREO010000003.1 GCA_020446525.1 Geminicoccaceae bacterium | reverse complement strand
GGCGACGAGGCGGCGCTGTTCGCCGCCGATCTCTTTCGCATGTATCAGCGTCACGCCGCGGCCGAAGGCTGGCGCGTCGAGATCATGTCGTCGAGCGAGAACGAGCTGGGCGGCCTCAAGGAGCTGATTGCGGAAATCAGCGGACGCGGTGTCTTCTCGCGATTGAAGTACGAGGCGGGCGTGCACCGGGTTCAGCGCGTGCCCGTCACCGAAGCCGGCGGCCGCATCCACACCTCGGCCGCCACCGTCGCGGTGCTGCCGGAGGCCGAAGAGGTGGATTTCGACGTCGACGAGGGCGATCTGCGGGTCGACGTCTATCGCGCCAGCGGCGCCGGCGGCCAGCACGTCAACAAGACCGAAAGCGCGGTGCGCCTGACTCATCTGCCCACGGGCATCGTCGTCGCCATCCAGGACGAGAAGTCGCAGCACAAGAACAAAGCGAAGGCGCTCAAGCTGCTGCGCGCCAGGCTCTACGAGATGGAGCGCCAGCGGCTGGCGGCGGAACGTTCGGCCGATCGCCGCGGCCAGGTCGGCTCGGGCGACCGCAGCGAACGGATACGCACCTACAATTTCCCGCAGGGCCGGGTGACCGACCATCGCATCAACCTCACCCTCTACAAACTCGAACAGGTGCTCTCGGGCGAGGCCCTGAGTGAGATCACCGACGCGCTGGTGTCGCACGATCAGGCGGAACGGCTTGCCGAGAGCGGCTGACGGTGCTGCACCGTCCCGATCGCCACGAAGTTTCGACGCGTTGATCGCCGATGCGGCACGACGTCTCGCCGAGGCGGGTATCGGCGCACCCCGACGTGAGGCTCGGCTGCTGATGGCTCACCTGAGCGGCCGCCCGGTGGAAGAGCAGATGGCGAACGGCGACGAGACGGCGCCGGTCGCGCTTCACGCCGCGTTCGAGGCAGTGCTGCGCCGCCGGACGGCCCGCGAGCCTCTGGCCTACGTCACCGGGCGCCGCGCGTTCTGGGACCTCGATCTGCACATCGTCCCGGGCGTGCTCGTGCCGCGGCCCGAGACGGAACATCTGATCGAGGAGGTGCTCCACCGATGGCCGGGTCGGCGGCGGCCGCTGCGTATCCTTGATCTCGGCACCGGCTCCGGCTGCATCCTCGTCACCCTCTTGCACCTTTATCGCAACGCCGTCGGTGTGGGCGTCGATCGAAGCCGCGAGGCGCTCGATTGCACCCGCACCAACGCCGAGGCGGCGGGCTGCGCCGCGCGTGCACGGCTCCTGCGCGGTGACTGGGCTCAGGCACTCGTCGGCCCGTTCGATCTGGTGGTGAGCAATCCGCCCTATGTCACGGCGGCCGAGCACGCGGCGCTGGAGGCGGAGGTTCGCCTCTTCGAGCCCGAAGCGGCATTGATCGGCGGCGTCGACGGCCTCGACGCCTATCGCGCGATTGCAGCCGATCTGCCGCGACTCCTGGCGCCCGACGGGCTCTGCATGGTGGAGATCGGTCGCGGCCAGGCGCGTTCCATCGAAGCGATCGTCGCGGCCGCCAGTCTCGAGACCATCGCGCGCCGCGCCGATCTCGCGGGGCACACACGCTGCCTCACGATACGCCGACGACGAAGCGCTCAGAGTGAGCCGCGTACATCGGAGATCAGGATGTGAACTGCTCGTTCAGGATGCGCTCTTCGAGATTGTGCTCCGGGTCGAAACGCAGCTCGAAGAAGAAGTCCTTGTCCTCCCAGATCTCCACCTCGACCACGTCACGCACCTCGGTGAAGTCGCCGACGGCACTGACGGGCCGTTTCTGCGGATTGTTGACCCGGATGAGAAACCGCACGTCGTTGGGCAGCAGGGCACCGCTCCAGCGGCGCGGGCGGAAGGCGCTGATCGGCGTGAGCGCCACGAGCTGGCTGCCGAGGGGAATGATCGCCCCGTTGGCCGACAGGTTGTAGGCGGTAGAACCGGCCGGTGTGGCCACCAGCAGCCCGTCGCAGACCAGTTCGGGCATCCGGCACACGCCGTCGATGTCGATCGAGAGCTTGGCGGCCTGCCGCGTCTCGCGGAAGACCGAGACCTCGTTGACGGCGAAGCCCTCGTGGACCGTACCGTCGAGCAGCCTGGCGCGCATCCGCAGAGGGTGCAGCTCGATGCGCATGGCGTTCCTGATCCGGTCGCGCAGGCCGGTCGGCTGATACTGGTTGAGAAGGAAGCCCACCGTCCCCAGATTCATGCCGTAGATCGGCTTGTCGATGATCGGCTCGCGGTGCAGGGTCTCCAGCATGAAGCCGTCACCGCCGAGCGGGACGACGACGTCGGCTTCGTCGATCGGGCAGTTGTCGTAGCGGCGTGTGAGCACCGCCTGGGCGTCGTGCGCCTCGTCGGTGTTGGCGGCGGGAAATGACAGTTTCATGCGGTCATGCTACCCTTCTTGCCGTCCATATCGCCGGTCGGGCGCCGAACATAGGGTCGCCGGCCGGCACTGTCGCCGAAAAAGACCGGATGCGGCTCGGGAGCGAGACACCATGCTGATCGATCCGTTCGATCGTCACATCACCTATGTCCGCATTTCGGTCACCGACCGATGCGATTTCCGCTGCGTCTACTGCATGGCGGAGGACATGACCTTCCTGCCCAAGAAGGACCTGCTGACGCTCGAGGAATTGGCACGGCTCTGCGGCGCCTTCGTCGATCGGGGCATCCGCAAGATCCGGCTGACCGGTGGTGAGCCCCTGGTGCGCCGCAACGTCATGTGGCTGATTCGCGAGGTCGGTCGTGAGGTCGGGACGGGCCGGCTGGACGAGCTGACGATCACCACCAACGGCAGCCAGCTCGGCCGCTTCGCCGACGATCTGGCTTCGGCCGGTGTCCGTCGGATCAACGTCTCGCTCGACACGCTCGACAAGGCCCGCTTCGAGGCGATCACCCGCTGGGGCAAGTACGACAAGGTCATGGCCGGCATCGAGGTGGCGAAGGCCGCGGGCCTGGCGATCAAGATCAACGCCGTCGCCTTGAAGAGCGTCAACGAGCACGAGTTCGACCGGATGATCGAGTGGTGCGGCCGGGAGGGCTTCGATCTCACCCTGATCGAGACCATGCCCTTGGGCGACATCGACGGCGACCGCACCGACCAGTATCTGCCGCTCTCGCGGGTGCGCGCCGATCTCGAGCGGCGCTGGACGCTGACCGACATCCCCTATCGCACCGGCGGACCGGCCCGCTATGTCGAAATCAAAGAGACCGGCGGCCGGCTCGGGTTCATCACCCCCCTCACCCACAATTTCTGCGAGAGCTGCAACCGAGTGCGCGTCACCTGCACCGGCACCATGTACATGTGTCTGGGCCAGGAGGACGCGATCGACCTGCGCGCTCCCTTGCGCGCTTCGGAGAGCAACGAGCTCCTGGACGAGGCGATCCGCGCCGGCATCGCCCGAAAGCCCAAGGGCCACGATTTCGTCATCGACCGCCGCGCCGCCAAGCCGGCCGTGCGGCGGCATATGAGCGTGACGGGGGGATAGACGGAGGCGCGGAGGCTTCAGGGCGGCGTGTCGTCGATGCGCGGGGCGCGAGGCAGGCCGATGACCAGGGCCAGGCCGCCGAGCCCGGCGCGTCCGGCGGAAATCCTCCCGCCGTGCAGATTGACCAGATCCCGGACGATCGCCAAGCCCAGGCCGTGACCGTGCGGCTGCTGCTCGTCGCGTCGGCCGCGCTCGAAGATGCGCCCGAGTTCGGCAGCAGGGGTGCCCGGCCCGTCATCCTCGATCCGAACCTCGACCATCGATCCGACCAGCGCGGCATCCAGCTCGACCCGGTGACGGGCCCATTTGCGGGCATTGTCGAGGACATTGCCGAAGATCTCGTCGAGATCGCCTCGATCCCAGCTCACCGTCAGATCGGCCGGCACCCGGTTGCGCCATTTGAGGCGGTCACCGCCCGGAAGCTTGCGCATGGTCGAAACGAGCCGGTCGAGGTGGTAGCGCAGGACCACCCTCGAGCGGCCGGTGCCGGCGGTGAGCGCCCGGGTCCGGGCGAGCTCGCGCTCGATCGCCCGGCGCATCCGGTCGACCTCCTGCTCGAGAGTCGTGACGGTGTCGCCGACCTCACCGGAGCGGCGCCGCTGCTGCGCCAGTCCGTCGAGAATCGTCAACGGGGTCTTGAGCGCATGAGCGAGATCGCCGGCCTGCGCGCGGGCCCGCTCGACCATGCGCTCCTGTTGGTCGAGCAGCGCGTTGAGATCGGCCACCAGCGGCGCCACCTCGCTCGGAAACGCCCCCTGCAAGCGCCGCTCGCTGCCGCCGCGCAGCTCCTCCAGCGCCCGACGCAGCGCCTCGAAGGGCAGCAGGCCGTAGCGGATCTGGACGGCCGAGGCCGAAAGGAGCACGAGCGCCAGCGCCGCCAGCGTGAGGATCAGGTCGCGCGCATAGGCGCCGACGACGTCGGTCAGCTCCCGCTCGTCGATCGCGACGACCAGCCGGTAGGGCGTGTCGCTCGCGGGCAGGTCGAGAACCACTTCGCGCTCCAGCGCCAGCAGCCTGGTCCCTTCGGGGCCCTCGATGTCATGGCGGTGCAGTCCGCCCGGCTGCAGCCCGTCGTCGGGCAGGACGAGGCTGACGTCCCAGAGCGAGCGCGACGTCTGCAAGGGCCGCCCGTTTCGGCCGATCTGCCAGTAGAGCCCGCTGAAGGGACGGGTGAAGCGGGGATCGGAGAGCGGCCGGCTCAGCTCTGCCTGGCCCGTCGGATCGACCGTGAAAGCGGCCACGAGCTGGTCCAGATGGGTGAGCGCCTCCGCCTCGATCCGCCTCGCCACCTGCTTCTCGAACAAAAAGATCAGACCGATCCCGACCAGGCCCAGCACCACGAGCAGCGACAGGAGGGCCGCCGTCAGCAATCTGAAGCGCAAAGAGCGGGCGAGCGACATCGGCTCAGCCGGACAGGGGCCGGTCGATCACGTAGCCGAGGCCGCGCCGGGTCCGGACCAGCGGCACACCGAGCTTGCGCCGCAGGCGGCCCATCAGCACCTCGATCGTGTTGCTGTCGCGCTCGAAATCCTGGTCGTAGATGTGCTCCGTGAGTTCCATGCGCGAGACCACCCTGCCGGCATTGTGCATCAGATAGCTGAGCAGCCGGAACTCCAGGGCCGAGAGCTCGACGGGGCGGCCCAGGACCTGGACCCTGGCCGCACCGGCATCGATCCGCACCCCACCGATCTCGATGGTCGGGCTGGCCAGGCCCTTGCTGCGGCGGATCAGGGCGCGCAGGCGCGCCAGCAGTTCCGCCATCTGGAAGGGCTTGGCCAAATAATCGTCGGCGCCGGCATCGATGCCCTCGACCTTCTCGCTCCAGCTGCCGCGCGCGGTCAGGATCAAGACCGGCATGGAGCGCCCGGCGGCCCGCCAGCGCCTGAGAACGCTCAGCCCGTCGAGGACGGGCAGGCCGAGATCCAGCACCACCGCATCGAAATCCTCGCTGTCGCCCTTGAACCAGCCGTCCTCGCCCTCGATTGCGGTCTCGACGATGTAGCCCTGTTCGGCGAGGCTGGCGCTCAGCGCCTCGCGGATCCGCCGTTCGTCCTCGACGACCAGGATGCGCATCAGCGGCGCTCCTCCTTGACGATCACCAGCGTCCGGGCGTCGACGTAGATTTCCCGGTAGCGGCCGTCGGGCCTGAGCACGATCAGCTCGTAGACGATGCGCCCGTCTTCCTCTTCCAGCTCGACGTCGACCACCGTGCCGTCGAGATCCCGCTCATGGGCGGCCAGGACCTCGCTCAAGGGGCGGATGGCCCCGCTCTTCATGAGCCTGCGCGCCTCCTCGTGATCCTGATCCGCCTCGTCGGCCAGACAGGGCACGGCCACGGCCACGGCCGCGGCCAAGGTCAGGGTCAGCAGTAGGGCCAGCAGCAGGTAGGACAGCCTCGCCGCGCGCGGGATCCGGGAAAGGAACAGAGAGGAAAACGGATGCGAGCCCATGACCGATGCTAGTTCCCTGAGCCTGAACGAATCCTGACGGACATCGTCGCATCCCGTTCAGCGTCGCCGGTGCACGATGCCCTCGTCGTCAACAATGGCTCCCGCGGGAGCCTCGATGCAAGGAGACCAAGTCATGCGTATCACCACTCTTGCCGCCGCCGGCCTGTTGATCGGCGGAGCCTTGGGCGGCAGCGCCGCCCATGCCGCCGACGACGATTACTGCGCCAAGACCGATCGGGCGCAATGGATGAGCGAGAGCGATCTCAAGGCGAAATATGTCGCCCTCGGCTATGACGTCCGCAGCGTCGATGTCGAGCATGGCTGCTGGGAGATCAAGGGCTTCGACAAGAACCAGAAGCGGGTCGAGCTCTATCTCGATCCGGTCAGCGGTGATCTGGTCAAGAAGAAGGACTGACGCCATGGCCAGCCGGATCGAGGCAGCCGCCTCGTCGAACGAAAGAAGCATGATCCAGGTGTGGGACCCGGTCGTGCGCCTGTTCCACTGGAGCCTGGTTGCGGCCTTCGCCACCGCCTGGTTCGCCGAGGAGGGCGAAATGCTGCACGAAGGGGCGGGCTATGTCGTGCTCGCCCTGCTCGCGATCCGGCTGGTCTGGGGCGTGATCGGCACCCGGTATGCGCGGTTTGCGGATTTCGTCCGCTCACCCGGCACCGTCACGCGCTACCTCATTGACATCCTTGGCGGTCATCCAAGGAGGTATCTCGGCCACAACCCGGCCGGAGGTGCGATGGTCTTGGCGCTGATCGGCATGTGCGCGCTGGCTGCCGGCTCCGGCTGGCTCATGACCACGGACGCGTTCTGGGGCACCAAGTGGGTGGAGGCGCTGCACGAGATCTCCGCCAACGCCACCCTCGCCTTCATCGCCCTGCACGTCCTGGGCGTGCTGCTCACGTCCTGGCAGCACAAGGAGAACCTCGTGGGCGCAATGATTACGGGCCGCAAGCGGGCCGACTGACCCGCTCCATCCCTATTCCGGGGCAGATCGTCCGCAGCACGGTTGCGGACGATCGGCCCTTTTCCTCGTCGCTTTCACCCCAGCGACCGCGCCAGCACATAGAGCCCGAGCAGCAGCAGCCCGACGAACAGCATGCGACGGAAGCGCTCCTCGGAGACCCGGCGGCGGACCTGCTGGCCGAGCCACATGCCGAGAAAGGCCGGGACCATGACCAGGGCGGAGAGCAGTGCCAGATCGGCCGTCAGCATGCCGTAGCGGGTGAAGGCCAGCGTCAGCATCAAGGTGGAGATGCCGAAGAGCATGCCCATCGCCTGGACGAGCTCGTCCTTCTTCAGCCCCAGCGCCTGCATGTAGAGCACCGCCGGGATCACCGACGAACCTGTGAAGCCGGTGATGATGCCGTTGATCAGGCCCACCACCGGCGAGAGCCAGCGCTCGTGCCGCCCCGGTGCCGGAACCTGCGGCGTGGCGAGGCTGATCGTCGCGTGAAGCGCGATCAGGAGGCCGAGCATGGCGGCCGGTGCCGAGGAGGTGGTGCGGCTCAAGGTGCCGGCACCGATCCAGACACCGATGGCGACCGTGAGCAGCAGAGGCCAGAAGCGCCGGAGCATCGCCTTGGCGCGCGCGGTGCCGGCGCCGATGTCGACCGCCTGGGCGGCGTTGGTGACGACGGCCGGAATGAGCATCAGGGCGACGGCGTTGGTCAGGCCGAGCGTCGTGGTCAGCAGGCCCAGGGCCACGGTCGGCAGGCCCAGGCCGATCGTGCC
Source organism: Geminicoccaceae bacterium (assembly GCA_020446525.1). Lineage (GTDB taxonomy): Bacteria > Pseudomonadota > Alphaproteobacteria > Geminicoccales > Geminicoccaceae > JAGREO01. Next base: position 36,931 of record JAGREO010000003.1, on the reverse strand, counting down.
CTTGACCAGACCCGCAAGCAGGAAGGCGACGCCGGCGAACAGCAGCGCATCGGCGGACCATGGATCCAATTTCAGGCGGCCGCGTGACGTGCGAGACCCTGCCAGTCGAAGACGAGTCCGTGACCCGGACGGTCGTCGGGGGCCACGGCCATGCCGTCTTCGATCACCAGCGGATGCTCGATGAAGCGCTCGAGGCCGAAGCCGTGCACCTCGAGGAAGCTGCGGTTGGGCACGGCCGCCAGCAGATGGACGGTCACGTCGTGGGCACCGTGCGAGGTTACCGGCAGATTGAACGCCTCGGCCAGGTGCGCGATCTTCATGAAGGTCGAGACGCCGCCGCAATTGGTCACGTCGGGCTCGGGGAAGGTGACGCCGCCCGCGGCGATCAACTGCTTGAACTCGAAGAGCGTGTGCAGGTTCTCGCCCGCGGCGATCGGCATGCCGCCCTCGGCGACGATCCGGGCATGGCCGGCCACGTCGTCGGGGATGGTCGGCTCCTCGAGCCAGGTGAGATCGTAGGGCTGGAACGCGCGGGCCGCACGGATCGCCTCGTCCGGGGTCCAGCGCATGTTGGCGTCGACCATCAGCGGGAAGTCGGCGCCGAGATGCGAGCGCATCGCCGCCACCCGCTCGACATCCTCGCTGAGCCGATCGCGGCCGACCTTCATCTTGATCGCCCGGAAGCCCTTCTTGAGATTGGTGTCGGTCTGGGAGAGCAACTCGTCGAGGGTGAAATAGAGGTCGATGCCGCCGGCATAGCAGGGCACGCGGCGGTCGTGGCCGCCCAGATGGCGCCAGAGCGGCAGCCCGGCGCGTCTGGCGGCCATGTCGAAGAGCGCCATGTCGATCGCCGAGACCGCCAGCGAGACGGTGCCGCCGCGGCCGCCGTAATGCAGCGCCCACCAGAGCTTGTGCCAGAGATGCTCGATCCGTCCCGGATCGGCGCCGATCAGGTGCTCCCTGGCGTAGCGGTCGATCAGCACCTGCGCGGCGAGCCCGGCCGCGCCCACCGTGTAGGTGTAGCCGACGCCCTCGGCCCCGTCCTCGTCCCCGAGCCGCACGGTGACGACCTCGAAATGGGTCATCTCGCCATGGGTGCTGTCGGAGAGTACGACCGGCAGCGGAATGCGCCAGCAGCCGACGTCGAGATGTTGGATCGTCGTCATATTCGCCTCCCCGCCTCGTCAACCGCCTCCGGCTTCGGCCGCGGTGCGGTTCACGGCGTGCTCCTCGTCCGGTCGCCAGCCGGTCTTCTCCCGCGCCCATTGCAGGGTGGCATAGAGCATGGGGATGAGGAAGATGCCTACCAGAGTGGCCCCGAGCATGCCGCAAAGGACGGGAACGCCGACGGCGTTCATGGCACCCGCACCGGCACCGTCGGCCCGCACCAGCGGCGAGAGACCGAAGATGAAGGCGAGGCTGGTCATCATCACCGCCCGGAAGCGCAGCCGCGCACCGCGCACCGCGGATTCCCGGATCGAGAGGCCCTCGGCCCGCTGCTCGAGCGCGAAGCTGTTGATCAAAATGGCGTTCTTGGCGGCGAGCGCGATCAGCACCACGAGGCCGATCTGGGCGTAGAGATCGAAGCTCATACCGAACGCCAGGAGACCGAGCATGGCGCCCAGCGTGGCGACCGTCACCGAGAGCAGGATGGCGATCGGCACGTTCCAGCTTTCGTAGAGCGCCACCAAGAAGAGGTAAGCGAAGACCAGGGCCAGGCTCAGGACGATCGGCGTCTGGCCGGCCGCTTCGATCTCCTCGAGCGCCTGGCCCGTCCATTCGTAGGCGTAACCCTGCGGCAGGGTCGCCGCGGCGATATCCTGCATCGCCGAAATCGCCTCGCCGGTACCCGCTCCCTCGCCCGGGCTGCCGGTCAGGCTCACGGCGCGATAATTGTTGTAACGCACCAGCGAGCGCGGGCCGACTTCGAGCCGTGCTCGCGCCACCGCGTTCATCGGGACCATCTCACCCGCGTCGTTGCGCACATAGATGCCGCCGATATCGTCGATCGAACCGCGAAACTCCCGCGCGGCCTGCAGGCGGACCGTCCAGGTGCGGCCGAAGCGGTTGAAATCGTTGATGTAGAAGCTTCCGAGCGTCGCCTGCAGGGCGGTGAATATGTCGTCGATGCCCAAGCCCAGCGTCTGCGCCTTGTCGCGATCGAGGTCCAGCCGCAGTTGCGGGGTCTCCGCTTCGAAGGTTGAAAAGAGCCTCGAGACGGCCGGGTCCTGGTTGCCCGACACCACCATCGCCCTCATCACTCCGGCGAGATCGGCGGCATCCTGGCCTTCGAGCGCCTCGATGACGAACTCGAAGCCGCCGACTTGGCCCAGACCGGAAATGGCCGGCGGCGTCACCGGGATGAAATTGGCCGCGGAGAGCACCGAGAGCTTGCCGGCCAAGCGACCGACCGTCGCCGGAGCGCTCAGATTCTCGTCCGCGCGCTCCGCATACTCCTTCAGGCGAATGAACATCACGGCCGCGTTGGACGCCGATCCACCACCCAGAAAGTCGAGCCCGAGCACCGAGACGACCGAACCCACCGCCGGATCGTCCCGGATGATCTCGCGTGCCTGGGCGACGGCCGCCTCGGTACGGTTGAGGGAGGCGCCGGCAGGCAGCGTGGCGATGACGATGGCGAAGCCCTGATCTTCGGAAGGAAGAAAACCCGACGGCACGGTACGGATCAGCCAGCCGCTGGCGGCGGTGATCACCAGCGCCGCGATCAGGCCCAGCACCGCGAAACGCACCAGCTTGGTCACGACCCAGGCATAGCCGCCGCCCACGCGGTCGATGAAGCCCGTCACGCGGCGCATCGGCCCGATCGGCGCGCCCGGCTTCAGGAGCAGGGCGCAAAGGGCGGGCGACAAGGTGAGCGCGTTGATCGAGGAGAGGAAGGTCGCACCGGCGATCGCCACCGCGAATTCGCGGAAGAGCGCACCGGAACTGCCCGGCAGGAAAGCGACCGGAACGAAGACCGACAGCAGCACCAGCGTCGTGGCGACGATCGGCCCGACGATCTCGCTCATCGCCTTGCGGGTGGCGGCAGCCGGCGTGATGCCCGGCTCCTCCTCCATGACGCGCTCGACGTTCTCGACGACGATGATGGCGTCGTCGACGACGATGCCGATGGCCAGCACCAGGGCCAGGAGCGAGATGGTGTTGGCGGTGTAGCCGAAGGCCGACATGATGGCGAAGGTGCCGACGATCGACACCGGCACGGCGATCAGCGGAATGAGGGTGGCCCGCACCCGCCCAAGGAACACGAAGACCACCAGCGCCACCAGAACGAACGCCTCGATCAGCGTCATCGCCACCTTCTCGATCATGACGCTGACGAAATCGGCGGTGTTGTAGATGAATTCGTAAGTCAGGCCCTCGGGAAAGCGGTCGCTCAACTGCTCGAGCCGCTCGGCCACGGCCTCGGCGACCGTGACGGCATTGGCACCCGGCGAAAGGTTGATACCGACGACGCTTCCAGGCTCGCCGTTGTAGAGCGCTTCGGCGTCGAAGGATTTGGATTCGAGCTCGACCGCGGCGACGTCGCGCAGGCGCACGAAGGATCCATCCGGCTCGGCACGAAGGACGATGTCGGCGAATTCGTCGACCGTGGTCAATCGGCCCTGGATGTTGATGGTGAGCTGCAGCCGCTGGTCTTCGGAGAGCGGCGGCGCGCCGATGCGGCCGGCGGCGGCCTGGCGGTTCTGCGCCTGAACGGCCCGGATCACGTCGGCGGCGGTCAGGCGCAGATTGGCGAGACGCTCAGGATCGATCCAGATGCGCATGGCGTAATCGCGCGCGCCGAAGAGCGAGGCGTTGCCGACACCCGGCACCCGCGCGAGTTCGTCGATGATGTTGATGGTGACGTAGTTGCTGATGAACAGACCGTCGATGCTCTCGTTACCGCCGTCTTCGGCGAAGAAGGCGATCACCTGCAGCAGATCCGAAGATTGTTTCCGTACCGTGACGCCGGTGTTGCGCACTTCGGACGGCAGTTGGGATTCCGCGGCCGACACGCGGTTCTGCACGTTGACGGAGGCGATGTCGGGGTCGGTCTCCAGCGAGAAGGAGATGGTGAGCTGATAGCTGCCGTCCGCCGAAGACGTCGATTTCATGTAGCGCATGCCTTCGACGCCGTTGACGGCGCTCTCGATCGGCTGCGCCACCGACTGCTCGACCGTCTCGGCACTGGCACCCGGGAAGGTCGCCCGCACCTGCACCGTGGGTGGCGCGATGGCAGGATATTGCGACAGCGGTATGGTCAGGATCGAGATGGCGCCGACGAGAAAGATGACCAGCGATGCGACCATCGCGAGGCGCGGACGGCGGATGAACAGATCGAAGATCATCCGGCGACGCTCTCACCGGCCGTCTCCGGTGCCACCTTCTGGCCCGGTCGCACCTTCTGCATCCCGCTGACGACGACCCGCTCGCCCTCCTCCAGGCCCGCGGTGACGACGACGAACGACCCGCGCTGCTCACCGATCTCGATGCGTCGCTGTTCGATCTTGTCTTCGTCGTCGACGACCAGCACGTAGGCGCCCCGCTGATCGAGCAGCATGGCCGATTGTGAGATGGCGATGCGGGTCTCCGGCTCTTTCTGTTCGACCAGGACCGAGACCAGTTGTTCGTCGACCAGCAGGCCGTCGGGGTTGGCGATGGTGGCCCGGACGGTGACGCTGTCGGTGCTCGGATTGGCCTGCACCTCGGCATAGTCGATCGAGCCCGTCTCTTCGTAGATCGAGCCGTCCGCGAGTTGCAGGCGGACATTGACGGCACTAGCCACCATGTCGGCCCGCTGCACTTCGAGCAGGATACGTTGCGGAACCGGAAAAACCACCTCCATCGGATCCTGACTGACCAGCGTCGCCAGGGGCTCGCTCGACGGGCCGACCAGGGCGCCCGGGGAATAGGCGGCCTTGCCGATGCGGCCTTTCATCGGCGCGGTGATGTCGGTGTAGCCGAGATCGAGCTCGGCCCGGCGCAACTGCGCCTTGGCCGCTGCGACGTCGGCCTGTGCCTGGGCCAGTGTGGCCTCCGCCTCGTCGAGTTGGGCCTGGGCGATGTTGTTGTTGGCGGCCAGCTTCTGGGTCCGATCTCGGGTTACGCGGGCCAGATCGACCGCCGCTTCGGCCCGCGCCACGTCGGCTCGCGCCTCATCCACCGCCGCCTCGAAGGCATCCTTTTCGATGGTGAAGAGCAGTGCGTCCTTCTCGACCACGCTGCCCTGCTCGAAGTGCAGGGGCTGGAGATAGCCTTCGACGCGGGCCCGCAGGTCGACTTCGTCGACTGCCTCTATATGGCCCGTGAAGGTCTCCCTGTCGGCGACCTCGCGCGTTCCGACCTCCTCGACCACGACGCCGGGTGGAGGCGGTTCTGCGCCCCCCTGCTGCTGGCCGAGCGCGGATGCGCCGAATGCGATGCACAGGGCGACGAGCGCGAGGCCCTTGCCGGCCGACTTCGGAACCATCAGACCCGTTCCAGAATGTGATGCACCTCGTCGAGATCGTCGACCGAGGAGGCTTGATAGCCGAGGTCGTGCAGAATGCCGTCCTGCAACCGGTAGACCCAGCCGTGTACACGCAGCGGTCGGCCCTGCCGCCACGCCCGCTGGACGATGGGATTGCGCGCCACGTTGCCGAGTTGCGTGAGCACGTTGATTTCGACCATCAAATCCTCCTGCACATGCTCGTCGCCGGCAGCTTCGATCTGATGCTTGTAGCGCTCCCGGATATCGCGAACGTTGCGCAGCCAGTTGTCGACCAGGCCCACCGACCGGTTCGACATGGCGGCGCGGATGCCGCCGCAGCCGTAATGTCCGACCACGAGGATGTGCTCCACTTCGAGCACCTCGACGGCGAACTGCAGCACGGAAAGAAAGTTGAGGTCGGTATGCACGGCCAGATTGGCGACGTTGCGATGTACGAAGATCTCGCCCGGGTCGAGATCGACGATTTCGGTCGCCGGCACCCGCGAATCCGAGCAGCCGATCCAAAGATAGCGTGGCGCCTGCTGAGCGCTCAAACGAGTGAAGAAACCGGGATCGCGTGCCGTGCGCGCAGCGGCCCAGGCACGATTTTTTTCCAGAAGATGCTTCAGCGACAAGGGCGTTTCCCGGTTGCCGTGGACGTAAGCGCGAAAGACGACCTCGGTCGCCGCGCTTCCTATCTAGGGCGGAAACGTCTCATCGCAAAGGATGCATCGTCCGCCGCCGGTTGCAGGCGCGGCCGATGCATTCCGCCATTGGTTCGACGACCGGGCGGCCGGAGGCAGCGAAGGCCGGCGCTCAGTAGCTTTCGAACAGGGCGGTGGTGATGTAGCGTTCGGCGAAGGAGGGCATGACGACGACGATCGTCGCTTGCTGGTGATCGGCCCGCTGGGCGACCTCGAGAGCCGCGGCCAGAGCGGCTCCGGACGAAATTCCGCAAGGTATGCCCTCGAGGCGGCCGAGGTCGCGCGAGGTCTGGAGAGCCGTCTCGTTGGCAATGCGGATCACCTCGTCGATCTGCCCCGTATCGAGAATGTCGGGCACGAAGCCGGCGCCGATGCCCTGTATCATGTGGGGTGCCGGGCTGCCACCGGAGAGCACGGGGCTGGCTTCCGGCTCGACGGCGATCATGCGCAGACCCGACTTGCGCCTCTTGAGCACCTGCCCGCACCCGGTGAGGGTTCCACCCGTGCCGACACCGGAAATCACCATGTCGACCTTGCCGTCGGTGTCGTTCCAGATCTCCTCGGCGGTCGTGCGCCGATGGATGGCCGGGTTGGCCGGGTTGGTGAATTGCCCGGCCAGGACGGCACCCTCGATCTGACCCAGGAGTTCGTGCGCTCGCGCGATGGCGCCGTTCATGCCGTTCTCACGCGGCGTCAATTCGATCTCCGCACCGAGGAACCTGAGCATCTTGCGCCGCTCGACCGACATCGATTCGGGCATCGTGAGCACCAGGCGATAGCCGCGTGATGCGCACATGAAGGCCAGCGCGATGCCGGTATTGCCGGAGGTCGGCTCGACCACCGTGCCGCCCGGCCGAAGCTTGCCGTCGGCCTCGAGCTGCTCGATCATCGACAGGCCGATGCGATCCTTGACGCTGGCCAGCGGGTTGAAGAATTCGAGCTTGAGAAGGATGTCGGCACCGACGTTGCGCTCGGCGCACATGCGCGGGATGCGCACCAGGGGGGTATTGCCCACCGTTTCGCCGATGTTCTCGTAGATTCGCCCGCGACCGGGAGCGTCCAGCCTCGTCGGTCCGCGGGTCATTTTCGTCTCCGACATCGTGCGGTAATGCTCAGGAATGCCCCGACCGCGGCCCGCGCGTCAACCGCAGCGCATTGCCGACCACCGCAAGCGAACTGGCCGACATCGCCACCGCCGCCACCAGCGGCGTCACCCATCCGGCGACCGCCAACGGCACCGCGAGAAGGTTGTAACCGAACGACAAGGCGAGGTTCTGGCGAACCAGGCTGCGGGCACGACGCGCTACCGTTAGAACTTCGAGCACCGGGACCAGAGCACGACCCTGAAAGACCGCGTCGGCCGCCGTCTGCGCGATGTCGACCGCCGTCGACGGGGAAAGCGAGACGTGCGCCGCCGCCAGAGCGGGCGCATCGTTGAGCCCGTCGCCGACCATCGCCACGTGACGCCGCTCGGCCGCCAGCGCCTCGAGGCGCGCCACCTTGTCCGCCGGCAGCATCCCCGCACGCCAGCACGCGATGCCGGCCGCGTCCGCCTGCCGCTCGACGGTGGCGGCGCGATCGCCCGAGAGCAGTTCCACCTGCATGCCACGGCGCTCGAGCTCGGCGACCACCGAGGCCGCATCGGCTCGCAACCGGTCGACGAAGGCGAAGCGAACCGGCGCCACACCCGGCCTCGCCAACCAGATCTCGGGGCCAGCCGTTCGATCGAGGACCGGTCCTTCCCCGAGCGCCCAATCCGCCCGGCCGAGGCGCACCGCGCCATGCTCGAGACCGCAACCGGGACGTTCAGTGACCGGCCGCACGGCCTGCGCATCCGGGCAGGCCGCCACCAGGGCGCGCGCCAGCGGATGCCTGGATGATTTCGCCATGCCGGCCGCCAGCGCCAGATCGTGCGGATCGTGCGGCCCGATCAGATCGAGCGTACCTTCCGTCAGCGTCCCGGTCTTGTCGAACACCACCGTTTCGACCTCGGCGAAGCGCTCCAGCGCCGTGGCCGATTTGAGCAGGATGCCCGCTTTCATCAGCCGGCCGCTGGCGATGACCTGGACCGCAGGAACCGCCAGTCCGAGGGCACAGGGACAGGTGACGATCAGCACGGCTACGGCATGGAGCAGGGCCTGTTGCCAGGCGAGGCCGCCGATCAGCCACCAGCCGGCGAAGGTCAGCGCGGCGAGGCTGTGGACGATCGGCGCGTACCAGCCGGCGATACGGTCCGCCAATGCGACGTAGCGCCCCCGCTTCTGCTCGGCCAGCTCCATCAGCCGGACGATCTCCGCCAGCAGCGTGCCTTCGCCCACCGCTTCGACCCGAAGCTCGAGCGGTGCACCGATGTTGAGCGTGCCGGCGAAGAGCCCGGCGCCGCGAGCGACCCGCTCCGGCACCGTCTCGCCGCTGATCGCCGAGGTGTCGATCTCGGCCGACGGGCTCGACAGGCGTCCATCGGCGCCGATGCGCTCGCCCGTGGCCACCAGCAACACGTCACCGCGCACGAGATCTTCGGGACGCATGGCGGCGGTGGTGCCGTCGGAGGCGAGCCGGGTCACGGAGCGGCTGCCCAGCGCCATCAGTCGCTCGGCCGCAGAACGGGCCGCGCCACGCGCCCGCCGATCGAGGTAACGGCCGATCAGCAGAAAGAAGAGCAGCGTCACCGCACTGTCGAAATAGACGTGCTCACCGCCCCGCATCGTCTCATACAGGCTCATCGCCGGAGCGATCAGAACAGCGAGCGAGATCGGCACGTCCATGTTCGTGTGCCCGGCGCCGAGCGCAGCCGCCGCCGAGCGAAAGAAGGGGCGACCGGCGAAGAGGATGGCCGGCAAAGCGATCAGAGCCTCGAACCAATGGAGGAACGTCCGGGTGGCCTCGCCCATGCCCTGAAAATGGCCGGCCCAGACGCCGACCGCGAGCAGCATGACGTTGGCCGCGGCAAATCCCGCCACCGCGAGACAGCGCAGCAGAAAGCGCTCTTCGGCCTCGTCCAGGCTGCCGAGGCGGCCCGGATCGAACGGTACCACCGGATAACCCAGGCCGACGACGATCGCCGCCAGTTCCGTGCCGCGTTCGACGGTGCCATGCCACGCCAGGGTCAGCCGGCGTGTGGTCAGGTTGAGCCGTGCCTGCTCGACGTCCGGCTGTGCCTGCAGTGCCTTCTCGATCTTGTGCACGCAGCTGCCGCAATGCACGCCTTCGACCATGAGGTGCAGCTCGTTGCGGCCGGCGGAGCCCTCATGACCGATCGGCTCGGATGCCGGTTTGACGAAGGGGCCGACATCGAGCGGCAGGGCCGATGCCGCCGTCAACGCAGCACGTGCCGACTGTCGACGACATAAAGATCGTCGCCACGGCGCGCCACCAGATGCACGTTCCACGCTCCGACCATCGGCAGAGTGAAGGGCGCGGCATAGGTGCCCGTCCCTCGCGGCTGCAGCGGCAGAACGAAATCGGCGGTCTCGTCACTCGGCCGCTCGAAGCCGGCGGTGAGCGATGCACCGTCGACGGGCGAGCCGGCGGCGTCCGTCAGGGTGACCTCGATCCCACCGTCGAAGCGGTCCTTAATAAGGGCCACCTCCACGGCAGCGCTCCAGCCCAGGGCGGCCTGAGCCGCCGCCTGATCGATGTTGGCGTTGTAGTCGAGGCCCTTCTGATAGGCCTCGTCCGTCGCCAAGCCCGTCCAGCTCTGCGTCGCGAACCAGATCATCGCGCCGTTGACACCGACGACGATGCCGAAGAAAGCGACGAACGCCCAGGGTATCCAGGAGCTGCGGGAAGCGGATCGGATTCCGGCAGGACGATCATCCGTCATCCCGCCACCTCTCCGGTTTCCGGACCGCGAAAGATGGTCTGATAGGTCTCCTGCTCTCCGCTCTCCGAATCTTCGAGAATAAAGTTAAGCGTCGTGGCACTGCCGGTCAGACTCGCCGACGGGATGATCACGTGCACGCGGTGGGTGCCCACTCCATCGGGCGGCGCGTCGAGAAAGACCCGTGTGGAAGGCTCTTCGTCGCCCAGCCGGGCCAGCCGCGCATCGGGCAGGTCGGCCACCTCCAGAATCCAGGTCCGCGGCATGTTGTCCATGTTGAGGATCTTGAAGGTGAAGCTGTTGCGGATGCTGCCGTCGGCGAGCTGCACGAAAAGCGGGTTGCGCTCGGGCAGGATATTGACGTCGGTATCGGCCCGCGTTGCAAGCGTCCCCAGCATCACCGCTCCGACCAGGAGCACCACGCCGGCGTAGAGCATGGTGCGCGGGCGGATCAGGTTGACCACGCGCTCCTGGCCCGCCGCCTGTCGCTCCATGTTGCGTTCACTGTCGTAGGTGATCAGGTCGGGCGGCCGGTCGACCTTCGCCATCACCTCGTTGCAGGCGTCGATGCACAAGCCGCAACCGATGCACTCAAGCTGGAAACCGTCGCGGATGTCGATGCCCATGGGACAGACGGCGACGCACTGCCGACAGGCCACGCAATCCCCGCGGTTCTCCCAGCTTTCACCCTTCTTGTGGCTGCCGCGGGGTTCGCCGCGCCACGCCTGATAGGTGACCGCGAGCGTATCGTGGTCGACGAGCGAGCCCTGGATGCGCGGCCAGGGACACATGTAGGTGCAGACCTGCTCGCGGGCCATGCCGGCCAGCAGGTAGGTCGTGGCGGCGAACAGGAATGTGAAGAAATAGACCGGTGCCGACGCCTGCCCGGTCCAGAAATCCACCGTGACCGTCGGCGCATCGTTGAAATACATGATCCAGGCGCCGCCGGTCCAAAAGGCGATGAACAGCCAGACGGCGTGCTTGGCACTGCGCTTGAGGATCTTCTGCGTCGTCCAGGGCGCCTTGTCGAACCGCATGCGCTGATTGCGATCGCCTTCGATCCATCGCTCGACGGTCATGAAGAGGTCGGTCCAGACGGTCTGCGGGCAGGTGAACCCGCACCAGACCCGCCCGAAGAGCGCAGAGGCGAGAAAGAGCCCGAAGGCCGCCAGCATGAGGATGCCGGTGAGGTAGTAGACTTCCTGCGGCCAGATCTCGAGCCAGAAGAAATAAATTCGCCGCGTCGAGAAATCCGCCAGTATCGCTTGGTCCGGCGCCGGTCCCGGACGCTCCCAGCGGATCCACGGTGCGAGATAATAGAGCCCGAGCAGGATCCCGAGCACCGCCCATTTGAGCGTGCGGAATTTGCCGCGCACGGCTTTGGCGTAGACCTCGACCCGGCCCTTGTAGAGCGGACTCTCGCGTTGTTCCCGGCGCGATTCCACCCGCTCGACGGCGACGGTTCCGGCCTCACCCGCCATCGGCCACTCCTGTTCGCTCAGCGATGATCATCGTCGCTCCATCCCGCGCGGGCACGCACCGCGATGCGCCCGCGCATAGCCGTCCGCCGCCCCGGCGATACCGGCCCGATCCGGCAGAGGGCGCAAGCGAACGCTGCGGAAGGTGAACCACGAGCGTTCAGATGTGCACGATACGACCACTTCCCCACGTCTGACCGCGCGACAAAGCGTAACACGTGAACCGGTCGCACCAAAAAACAAGCACCGACGCTCAGAGCGGCGGCCGCTCCGATGCGCCGCGCAAGACATCGAGCGTCTCCCTCGCGATGACGCCTTCCTCGTCCGCTTTCACCACATGGATCGCGATGGCGCTGCCGGCGGCGTGGATATGTGTCGAGTTAGCCTCGTTGGCACGCTCGTCCAAGTTCGCCCCGAGCCATGCGGTTCCGTCCACGATGCGCTTGCGGATGACGGCGGCGTGCTCGCCGATACCGCCGGTGAACACCAGGACGTCGAGGCCGCCCAGCACCGCCGCGAGCGAGCCGATGCGGCGCACTGCGCGGTAGCAGAAGAGGTCCACCGCCTCGGCGGCACGCGGATCGTCGCTCACGAGCAGGTCGCGCATGTCGTCGCTGATTCCGCCCGACACCCCGAGCAGGCCGGAACGGCGGGTGAGCAGATCCTCGACCTGATCGAGACTCATGCCGCGATCGCGCAGCAGGTGCAGGACGACGCCCGGATCGAGCTCGCCGCAGCGTTTGCCCATGACGAGGCCGTCGAGCGCGGTGAAGCCCATGCTCGTGGCGATGCTCCGGCGCTCGTGCATGGCGCACATACTGGCCCCGTGCCCCAGATGCGCCACCACCACCCGGCCGTCCGCCCTTCGCCCCGCGAGATCGGGAAGAACGCGAGCGACGTGGTCGTAGGAGAGGCCGTGAAAGCCGTAGCGCAGAATACCTTCGTCGGCCAATTCGCGTGGTAGTGCAAAGAGCTGCGCCAGACGCGGCTGGCTGCGATGGAACGCGGTGTCGAAGCAGGCGACCTGAGGCACCTCCGGCCAGAGCCGGCCCGCCGCTCGTATTCCGGCCAGATTGTGAGGCTGGTGCCCGGGCGCCAGCGGTATCAGCGCCGCCAGGCGTTCGAGGACGGTGGCATCGACCCGGATCGGACGAGCGAAATCGGCGCCTCCGTGTACCACCCGATGACCGATCGCCGCGGGGGTGCCGATGCCGCAGAGATCCGGCAACCGGCGGAGCAGCCAATCGGTGAGCGACGCATGGTCCTTCGGCAGGTCGCTCGCCAGAGGTTCTCGCCTCCCGGCACCATCCGACGACCGCAAGCGCAATGCGGGCGTGTGGCCGATCGCGTCGATCCCGCCGGCGGCAAGGGCTTTGGTGCCGGGCTCGGTCGGATGAAAGGCGAACTTGATCGACGACGAGCCGATGTTGAGAACCAGGACGGCGTCGCTGGTGACGGCGCTCATACCGGACCCGCACGATGGCGGACGAAGAGCTGGGCGAGGGCCGCCGACGCCAGGCGTGCGAGGACGTCGTCGGCGCGGGAGGTCAGCATGACCGGCACGCGGGCACCCAGCACGATACCGGCGGCATCGGCGCCGGCCAGATGGATCAGTTGTTTCGCGATCATGTTACCGCTCTCGAGGTCCGGTGCCACCAGGATGTCCGCCCGACCGGCCACGGGCGAACGGATGCCCTTGGCCTCGGCTGCCGCCGGCGAGACGGCATTGTCGAAGGCAAGGGGGCCATCCAGCAGACCCCCTTCGATCTGGCCACGCTCGGCCATCTTGCACAAGGCCGCGGCCTTGAGTGTGGAGGGCAGCTTGGGCGTCACCGTCTCGACCGCGGACAACAGCGCCACCTTGGGCTCGTCCATTCCGAGCGCATGGGCGAGATCGATCGCGTTCTGAACGATGTCGCGCAACACGTCGATGTCGGGATCGATGTTGATCGCCGCATCGGTGACGAAGAGCGGGCGGGGATAGCTCGGCACGTCGAGAGCGAAGACATGGCTCATGCGCCGCTCGGTGCGCAGACCCGTGGTATGGTCGACGATCGCCTCCATCAGCTCGTCGGTGTGCAGCTTGCCCTTCATCAGTGCCTCGGTCCGGCCCTCGCGAACCAGGGCCACGGCCCGCGCCGCGGCGGCGTGACTGTGCGGCGTGTCGACGATCTCCACATGCCCGAGATCGACCCCGGCTTCGGCCGCAGCAGCATTGATGCGGCCCCTGGGACCCACGAGGATGGGCAGGATCAATCCCCTCTTCGCCGCTTCCAGTGCTCCTTCGAGAGACAGGCGGTCGCAGGGGTGGACGACGGCGGTACGAACGGGCGCCAACGGACGTGTGGCCTCGATCAGCTGACCGTAGCGCGCACCGCGCTCGTGCAGATGCACCTCGGGCAGCACGACGCGCGGACGACGCACCTTGAGGCTCGGCGCGATCACCAGAGCCTCGCCCCGGATGACGACCGCACCATCCTGATTGAGGCACAGGCAATCGAAGGTGACCTGGCGGTTCTCGGCGTTCTTCGCTCTCGCGGTGACGCGCACGGTGACGGTGTCGCCGACCCCGACCGGATGCCTGAAGCTCAACGACTGATTGAGATAAATGGTGCCGGGACCGGGAAGCTCGGTGCCGAGCACGGCCGAAATGAGCGCCCCGCCCCACATGCCGTGCGCGATCACCTTCTTGAAGAGATCGTCCCTGGCATATTCGGGATCGACGTGCGCCGGATTGATGTCACCCGACATGACGGCGAAGAGTTCGATGTCGTCGGTCCTGAGCGTACGGACGATCTCCGCCGTATCGCCCACGTCGATCTCATCAAAAGTACGGTTCTCGATATACTGCATGGATCAGGCCATCACATGGTAGCCGGCGTCGATATAGGCGATGTTGCCGGTGACCGATCTGGCGTAGGGCGAAGCGAGGCAGGCGGCCATGGCGCCGACATCCTCGATGGTGACCAGATGGTGCTGCGGCGCCCGTGCGCGGGCCTCGTCCATCAATGCGTCGAAATTGCGGATACCGGATGCCGCACGCGTGGCGATCGGCCCGGGCGAGAGCGCGTTGACACGGATGCCCTTGGGGCCGAGTTCCGCCGCCATGGAGCGTGTCACCGCCTGCAGCGCCGCCTTGACCGGCCCCATGACGTTATAGTGGTCGACCACCTTCTCCGCACCGTAATAGCTGATCGTCAGCATGGCACCGCCTTCGGTCATCAACGGCTCGGCAAGCCGTGCCATGCGGATGAAGGAATGCACGGAGACGTCCATGGCACGGGCGAATCCGTCCATCGAGCAGTCGACCACACGGCCGTGCAGATCGTCCTTGGGCGCGAAGGCCACGGCGTGGAGGAGGAAATCGAGCCGTCCCCAGCGGCGCTCGATCTCGGCGTACATCGCCTCCATCTGGCGGGGCGCCTCGACGTCGAGCGCCATGAAAATCTCGGCGTCCACGGCCCTGGCGACGGGCTCGACCCAAGGGATCGCCTTCTCGTTCAGATAGCTGACGGCGAGCGAGGCGCCGGCACGCCTGAAGGCGTGCGCACATCCGGCGGCGATCGAATTCTCGTTGGCGATACCGACGACGAGGCCCTTCTTGCCCTGGAGGATGTTCAGGGCGGGATGATCTATCGCCATCAGGTCATCCTCACATAAGTGCCCGGCGCATCGCAGATCGCCGCCCCCATGACCGGCGGATCGACCGGCGCGGAGGAGCGCTCGTCCAGCCAGTCGATCCATTCGGGCCACCAGGAGCCGTCCTTTGGCACCGCTACCTCGGCCCAGGCATCGGCATCGACGAAGGGCCCCTGCTCACCGGTATGCGCCACGCGATAGCGACGGCGCGGATGACCGGGCTCGGAGACGATGCCCGCATTGTGGCCGCCGCTGGTCAGAACGTAGGTGACGTCCGTGTCGGTCAGGAGATGGATCTTGTAGACCGAACGCCAGGGTGCGACGTGGTCCTTTTCGGTACCGACGGCGAAAATCGGCGCGCGAATATCGGTCAACGCCACCGTACGGCCATCCACGTGGTATTTGCCCGTGGCGAGCTGGTTCTCGAGAAACAGCCGGCGCAGATATTCGGAATGCATGCGGTAGGGCATTCGTGTGGCATCCGCATTCCACGCCATCAGATCGATCATCGGCATGCGCTCGCCCAGCAGATAGTCGCGCACCATACGCGACCACAGCAGGTCGACGGAGCGCAGCATGGTGAAAGCACCGGCCATCTGCTTGGCGTCGAGAAAGCCCTGCTCCCACATCATGTCCTCGAGGAACGCCACCTGGGCCTCGTCGATGAAGAGCGTCAACTCGCCGGCCTCGGTGAAATCCGTCTGGGCCGCGAAGAGCGTCATCGACGCCAGCCGCTCGTCACCGTCGCGAGCCATCGCCGCCGCGGTGATCGCGAGCAAGGTGCCGCCGAGACAATAGCCGGCGGCGTGGATTTTCTCTGCACCGGTGATCGACTGTACGACGTCGAGCGCCGCCATCGGCCCCTGCTCGCGGTAGGCCGTCATGCCGAGGTAGCGATCCTCCGGCCCCGGGTTTCGCCAGGAAATCATGAAGACAGTGAAACCCTGAGCGGCCAGATAACGGACCAGTGAGTTCTGCTGAGACAGATCGAGAATGTAATATTTCATGATCCACGCGGGCACGATCAGCACAGGCTCCGGCCGCACTTCTTTGGTGGTCGGCGCATACTGGATCAGCTCGATCAGATGGTTGCGATAGACGACCTTGCCCGGTGTCGTCGCCAGCGTGCGACCGACCACGAAATCCTCCGCACCGGCGGGCGGGCGCAACGAATAGGTGCGATGCCAGTCATCCAGCAAGTTCTGCCAGCCGCGCAACAGATTGCGACCCTGCTCGGCAAAAGTACGCTCGAGTACCTCAGGGTTGGTCAGAAGAAAATTCGACGGCGAGACCATGTCGAGCATCTGCCTGGACATGAACTCCACCGACCGCTCGTGTGCCGGCGTCACGCCCCGCACGCCGGTCGTCGCGTTGCTCCACCATTGCTGGTGCAACAGAAAAGCCTGATGAATCAGGTTGAACGGCGGACGATGCCACGCGTCGTCGTCGAAGCGCCGATCATGCGTCAGCGGCTCGATGCACGGCTCGCTCGTTCCGAGCGAGGCGGCGCACCGTCCAGCATATGTGCCCAGACGAACCGCCTTGCTCAGTCCCTTTTCCGCCAGCCGCAACTGCTTTCCCGGCAAGCTGGCCAGATGGACACCCCAGTCGAGCCACGCACCGGCGATCGCCGTGGGCGCCAAACCCGCCGTCGCCCGGGCCATGGAGGCGCGCACGGCCCGATCGAGCACTTCGCTGAACGCGGTGACGGAATGGGAGTCCAATCCGTCGCCCATGGCCGGTGTCGCCGCGCGCGACCGGCGACGATCACCATCGCGCGGCCTAGCCACGCCCGCTCTAGTCAGTTCCTCGTAGCGTCCCGGCAGATCGCGCGCCCGACGAGCGTTTCGTTCGCGACTGGCGTCTGCAAGCCCACGCGCTGGCATGATGATCTCCCGTTCCGGCGTTTCACGGAGGTTCTGCGGGAGATGTGGGCCCTCGATGCTGCGTTGCAACAAGCGCGGGCCCCGGTGCGGCCTGCGACGCGATGACGAGGTGGACCGGCCCGAAGGTCGGAACCCCGAGACCGGCCCGATGCGTTCACCTTCCGGTGCGCACCTCCACGCGCCTGTTCACGCCGCTCTCGGGATTGGCCGGATCGGCCAGATCTTTCTCGCCGTGGCCGATCGGCTCGAGCCGGCCGCGGTCCACGCCCTTGCTCTTGAGGTAGTCTACGACGGACGCCGCGCGCTTTTCCGACAGACGTTCGTTGTAGCCGGCACTGCCGCTGGCGTCGGTATAGCCGCCGATGACGAAGCGCAGCGAGGACAGCTGGTCCATCTGCATGGCCTTCGCCAGTTCGTCCAGGGTCGCCTTGGAATCCGGCGTCAGCGCGAAGGAGTTGAGCTCGAAATTGACGCGCAGATCGGGCACCACGCCGCTGCCGGTGCTTCCCGGCGCCACGCCGCTGCCGGCCGTCAGGCCGCGCGTGCGCACGCCGTCGGTGCCGGCGCCCTTGGGCGCGAGAATGCGGGCGAATTCGTCCGCCGAGAAGGTCGATCCCCCGGCGGCCGCACCATCGGACGGCGCGGCGGCGCCACCTTGCAGAATGCGGGCGAGTTCCTCCGCGGAATAGGTGGGTTGCTGTTGCGCCGCGACCGACGTCGCGACGAGGCCCGCGCCCAGAGCGAAAAGGGGGATGAAACGATAGCGCATCGCGTTTTCTCCTGACCGTGATCGAGCCGACCGCTCGCCGAATTGCCGCCGGTCATGCGCCGGCATCGACGCGAACGTATCGCAAGCCGCCGCCGCCGGACAATGCATCCGTCCATTGCGCAGCCCTCGACAATAGCATAATATACCGGATTCGCCACCCCGCGAGCGGTGTTCACCTTTAGGTGCGTTCTCCGCATCGTTGCGCTATGATGGGTGCCGTTTCCAGCGGCAGCGGCGTCCCGGGCGCGCGCGGGGGAGAGATTCTTGGTCGACCAGCACGACGAGACGGCCGATTGGCGGACGGATCCCGGAGCATCCCGGGGCACGTGCCGATGAGCGCCGCCGATGCACGGGCAGGGGCGCCGCGCGGTGCCGGTTTTCGCAGCGCCGCGCGAAGCGATGTCGGCAAGGTCCGCAAGCTCAACGAGGATGCCTATGTGGCACGTCCCGAAGCGGGCTTGTGGGCGGTGGCCGACGGGATGGGCGGATTGAGCCGGGGCGACCGGGCGAGCGGCGCTCTCAAATCCGAACTCGAGGCGGTCTCGCTCGACGACGATCTCGAGACGAGCGTCGCGAAGGTGCGAAGTGCCATCGGCAGCGTCAACGAGGAACTCGCCGGCACGCGCGCCGGCGGGCCGAGCGGCAGCACGGTGGTGGCGATGATCGTGCGCGGCGACCGCTTCGCCTGCCTCTGGGCCGGCGACAGCCGGCTCTATCGCTGCGCCGCCGGCGATCTCGAGCGGATCAGTCGCGATCACAGCCTGGTGGAGGAGCTGGTCGCCTCGGGCGCCATCAAGCCCGAAGCGGCACGCCATCATCCGCTCTCCAACCGCATCACCCGCGCAGTGGGCACGGCACGCAGTCTCGACCTCGACCGGGTCGACGGACGGATCGGTCCGCGAGACCGGCTGCTCTTGTGCAGCGACGGGCTGCACGGTTTCGTCGACGCCGACGTCATCGGGGAGCGGGCGGCGCGGGCGGACATCGACACCGCGGCGGACGAGCTGATCGAGGCGGCGCTCGATGCCGGCGGACGCGACAATGTGACGGTGGTGCTGGTCGCCCCGGTGGAGGAGCACGCTTGAGCGCGATCGACGAGACCAAGGCCGCGGGTACACTGAAGGCCGGAGACAAGCTCGGTCGCTTCGAGCTCGATCGACAACTCGGCGAGGGTGCGATGGCCGTCGTCTGGCTGGCGCACGACCCGCTGCTCGAACGTCGGGTGGCGATCAAGGTGCTGCGCCGCGAGGCGCGCCACGACACCCAGTATGTCGAGCGCTTCCTCGAAGACGCGCGCGCCGCCGCCCGTCTCAATCATCCCAACATCGTCCGCGTGGTCGACGTCGACGCCAGCGCCGAGTGCCCGTTCATCATCATGGACGTGGTCGACGGGATGTCGCTCGACAAATGGCTCGAGGACAAGGGGCAGATCGACGTCGCCCGCGCCGCTCAACTCGGCCGTGACATCGCGCTGGCGCTGGCTGCGGCGCATGCGGGCGGTGTCGTCCATCGCGACATCAAGCCGTCGAACGTGCTGATCGACCTGAAGACCGATCGGGCGATGCTCTCCGATTTCGGTGCGGCCAAGCGCGAGAGACTGACCGACACCGAACTGACGACGCACGGCCAGTTGATCGGCACCCCGCGCTACATGGCGCCCGAGCAGATCAACGGCGAGCCGGTGGCGCCGCAGACCGACCTGTTCGCCCTCGGCGCCAGCCTGTTCGAGATGCTGGCTGGCCGGCCGGCGTTCAACGCACGCAATCGTGAACTGCTGTTCCGCGCGATCCTGCTCGACCCCACGCCCGATCTGGTCGCGTTGCGCCCGGAAACGCCGGCCGGCCTCGTGGCGCTGGTCAACGAGCTGCTGGCCCGGCCCATCGACGAACGGCCGGCATCGGCCACGGCCGTCGCCGAACGGCTGGCCGCCTATGTCGACTGGCGGCCGGGCGATCCCGATCCTGCGGCACCGGCGCAAGCGCCCGCGACCGCAGCACCGTCCGCGCCCGCCGCAGGCGCCGCAGCGAAGCAACCGGCCGACGCCGGTGGAGCGAAAGTCCCGCCGAAGGCGCCGGAACCGAAGACACCGCGCGATCATCCGACCTCCGACGCCGTGGCGAAAAGCGGCTCCTCGGGCACGATCGTCAAGCTCCTCGCCGGCGTGGCCCTGCTCGCCATCGTCGGCGCGGCCGGCTGGTGGCTGATGCAACCCAATGAAAGAACTCCGGAACCGGCGGTGGCCGACGCACCGGCGACGCCCGCTCCCGATACGCCACCGGAAGGCACGTCACCGGAAGACGGCGCGCTCCCCGACGACACGGCGGGCGATGATGACTCCGAGGCGGTCGAGGATGTGCCACCGCCGCAGGACGTGGCGACATCCGATCAACCGCCGGCCGCCGAGCAGGCCGAACCGGAGGAGCCTCCCGCCGCGCCTGCGCCGTCGGAGACCGGTACACAGGTCGGTTCGACGTCGGACGGCACGGCCATCGCACCGGTCGCCCGACCCGAGACGAGCGAAGGCGACGCCGTCGAGCGGCCTTCTGGTGCCCGGCAGCTCTCGTGTGACGACGGTCCGGGCTGTCTCGCCGCCGCCGCCGTTCTCGATGCGCTCGACGGGCGGACCGGCGGATTGCGGATCATCACCAACAGTGAGAACGGCACCTGGTACGATGGCGACTACATCACCGTCGACGTGACCGCACCCGCGGATCGCGGCGGCTATCTGCAGCTCGACGTGCTCACCGATGCGGGCGAGGCCTACCATCTGCTGCCGGAGATCATGACGCCCGAACATCGGATCGAGCCCGGCGAGACCTTGCGTATCGGCGTCGAGGAGGCGGAACGGCGGGACGGCGTGCGCCACTGGCAGGCGAGCCCGCCTTTCGGCCCCGCCTATCTCGTGGCGACGCTGACCGACAAGCCCCTGCACGACGCCTCACGCGACGTGGCCGAGCCGCTCGACGGCTACATGGACGATCTCCTGTCGTGGCTGAACGCCGCCGATGGAGCTTCCGTCGGCGTGTCGCCGGTCGCGTTCCGTCCGCGCGGGGGCTGAGTCCCGTTCGATCGGATCCTGTCCGATGGTTCCTTGCGCCAATGCGGCGCAGGGCCGCAGAGGCGGGGACATGCGGAATAATGTCGGATCAACCATGGATATGAGCACATCGACGGCGGGCATTCGCATCGAGGCTGTTGTTAAATTCGTGTCATTGGGTTTTAATGGATCATCATGCAGGCGGGCCTGCGGCAACATGTCAGCCACCGGGAGGTATGACATGCGAACGAGAACGACGATCGGGGCGGCTGACACGGGCGCAGTGGTTGGATTTGTCGACGTGGCGGGTGCCCGTCGGCGGTTCGTCGGTGCCGCCGGCTGCGTCGTTCTTGCCTTGCCGGTGCTGATCGCGGCCTCCTCGACCATTCTCGCGCAGACCGTGCCGCAGTACGGCGATGACGTGCATCTCGGTGTGGCGAGTTGTGCGAGTTCGACCTGTCACGGCGCGGTCGATCCGCTCGACGGCACGACGGTGCTGCAGAACGAATTCGCCACCTGGCAGAAGCGCGACAAGCATGCCGACGCCTACAATCTGCTGTTCGACGATCTCTCCCAGCGCATCGCCCGCAACCTCGGTCTCGACGACGCCTCGACCGCCGACATCTGTCTGGATTGTCACGCCGACAATGTCCCGCCCGAACGCCGCGGCCCGCGTTTTCAATTGAGCGACGGCGTCGGTTGCGAAGCCTGTCACGGCGGCTCGGAGCGCTGGATCGGCCCGCACACCGGCGGCGAACGAACCGCCGATGACGGCGGACGGGCGCAGCACGAGGAGAATCTGGCGCTCGGACTCTATCCCACCTCCGATCCCGCGGCGCGCGCCGAGCTCTGCCTGTCCTGCCACATCGGCGACGAGACAAAGCTGGCGACGCACCGGATCATGGGTGCCGGCCATCCGCGTCTCTCCTTCGAGCTCGACACCTTCACCGCCATCGAACCGGCGCATTACCGCGTCGACGACGACTATATCGAGCGCAAGGGCGAGCCCAACGGCGCCGAGGTATGGGCGATCGGTCAGGCCGAAGCGCTCGAGCAGGTGCTCGATCTCGTGGTCAGCCGAAAGTACGGACAGACGGGCCTCTTCCCGGAGCTCTTCTTCTTCGACTGCCACGCCTGTCACAAGCCGATGAGCGCCGCCCGCTGGCAGGAGCGCGCCAGTCTCGGACTGGGTCCGGGCGTGGTCCGCTTCAACGACGCCAACCTGATCATGCTGCGCATCGCCGCCGAGGCGGTCGATCCGGCACTGGCCAAGACCATCGCCCAGCGCGGGCGCGCCCTGCACAAGGCCAGCCAGCAGGGTGCCAAGGCCTGGCGCGACGCCGCGGCCGCCTTGCGCGAGGCGACCGCCGAGGCGATCGCGACCTTCGAGCGTACCACCTTCGACGAGCCCATCATGCGCCGCATCCTCGACGGCCTGGTGCAGGAAGGGGTGCGCGGTGAATATGTCGATTACGTCGCGGCCGAGCAGACCACCATGGCGATCAGCACGGTGGTCGAGGCGATGAGCGCGGAAGGGGACCTGAGCGACGCCGAATATGGCCGCTTCGAGCAGATCATGAACGATCTCTACGCGGCCGTGGCGAAGGATGAGCAGTACCGCCCGAGCGTGCATCTGAAGGCCCTCAAGCGGATCGCCACCAGCGGTTCGTGACCTCGGTGCGCCGGCCGCCCGGGCGGTTCGATCGACGAAGGCCCCACGACGAAGATGAGGCCATCACACAGATGACGCGATGCGGGGACGATTGTGTTGATCAGGGGTGTTGATCGGGCACGACGAGCCGTGGCGATGACGTCGCGTGCGAGCGGACGGGCCGCATGACCGAGCGCTACGAGGTGGCGATCCTCGGCTCCGGTCCGGCCGGCCTGAGCGCCGGCGCGCGGGCGGCGCAGCGCGGCATGAAGCACATCGTGCTCGAGCGCCACGACATCTACGCCCAGACCATCCAGCGCTATCAGAAGGGCAAGTATGTCATGGCGACGCCTGACAACCTGCCCTTGCGCAGCGACATCTCGTTCGCCGCCGGCTCGCGCGAGGAAATCCTCGGCATCTGGGGCGAGCAGGCCGAGGCCGCCGGCGTCAATCTGCGCTACGGGGCCAACGTCCAGGCGATCGAGGGCGAAAAGGGCAACTTCCGCGTGACGCTGCAGGGCGGTGACGTGGTCGAGGCGGCCAACCTTGTGCTGGCGATCGGCGATCAGGGCGAATTGCGCAAGGTGGGCGTGCCGGGCGACGACCTGCCGCACGTGCAATATCAGCTCGACGATCCGGAGGCGTTCGAGAACGAGACCATCGTCGTCATCGGCGGCGGCGATTCGGCGATCGAGAACGCGGTCGCCCTGGCCCGGCAGAACCGGGTCTACATCGCCTACCGGCGGCCGGAATGGGCGCGCGCCAAGGCCGGCAACATCACCGCGGTCGAGAAGGCCAACCAAGGCGACAATCTCGACATCCTCTTCAGCACCAGTCCGGAGAAGATCGAGACCGGCAAGATCGTCATGCGCACGCCCGAAGGCAGCCGCGAGATCGCCTGCCACCGCGTCATCGCACGCTTGGGCGGCATCCCGCCGCGCGGCTTTCTCGAGCGCTGCGGCATCAGGTTTCCAGCCGACAAGAACGCGCGCATCCCCGAGCTGAGCCTGACCTACGAGACCAACGTCCCCGGCCTCTACGTCATCGGCGCGCCGGCCGGGGCGGCGGTCATCAAGCAGTGCATGAACCAGGGCTACGAGGTCATCGAGACGATCTCGGGCAATCCGGTAGAGCCGGCCGACGAGCCGGTGCTGGCGGAAAAGCTGGCGGGGCTGCCCGGCCGCCCGCCGGTTTCCGAAGCCCTCGAGCTGATCCGCCAGCAACTGCCGCTGTTCGATGAGTTGACGACCCTGCAGCTCCGCGAGTTCCTGCTCGACAGCGAGGCGCATCTCTTGTTCGCCGGCGAGCCCGTGGCCCGCACCAGCGGCAAGGCCGGCACGATCCTGCTGATCGGCGACGGTGTGGTGCAGCTCGATCTGACCGACAAGCGCGGTGCGACGCAGACGGTGACCCGTACGACCGGCGACTTCATCGGCGACGTCGGCTTCACCTCGGGCCAGCGGCGGATCTCCAACGTCAAGGCGGCCACCGACTGCGTGCTGATCGAGATGGCGCGCCGCTCGGTGGTCAAGCTGCTCGCCTCCTCGCCCAAGGCGCGCGACATCTTCGAGCGGACGGTCGTCATCCGCCAGTTGCAGGACAGCCTCTCGGGTGAGCTGACGGAGCAGGATCTCGGACCGCTTCTCGATACTGCCGAGGTCAAGCGCTTTGCGGTCGGCGACGCGCTCATCAAGGAAGGCGCCACCGACGACAAGAGCATCTACTTCATTCGCTCCGGCTCGGTGACGATCTCCTCGCACGCCGACGGCAAGGAGACCGTGTTCGGCGTCGAGCCGGCCGGCAGCCTGGTCGGCGAGATGGCGCTGCTCTACGACCGGCCGCGCACCGCGACCGTCACCGCGGCGATCGACACCGAAGCGCTGAAGATCGACGGCAGCGTCTTCAAGCCGTTCCTCGACGCCAGGCCGGACCTGCGCACCAAGATCGATCAGGCGGTGCACGACCGGGTGCTGCGCGGGGTGGCCTATCAGCAGGATCCGTGGCGCGGTGCGGTCGCCGACTTCCTCGTCGGCGAGGGCATCGGCGAAGCCACCAACGCGCTGCTGATCGACGAAGCCCTGTGCGTGCGTTGCGACAATTGCGAGAAGGCCTGCGCCGAGACCCACGAGGGCATCGCCCGGCTCGATCGGGAAGCGGGCCCGACCTTCCGCAACCTCCACGTGCCGATCTCCTGCCGGCACTGCGAAAACCCGCACTGCATGGCCGACTGTCCGCCCAACGCGCTCAATCGTGACGAGAAGGGCGAGGTCTGGATCGACAATACCTGCATCGGCTGCGGCAACTGCGCCGCCAATTGCCCCTATGGCGTGATCCGCATGGCGGTACCGGGCCCGAAGAAGCCCGGCCTCCTGCAGTGGCTGCTCTTCGGTCGCGGACCCGGCCCGGGTGAGGACGAAGCACTCCTGAAGATGAAGAAGGTCGACAAGGACGGCAAGGAGCTGCCCAAGTTCGCCAAGAAGTGCGACCTGTGCCGGGGCGTCAAGGGCGGCCCCGCCTGCGTGCGCGCCTGTCCCACGGGTGCCGCGATCCGCGTCAACCCGGCCGACTATTTCCAGTCGATGGGAGGCCGCTCGTGACCGCCGCCGCGACGCATGAGAGCTTTCTCGAATATCGCCGCTTCCGCTGGCTCAAGCTCGGTATCGGCCTCTCCATCCTCAGCCTGCTGCCCTTCTTCGTCATGGCGCCGCCGGCCGGCCACAATGGCGGCACCTGGCTGGGCTATACGCTGGGGACGATCGGTGCGCTGCTGATCCTCTGGCTGATGTGGCTCGGTATCCGCAAGCGACGCTACGGCCCCGGCAACTGGAGCCTCAAGGGCTGGCTCTCGGCGCACGTCTATCTGGGTCTGGCGCTGATCGTCGTCGCCACGCTGCACACCGGCTTCGAATTCGGCTGGAACATCCACACCCTCGCCTATGCGCTGATGATCCTGGTCATCCTCTCGGGCATCGCCGGGCTGTTCGTCTATGTCCGGGTGCCGACGCTGATGACCGGCAACCGCCGGAGCCAGTCGCTGGATGCCATGGCCGAGCAGATCGTGGAGATCGACGGCGAGGCGGCCAACGTGGCCCTCGGCCTGTCGGACGAATTCGCGGACCTGGTACGCATGAGCCAGAACGAGACGCGCATCGGCGGCTCGTTCCGGCGGATCGTCACCGCCCGGGATCCGAACTGCGGCACGGCCCGCGCCATCGCCCGCGCCCGCGACCTCGCGCGCAACCTCGACCCGCGCACCGCACAACGGGCGGCGGAACTGGTGCAGACGCTCGGCCGCAAGCAGGAGCTGGTACAGCGGGCACGGCGCGACCTGCGCTACAAGGCGCTGATGGATCTCTGGCTCTATATCCATGTGCCGCTCTCCTTCGCGCTCCTGATCACGCTCACGGCGCACATCATCGCCGTCTTCTTCTATTGGGGCTGACCGACCAGTGCGACGCTGCAGGATCCGCCACACCATCTACAACCCCTCGGGCCGGGTGCGTCGCTCGGACGAGGTGGTGGAGCTGCCCTACGGCGCGATCGGTATCGGCCGCGGCGCCGACAACGTCATCCAGCTCAAGGATATCCGCGCACGCGAGACCGAAGCGTTCCTCTCCTTCAGGGACGACGACATCGTCGTCGAGACGCAGGGCGAGGCGCCGCTCAAGGTGCACGGCGTCGAGACCGACCGGGCGCTGCTCAGCGACGGCGCACCGGTCGAGATCGGCCCCTACACCCTCAAGATGCTGCCGCCGGAGCCCGACGTCGACGTCACGCTCGGCCTGGAAGTCACGACCATCGGCAGCGAGGAACTGCTCGGTCGGCTGATCCCCGCCGGCAAGATGACGCTGGACAAGACCCTCTTCTCCAAGCGGCGCATCTCCTGGGCCTTCTTCCTCGTCTGCCTGGTGGTCGCCCTGGTCCTGCCGGTCGGCGCCTATCTGGTCGCCAAGGGCCATCAGGGCGATCGCAATTCGATGCCTCGCCTGGCGTCGCTCGACAATGTCTGGATCACGGGCGAACTGTCGGCGAGCCACAAATTCCTGGCCGACAATTGCGAGGCCTGTCACCCGGTCGCCTTCCAGCCGACCGCCGACGAGGATTGCACCGCCTGCCACGCCTCGACCGGCCATCACTTCACCCCGGCCGATTTCACCATCGCCGACGCCGCGGAGAGCGGTTGTGTCGGCTGTCACGCCGAGCATCAGGGTGCGGACGGCGTGGTGCCGCGGCAACAGGCGCTCTGTGCCGACTGTCACGCGACCCTGGCGGCGGACGAACCGAAGACGACCCTGCTCGATGCGGCGGACTTCGGCACGTTCCATCCGGAATTCCGGCCGTCGGTGGTCGTCGATCCCGCGGCGGGCACGATCGAGCGGGCGACGCTCGGTGCGCCGGACTTTCCGCAGGAACGGTCGAACCTGAAATTCCCGCACAATCTCCACATCGGCCCCGACACCAAGCGCACGGTGACCGACTTCGTCGCGCGCCTCGAGCAGTATGAGGGGCGCAACGAGCTGGTCTGTGCCGACTGCCATCTGCCCGAGCCCGGCGGCTACACCATGGCCAAGGTCAACATGCAGGACCATTGCGCCGACTGCCACCGGCTCGAATTCGACTCCGAGGCACCCGGCCGTGTGCTGCCGCACGGTCAGCCGGACGAGGTCATCGCGGTCATCAACGACTATTACATCGCCAAGGCGCTGACCCGGATCGAGGATCAGCCCGAACAGCGCCAGTCGACGCGTCGACGGGCCGGCGGCGAGACGACATCCGCCGAGGTGCGGCGCAACACGCTGGCCGCCGCCCGCCGGCAGGTCGATCAGGTGCT
This sequence comes from Geminicoccaceae bacterium, assembly GCA_020446525.1. Taxonomy (GTDB): domain Bacteria; phylum Pseudomonadota; class Alphaproteobacteria; order Geminicoccales; family Geminicoccaceae; genus JAGREO01. The sequence goes on along the minus strand of JAGREO010000003.1, from coordinate 9,646 downwards.
CGACGGCATCTTCGGCGCCCGGCTCTGCGGTGTCTGCCACGTCACCACGGCGCCCGAGCAGACGGCGTCGGGCGAATGGGAAGTGGCGCCCATCGAGGTTGCGAAGGTCTGGGAACCCAAGGCCCGTTTCCATCACGGCAGCCACGAGACCATGGCCTGCAGCGACTGCCACGATGCAACCGCCTCCAAGGCGAGCAGCGACGTGCTCATGCCGAAGATCGAGATTTGCCGGGACTGCCATCTGGGCGAGCAGGCAGCCTCGTCGATCCCGTCGCCGTGCGTGATGTGCCACATCTATCACGACGACGATCTCGCACCTCTGGGCAAGCCGGCGCAAACGGCGGGCACGGCACCGATGGACGGGCCGGCGCCGCCGCCGAACGATGGAGCGGGCGGATGACGCGCACGTGCAACATCGCCTCTCGCGTGAAAGAACGGGTCGCCAGATTGACCGGCCCGGGAGCCGCCTCTAGCCTGACCGCCGCCAGCCCGACCAAAGCCGCACCAAGGGGGATCGATCCAATGACGACGTTTTCGCGTCCTGCGCCGTGCACGCGTTCATGGAGATCGCACTCCTTGCGGATCGGCGCACTGCTGGCCGCCCTGCTGGCCGCCGCCGGTGCGCGGGCCAATGTGATCCCGGCCGAAGAAAACCTCGATGCGGCCGAGGTCGAGCAGATCGTGCGGCAGGCCATCGCCGAGGCACAGGCGCGGTTGCAGCCGGCGACCATCGCCGTCACCGACCGGGTCGGCAACGTGCTGGCGGTCTATCAGATGACCGGCGCGCCGCCGACGGCGACCGTCAGTGCCGGACGCACCGTCCTCTCGCCGGCGGGCGTGGCGAACGATCCGGCGGGCTTGGCCAACCTGCCGGTGCCGAGCACCACCGCGGCGATCGCCAAGGCGGTCACGGGCGCCTATCTCTCGTCGGGCGGCAACGCCTTCAGCACCCGCACCGCCAGCCAGATCGTCCAGGAGAATTTCAATCCGGGCTCGAAGTTCCTCGAGGGCGGACCGCTCTTCGGCGTGCAGATCAGTCAGTTGCCCTGCTCCGACCTCTCGGCGCGCTTCGCCTCCGACGCCGGCGGCACGATCGACGCGACGATCGGCCCGAAGCGCTCGCCGCTCGGTCTTTCGGGTGACCCCGGCGGACTGCCCCTCTACCAGAACGGCACGCTCGTCGGCGCCATCGGTGTCGAAGCCAACGGCGTCTACACCATCGACCGCGACATTCGGAACCGCGATCGGAACGTCGACGAGATCATCGCCACCGCGGGCACGCGCGGCTTTTCCGCACCCAAGGGCATCCAGGCGAGCCGGATCGCCGTCGACGGACGCAGCCTGCGCTTTTCCGACGTCGGTCTGAAGAATGTCATCACCGGCACCGCGTCCGCCGCGGCCGTCGATCTCGGCACCGCGGGCAGCTTCCCGACGGTCAACGGCTATTTCAACGCCGGTGCACCGATCGCCGGACAGGCCTTCGGCTTCACGACCTCGGGCATCCTGCCGGATCCGGACGGCTTCTATCCCGACCCGCGCGTGCGCATTCTCGCCACCGCGGCCGGCGCCAACCGCTTCCCGCCCACCGCCGGCACCACGCCGGCCGTGGGCGCGCTCACCCAGGCCGAGGTCATCGAGCTGCTCAACCAGGCGCTCGGCGTGGCGCTCTCAGCACGCGCCCAGATCCGCCGGCCGCTCGACAGCAATGTCGAGGTGACGGTGTCGGTGGTCGACACCAGCGGCAACATTCTCGGCATCGCACGCACCGCCGACGGGCCGGTGTTCGGCATCGACGTGTCGCTGCAGAAGGCGCGTACAGCCAATTTCTTCACCCGGCCCGATGCACGGACGATCCTCCAGGGCCTGCCCGACAATGCGCAAGGCGTGGTGTTCGCCGATTACGTCACCGCCGCCGATGCGTTCCTCGGTCGGACCGCCTTCGACGGCGCCATCGCCTTCTCGTCGCGTGCGGTCGGCAATATCGACCGTCCCTTCTTTCCCGACGGCCAGAACGGCAAGTCCAACGGCCCGCTCAGCGTGCCGTTCTCGCAGTGGAGCCCGTTCCGCACGGGCCTGCAGGTGGATGCGGGGCTCGACATCATCGTGCAGCATCTCGGCTTCGTGCAGAACGGCAACGGTGACGCGCCGGCCGGCTGCGTCGGCGGGGCCCTGGTGGGTAACGGCCTGCAGATCTTCTCGGGCGGCGTACCGATCTTCCGTGGCGACACGCACATCGGTGCCATCGGCGTGTCCGGCGACGGCATCGATCAGGACGACATGACGGCCTTCCTCGGCACGCATCGCGCCGGCCTCGCGCTCGGCACCGGTGTGGGCAATGCGCCCAAGGGTATCCGCTCGCCCAATTTGAAGCCGCGCAGCGTCACCCTTCGCTACGTTCAGTGCCCCTACAAGCCCTTCATCCGATCGCGTGCGCAGAACGTCTGCTCGGGATTGTGACCATGCGCAGGCTCGGTACGACCGCCCTCACCTTCGGCTGCACGATGAGCGCGGCGATCGCACTCGCGGCGAACGGACAAGCCGCCCGGATCGCCCCGCCGGCGCCCAAGCCCGCGGCCCCGGCCGTCATGGATCTGCCGGAGGGCCTCGAGGTGCATGGCGCCGCACTCGATCGGCTGCTGATCGCCCAGTTGCAGCGGCGTCCGGGACCGTCCCAGCCCAAGCCCGAAGAACCAGAGCCCTATATCGATCCGCTTTCCGTGCCTGCACCGCCACCCGAGGCGTTTCCGCAGGATTTCCTGCCGGTGCCCGATCGCTGGCGGATCGTCGAAGGCCTCGGCGTCAACGAACGCTGGTGGGATCCCTACAACCAGAACACGCTCAAGGGTGACCGGCCGATCCCCGGTTTCGACGACTGGTTCTTCGTCGCGGCGGCGGTCTCGGACACCGTCTACGAGCCGCGCTCGACACCGGTGCCGGTGGCCATCCAGACCGGCCCGCCCGGGGTCTTCGGTGACACCGATCAATGGCTGTTCGCGCAGACCCTGATCGGCTCGGTCTCGGTCATCAAGGGCGACACCGCGTTCAAGCCCCAGGATCTCGAGTTCCGGCTGACCTTCGCCTACCAGTACAATTACGTCGAGGCGGAGGAGGAGCGCTTCCTCGAGACCGACCCGACCAAGGGTACCAGCCGCAGCCACAGCCATCTGGGCCTCGCCGAAGCATTCGTCGACTATCACATCCGCAACGTCTCGGACCGCTACGATTTCGATTCGGTGCGTGTCGGCGTGCAGCCCTTCTCGACGGACTTCCGCGGCTTTCTTTTTCAGGACAACAATCCCGGCGTCCGTTTTTTCGGCAACCGGGACAACAATCGCTGGCAGTACAATCTCGCCTGGTTCCAGCGGCTGGAAAAAGAAGTGAACACCGGCCTCGTCGACCTTTCCGAGGCGCCGCGCGACGATCACGTCTTCATCGCCAATCTCTATCGCCAGGACTTCCCGATCCTCGGGCTCACCTCGCAGGCGACGATCGTCCACAACCGGATGGACGACGATGTGGCGCAGCGCGATTCCAACGGTTTTCCGGCGCGGCCCGCCGAGCTGGGCCAGACCCGGCTGCGCAACTACGACGTGACCTATGCCGGTCTCAACATGGACGGGCGCATCGGCCGCTTCGGCCTCACCACCTCGGCCTATTACGCTTTCGGCGAGAACTCCAATTCGCCCATCTCCGGCCGGCAGACGGACATCAGCGCCTTCTTCCTCGCGGCCGAGCCGTCGATCGATTTCGACTGGATCCGTCTTCGTCTCTCGGCGCTCTATGCCAGCGGCGACAGCGATCCCTTCGACGGGACCGACGAGGGCTTCGACGCGATCTTCGAGAACCCGATCTTCGCCGGCGCCGACACCAGCTACTGGATACGCCAGCAGGTGCCGTTCATCGGCGGCGGCTTCGTCGGACTGAACGGACGCAACGGCGTGCTGCCGGCGCTGCGGCACTCCAAGGAGCAGGGCAGCTCGAACTTCACCAATCCCGGCATCACGCTCCTGGGTGCCGGAACCGATCTCGACCTCACACCCGCCGTGCGTCTGTCCTTCAACGCCAACTATCTCCGCTTCAACGATACCTCGTCGCTCGAGGCGCTGCGTGTCCAGGGCGACATCGACGAGGAGATCGGCTGGGATCTGTCGACGGCGGCGATCTGGCGGCCCTTGCTCAACCAGAACATCGTGCTGCGCCTCTCCGGTGCGGTGCTGCTGCCCGGCGACGGCTTCAAGGAGCTGTTCGGCGCGGAAGACAATGACGACTTCTTCTATTCGATCCTGGGCAACATCGTGCTCACCTACTGACCATGACCACCTGTCGGGGGCTACTCATCATGGGGCAGCGAACGATGACGCAAAGCTCGACCTGGGCGGCATACGCTCTGATCGGCGGCTCGCTGCTGCTGAACGCCGGCAGTTCTCCGGCATGGGCCGCCGAAGGCGAGAAGCCGCGCGACATCACCCATGTCACCGCCCCGCCGGCACCCGCCTCCCAGACGCCCGCGCAGGCCGCCGCCAAGACCGACGGCTGCATGACCTGTCACACGGCGTCCGACGCGAAGACGATGCACGCCAGCCCCGGTGTCGTCCTCGGCTGCACCGACTGCCACGGCGGTGATGCGAACGTCGTCAAGCCGGACGCCACCGCCTATGCCGACGAGGCCTACAAGGCGGCGATGGACGAGGCGCACGTGCAGCCGCGCTATCCCGAAACCTGGCACTATCCGCACAGCGCCAATCCGGTGCGCTCCTACACCCTGCTCAACAAGGAAGCGCCCGAATATATCCGCTTCGTCAATCCGTCGGACTACCGCGTCGCGCGCGAGGCCTGCGGGGCCTGCCATCAGCCGGTGATCCAGGCGGCCGAGCGCAGCCTGATGTCGACCGGTGCCATGCTTTGGGGCGGCGCCTCCTACAACAACGGCATCCTGCCGTTCAAGCGCTACATCCTGGGCAGCGCCTATACGAGGGAGGGCGAGCCGGCCAAGCTGACGACGCCGGTCGAGATCACCGACAAGATGGCGGCGCGCGGCGTCCTGCCGGAGATGCTGCCGCTGCCGGCATGGGAGACCGTTCCGGTCAGCGACAATTTCCGCGTCTTCGAGCGCGGCGGGCGAAACATCGTCAGCCAGTTCCCGGATATCGGCATCCCCAGCGCCCTGGGTCGCATCCAGCAGCTCGAAGAGCCGGGCCGGCCGGACATCAGGCAGAGCAATCGCGGCAAGGGAACCGGCCTGCGGGTGTCGATCCCGGTGCTCAACATCCACAAGACCCGGCTCAACGACCCCTTCACCTGGTTCATCGGCACCAACGACCAGCCCGGCGACTACCGAACCTCGGGCTGCGGCTCCTGCCACGTGGTCTATGCCAACGACCGCGATCCGCGCCATTCGGGCCCTTACGCGAAGTTCGGCCATTCGGGCACCTCGCAGCAGGCCGATCCGACCATCCCGAAGGATGAGAGCGGGCACCCGATCAAGCACGTCTTCACGCGTGCGATCCCGACCAGCCAGTGCATGATCTGCCACATGCATCAGCCGAACATGTTCATCAATACCTATCTCGGCTACACGATGTGGGACTACGAGTCCGACGCGCCCCTGATGTGGCCCAAGGAGCAGCAATATCCGAGTGCAGCCGAGATGCACGAGGTGCTCGAGCGCAATCCGGAAGCCGCCGCACCGCGCGGCAAGTGGGCCGACCTGCAGTTCCTCAAGGACGTCTGGACCGACGTCAACCCGCAGGCCGAGCACACCCAGTTCGCCGACTATCACGGCCACGGCTGGAACTTCCGCGCCATCTTCAAGCGCGACCGCAAGGGCAATCTGCTCGATGCGAAGGGCGACATCGTGCCCAACGACGCGCCCGACAAGTTCGAGCAGGCGGTGCACATGTCGTCGATCCATCTCGACGTGGGCATGCATTGTGTGGACTGCCACTTCGCCCAGGACGGCCACGGCAACGGCTTCCTCTACGGCGAGGTGGGCGACGCGGTGGAGATCGGCTGCAAGGACTGCCACGGCACGACCCAGGCCTATCCGACGCTGCGCACCTCCAATCCGGCGGCACCGCCCGGCGGCCGCGACCTCTCGCTGATCCGCAATCCCGACGGCAAGCGGCGCTTCGAGTGGGTCGGCGACAAGCTCTATCAGCGCGGCATCGTCAATCCCGACCTCGAATGGGAGATGAGCCTCGTCAAGGACACGGTGACGCCCGGCAACGCCCGCTACAATCCCAAGGCCGCGCGCGCGAAGCTGATGAGCGAGGGCACCTCCTTCGAGTGGGGCACGGCGATCGAGCCCGCCGATCTCGCCCACAAGGACGAGGAGATGGCCTGCTTCTCCTGTCACACCTCGTGGACGACCAGTTGCGGCGGCTGCCATCTTCCGATCGAGGCCAACTGGAAGACCTCGCGACACCACTACGAGGGTGGCGAGACACGCAACTTCGCCACCTACAACCCCCAGGTGGCGCGCGACCAGATGTTCCAGCTGGGCAAGCACGACAGCACCAAGAACCACATCATCGCCCCGGTGCGCTCGTCGTCGGCCCTGGTGCTGAGCTCGACCAACGTCAATCGCGAGCGCATCTACGTCCAGCAGCCGCCGATCGCGGCCTCCGGCTATTCGAGCCAGGCGTTCGCACCGCACTTCCCGCACACCGTGCGCAAGGAGGAAACCAAGACCTGCACCGACTGCCACCTCTCGGAAGCCAACGACAACAACGCCATCATGGCGCAACTGCTGCTGCACGGGACCAACTTCGTCAATTTCGTCGGCTTCAACGCCTATGTCGGCGAAGCGGGCGGCGTGCAGGCGATCAACGTCACCGAGTGGGACGAGCCGCAGGCGGTGATCGGCAGCTACCTGCATCGCTACGCCTATCCCGATTTCTGGCAGGCGCATCAGGACCGCGGCCTCGAGATCGAATGGCCGGGCGAGCCCGGTGGGTTCGTCACCTCGACCCAGTCCGGCGGCGAGACACGCTGCCTGCAGTTGCGCGGTGAATATCTGATCGCCGCACAGGGCTCGTCCGGCACCACCGCCTACGACGTCGCCAGCATCGCCAACAAGGGCGTGGCCGACCGCATCCTCGCGGCACCCGTCTCGCCGCTCGGGCAGAACCTGCACATCGCCTCGACGGACGCGACCTGTGTCGCCTTCCCCACCAACCAGCCCATTCAGCCGAGCCGCAACGAGGGCGAGCTGATGCGGGTGACCAACGAGGAGCAGCCGTTCCACCCGATCTACAACTACGCCTTCATCACCGATTCGGTCGAAGGCCTGATCGCCACCGACATCGACACGCTCGCCAACTTCGATCCGTCGGACAACTTCCTCGAGCGCGCGATGACCTGGAACGAGGGCGGTATCCTCAACGGCGCGCGCCACCTCACCATCGCCGGCCACATGTTCTACGTCGCCGCCGATGCCGGGATCGTCGTCGTCGACATGGACGATCCCTTGAACCCGCAGCTCTCCAACGTCATCCAACTGTCCGACGTGCGGGCCACGGCGGTGCAGTTCCGCTATCTCTTCGCCGCCACGGCGCGCGGGCTCGAGGTGGTCGACGTCACCCATCCCGACCGCCCGCGCATCGTGCAGGGTGCGACGGTTCCGCTGGCCCACGCCAACCGGGTCTACGTCGCCCGCACCTATGCCTATGTGGCCAACGGCGCCGACGGGCTGGCCATCGTCGACGTCGAACGTCCGGAGCATCCGGCCCTCTTCGAGATGTTCGACGCGGGCGGGCAGATCGTCGATGCCCGGGACGTGGTGGTCGGCACCACCAATGCCAGCCTCTTCGCCTATGTCGCGGACGGTGCGGGCGGGCTCAAGGTGATCCAGCTCACCTCGCCGTCGAGCCAGCCGAATTTCTACGGCTTCAGCCCGGAGCCACGGCCCGAGCTGATCGCCAGGAAGCAGACCGCATGGCCGGCGCTCGCACTCTCCAAGGGCCTCGATCGCGACCGGGCGGTGGACGAGACCGGCCATCAGATCGCCATCTTCGGCCGGCTCGGCTCGCGTCCCTTCAATCTCGAGGAGCAGAGAGCCTTCTATCTGGACGCCAGAGGCGAACCGTGGTTCGTCACCGACGAGGTCCAGGAAGCCTATCGCCGGGATCGGTCGACCCAGGCCAAGGCCAACTGACCCGGTTCCCGTTACCGCCCGTTTACCCGATCTTCAGGAAAAGCGGCGACAAGGGACACCGCAACAGCAACGGAGCGTTCGAGCCTCATGGAGCAAGCGCAGACCTTTCTGGCCGGACCGACGGGCCTCTATCTCACCGTCGGCCTCGCCCTCGTGGCGATTCTCTTCCTCGTGCTCTGGCTGATGAGCGGCAGGAAGAGCGCGGGCGGCGCCGATACCGGCAACGAGCTGCGCGCCGCCCAGAACCAGATCAAGCTGCTGCGCGGCGATCTGATGCAGGCCAACAAGGAGCTCGAGGGGCTCAAGGCCGTGGCAGGCGGCAAGATGCCGCCCGAGTTCGAGCAGTACAAGCGCCGGGCCGAAGAAGCCGACGCACAGATCCGCAAGCTGCAGGAAGCACACGCCAAGGAGGTCGAAGCGCTCAAGGAGATGATCCCCGAAGACGACAGTCTCGGGCAGACCGTCATCGCACCCTCGACCGCCGGGATGCACGAGGAGATCGAGCGGCTGGGCACGGAACTGGCCGATGCGCGGCGCCAGCTCGACGAGGCCCAGGCGAGCCGGCAGGAAGCGCTCAACGAGCTCGCCTCGAAGCTCGCGGCGGAGAAGGCCGCGGCGCTGACGGCCATGGAACAGCGCCACGCGGCGGCGATGGAGGCACTCAAGCGGCAATCGGGTCTGGGCGAGGCGGCCGTCGCTTCGGCCCTTTCGGCGGCTCAGGCGAGCGCGCCCACCGATGCCGCGGCCCTGCCCTATCTCGAAGTCGTCGACGGCGATCAGAAAGGCCGCAAGATCGCCCTGCCGTTCGCCGACGCCACCATCGGGCGCAGCGATCAGGCCACCATCGCCATCGACGAGCCGCGGGCGTCGCGGGTGCACGCGCACATCCGCTTCGACGGCGAGAAATTCGAGATCGCCGACAACAATTCGACCAACGGCACGATCGTCAACGGCAAGCCGATCGCCACCGCACCTCTGGCCTTCGGCGACGTGGTCGGCATCGGCGACATGAACTTCCGTTTCTCCTGCGCCGCCGCCGAGGAATCGGGCGAGGAAGCCCAGCGGCTCTATCGCGCCATGCTGCAGGCCGCACCGCGCTTCGAGGCGGCCGAACGGGCCCTCTCGGGCGGCTCCGCGCCCGCGGCATCCGCATCCGCATCCGCTTCGCCTGCGGCCCCGTCCGCCTCGTCTCCCGCGGCGCCCCCCCGCGACACTTCCTCACCCGGCGCGCGCGCTCCCGACGCGGCTTCCCCCGACGCGCCCTCCGTGGACAGTTCGCCGGACAGCCGTTAAGAACCTCCTCGGCAGCACCGCTCGGCCCTTCGCCGGAGCCTCGCGCGGCGTGCCGGAATGCGAGAGATGCGCGCCTTCGGGCTCGAACCCCAATGCTCGGAACATCGCCATGCAGCCGTTCACCAAGCTCGAAGGTGTCGCAGCACCCTTGCCGATGATCAATGTCGACACCGACATGATCATCCCCAAGCAGTTCCT
>JAGREO010000252.1 GCA_020446525.1 Geminicoccaceae bacterium | reverse complement strand
CAGGATGTTGAAGATGTTGTTGGCGACCAGCAGCGCGCCAATGAGACCTTCCTTGTCGGCGAGCAGACGGGCCAGCACCCGGGCACGGCGTTCACCGGCGCGCGCATGCTGTCTGATCCGGGCTTCCGAGGCGGCGGTGATGGCCGTTTCCGTAGCCGAGGTCAAAGCCGAGCAGACGAGCAGAACGGGAATTGCCAGAGCCATGACCAGCAGCATGAGGTCCTCTTCGATGCGACGAACCGGGATGCGACGAACCGGCGGCGACGATCCGGCACCCGTTCATGGTCCTTCGCCCGGCCGGTGCGCGATCGTGGTGAACGACAGGTCGACCCATGATGCGACGACGTCAACTGTCCGTTTGGCGGCCGTCGCGCGCCTGCTAGGTTGGGCCATCCCGATCGGGACGACATCTCCAGCAATGACGGGAACGTCATGAGCGCACCCGCGATCATCGTCTCCGGCTGCAGCCGCCGCTGCGGCAAGACCGGCATCACCATGGCATTGAGCCGGCTCGTGGCGCGCCGCGGCCGGCGCGTGCGGGCCCTGGGCATCGGCACCGATCGCGCCGCCGCCGGTCATCTGGCGTCGGCCACGGGATACCCTTGCCCGACGATCGACGGCTGGAGCATGCGGCTGGAGACGCTGGCTTCGGTGATGCGCACCGCCGGCGCCGATGCCGATCTGCTGCTGCTCGACGGCAGCGGTGCCCTGTTCGACGGCCTGCCGAAAGCTCTCCCTGCCAGCCGGGGTGAAACCGGCGGCGGCGCCCGTGGCGTGACACAGGGGCCATTCGCGGACCAGGAGGGTTCGGCGGCCGATGTGGCGGCCCTGCTCGGACTGCCGGTTCTGCTGGTGGTCGACGCAGCGGGGCAGGACGTTTCCGCCGCCGCGGTGGTGGATGGTTTCCTGCGCGCAAGGGACGACGTCGGCATCGTCGGGCTGATCCTGGTGAACGTAACCGGCGCGCAGCAGTCGGCGCGATTGCACCGCTCGTTCGAAGCCCGCTTTTCCCTGGCGGTGCTCGGCCAGGTCGAGCAGGCCGAGGCCCGGATGCTCGACGTCGCGGCGATCGGACCGCCCGGTGCCGGCAACCGGCTGCGGGTCGAGGCCGAGATCGCGGCGATCGAGGCGGCGCTGGCGGATCGTCTCGACGTCGAGCGTCTGATGCGTCTGGCACGGCCCGCGACGCTCGACATCATGGCCGGTCCGGCAGTGCCGCTGGCACCGATCGGCCAGCGCATCGCGCTGGCCGACGACGACGCCTTTTCGTTCCGCCTGCCCTCGGTGGTCGACGGCTGGCGTGCCACGGGTGCCGAAATCCTGCCCTTCTCGCCACTCGCCGACGAGGCACCGCCGAAGCACGCCGATGCCGTGTACCTCCCCGATGGGCCCTGCGGCTTCTATCTCGAGCGCCTCGCGACCAATCGCGGCTTCGTCAAGGGTCTGCACGCCGCGGCCGCGCGCGACACCTTCGTCTATGCCGAAGGCGGAGGCTTTCTGTCGTTGGCCGAAGCGGCGATCGACACCACCGGCCGGAGCCATGCGATGGCGGGCCTGCTGCCGGTGCGGCTCGAGGCTCGCGGCGCCATGCAGGCCGGAAGTCTCGGCATGGTCGAGGTGCGCGCGAGGGCGACGACACCGCTGGCACGGCGCGGTCTGCGCTGCCGCGGCCATCTCACGGCCGCGGGCCGGATGGTCGAGCGGCGCGGCGCGGCCCTGTTCGAAGCGTGCGGCGACGGTGGCGCGGAATTCGGCGCGATCGCCGGAACGGTCTGCGGTTCGTTCGTTCAGTTGATCGATCGGGCGCCGCATCTGGGCGTGGTACGGAGCTGATCCGCCGCCGTCGATCCGTAAAGAAGTGCGATCTGTGAAGAGAGCCGCCGAGGCGCGGATGGGGTCGTTCGCGCCTCGGCGACAGCCGGGGCCGCGCGCCGTACCATCGAGAGGTGACGGCGCGCGGACTCCGGCGTCCCGGTGAAAGGTCAGCCGGCGGCAAAGGCCCGACGCTGCTGTCGGCCCCAGCCCTTCTTGCCGCGCAGATGGTGCAGGTGACCGATTAGCCGCCAATAGTTGTTGAGCTGGCGGTAGCCGAAGTTCTCGAAAATGGCGACCAGCGTCAGGCGGGCCAGATCGGTGGCGCGCGGAAAGCGGCTCAACTCCACCTCCTCGAGGATGAGTGAGCCGACCGAGATGAAGATGCCGAAGGCGAAGGTCAGCGCCAGGTAGGCGATGATGAAGTCCCAGTTGATCACCCCCAGGACGAAGAACACCGGCAAGAGCACGTAGCCGACCAGCTCGACCAGCGGGGTGAGGATGTCGAGAAAGAGGATCTGCGCCAGACCGATCATCCCCGCGCGACCGTAGCGGCGCTTCAGCATCATGTCCTTGTGGCGGACGAAGCTCTCGATGGCGCCGCGCTGCCAGCGCACCCGCTGGCGGGCCAGCGCGCCCAGCTCCTCGGGCACCTGCGTCCAGCAGACCGGGTCCGGGACGAATTCGACGCGATAGCGGCGGTCGTGGTCGCGCATGAAGCGGTGGATGCGCACTACGACCTCGAGATCCTCGCCGACCGTATGACGGTCGTATCCGCCCACTTCGATCAGCACGTCGCGACGGAAGATGCCGAACGCGCCCGAGACGATCATCAAGGCGCCGATCCGGCCCCAGGACACCCGGGCCATCATGAAGGCGCGCAGATATTCGACCGTCTGCAGGCGGGCGAGCAGGTTGCCCGGCAGGCCAATGCGCTTGATCCGACCGCCCTTGACCGCACAGCCGTTGGCCACCCGCACGGTACCACCCATGGCGACCACGTGATCCGGATCCTCGACGAAGGGCTGCACCACACGCAGCAGGGCGTCGGCCTCGAGCAGGCAATCGACATCGACCGCGCAGACCAGATCGCTTTCGGCGTAGGTCAACCCCGCATTGAGCGCGTCGGCCTTGCCGCCGTTCTCCTTGTCGACCACCAGCAGATTGGGCAGGGCCGGCGACGTGTAGACGCCGCGCACCGGGGCGTGCTCGAGCTCGGAGCGCGGCGCACGGTCGGCAGGCACCAGACCGAACGCCGCCTCGAGCGCCCCGAGCGTGCCGTCGTTGGAACCGTCGTTGACGAGAACGACCGTGAAACGCGGATATTTCAGGGCCATCAGCGAGCGGACGTTCTCCACCACGGTCGCCTCCTCGTCGAAGGCCGGGGCGATCACGGTGATGGGCGGTGCGAGGTCGACCAGGCCGCTCCACAAGGCGCGTGACTGGCGGAACGACTGGCGCGTGGCCATGACGACGAAGGCCACGACCAGCAGCACCAGGTAGACCAGGTTCTGGGTCATGCTGATGCCGATGACGGTGAACGCGACCACCTCACCCAGATCGCCCAGGGCGGCGGCGACGATGTGCTCCCAGAAGAATTGCAACCAGTCATGCACGGGCGGTCTCCAGAGGAAGGGTGTGGGAGCCGGCCTCTTCGCCGGACGGGAGCAGTGCGGCAGCGGCACGGCGGACGCCGGTATCCTCGTCGGCCGCCAGTGCTTCGAGGCGCTCCCGGCCGATCTTCGGGTGATGACGCGGCACGAGGCGGAGCGCGAGCCGGCGAACGCGCGCTTCGGCGTCGCCCAGCGCATCCTCGATCTCGCCCGGCAGAACCGGCAGATCGAGACGCACGAGGGCCAGCAGCGCCACCTCGCGCAGCGCCACGGAAGTCGCCTTGCGCATCGCCCGGATGCGCGGCCAGGTGGCGACGGCACCGGCTTCGGCCAAGGCTTGCAGGGCCAGTAACTGGCGCATCGCCGGATCGTGGACGTCGAGACGCCGGGCGAGCGCCTCCGGCCAGCCCTGGGCCATGGCGAGGAACAGCCGGGCGGCACCCCGATCCGCTAGAGCGGTATCGTCCCAGAGCTGGTCGAGCACCCCGTCGAAATCGGCGCCGGCGCGTAACGCCGCTTCGGCCGCCACCAGCCGCACCGACTTCACGTCGTCGTCGAGCGCCGCGGCGAGCGCGCTGCGGTTCTCGTCGTCGGCGAACAGCGAGAGACGCCGTGCCGCCTGGATGCGCGTGGCGGCGAGACGGGCGCGCAGTCTGCGCCGCAGATGCACGTCGACGCCGACTTCGCGGCCGAGTTCGGCCAGACGTTCGCGGGCCGCACCCTTCACCAGCTGCGCCGTTTCGTCGAGCGTGGTGGCGAATTCGTCAGCCGGCAGCTTCATCGTCGCCAGCAGGCTCTTGGGCGGAATGAAGCCCCGATCGAGCCAGCTCATCAGCCCGGCGCGGGCGGCATTGCGCAGCGGCGCACGCCGGCTCTCGAGCCATTCCTGCAGACGCCGCCTGAAGATCAGCGCCAGCATGACGATCAGACCGGCCACCACCAGCACGAGCGCGGTGGTCCAGATGGCCTGCAGCAGGCGATCGAGCAATCCTGTTGAGAGTATCATTCTTCGCCGAACCTCACCTTGAGCCCCATACCCGCCTGCCAGCGCTCGACGCCGCGGTCGCGGTCTTCATACGTGATGCTGCCGAACACGCCGTACCGGTCCGAGAGGTCGTATTCGGCACCGGCGAAGACGGAGCGCAGGGTGTCGGCACCGCGATCGCTGCGGTCCATCTCCTGGCCCAGGCCCGCGAACAGCCGGGTGCGGTCGGAGAGACCCCAGTCGATGCGGCCCGAGAGCCCCAGATCGTAATTACCGTCCGCATCGAGCGTATGGACGGTGCGCAGGGTCAGCCAGCTCGACCCGTCGCCCAGATACTGGGTCAGGCCGAGCGTGAGCGACTTCACCAGCCCGTCCGGATATTCCCCGATCGCGAGCTCGCCGAAGGCCACGGTCTTCTCGAGTTCCTCGCGAATGATCGACAAGGCGGCATCCGCACCGACCCGCACGCGCCACTCGGGCAGGAAGTCGGCACCCGGCGTCACGTCGACACCGAAATTCACCGATTTGCGATCGTCGAGCCGGCGGACCAGCGTGCCGGAGAACATGGTGTCCGTCTCGTCGAACCGTTCCGCCAGCGTCGAGCCGAGATAGGCCCGATAGCGTTCGTCGATCGCCCATGCGAGGGTCGCGCGGGCCTCGCGCCAGTCGGACCGGCCGCCGTCGAGCGCGCTGTAGCTCGCATCGACGATCAGCTCGAAGGGTGCGGCACGCTGACCCAGCACCACGAGCCGGCGGGCGGCCAGCGACGCGACACCCGGCACCTCCAGGGCGCGTTCGTAATAGTTCCGGGCATCGGCGACCCGTCCGTCCTCGAGGCTGGCGTCACCGCTCCCCAGCAGCGCCTGGCCGTTGGCCGGCTCGACGGCGAGCACCCGCTCGAAATAGTCCCGCGCGGCCCGCGGATCGCCGTCGGCCAGCGCCAGGCGGGCCTGGAGCATGCGCAGCGGCACGTGGTCGCCGTGAGCCTCGGCCAAGGGATCGAGACTTTGCCGGGCGGTCGCGATTTCGCCTTGCTCGGCCCGGGCACGGGCCAGCGTCAGATGCAGATCGAGATAGTCGGGTGCTCGGGCGACGGCCGACGCCAGCACCGCCTCCGCCTCGGCCGGCCTGTTCTGGAAGACCAGAATCTGCCCTCGGAGCAACAGCAGATCGACATCGTCCGGCGTCGCCGCCAGCGCCTCGTCCAGCCGGACCGAGGCCGCATCAAAGTCGCCCACGTCGCGCAGGATGCGCACTTCTTCGCGCACGTCGAGCGCGAGATCCTGGGGGCCGACCTCGCCGATCACGCCCTCGTCGACGGGATCGCCCTTGATCTGCACCCCGGCCACGGCGATCGCCGGCACACCGAGACAGGCGCCGAGCAACGCCAGCCGAACATGTCGATAGCTACCCACGTTGGCATCCGATCCGGTGGAAAACTGTGAACATTGATGGCGCCTGATGGCCGCTTAGTTCTGCTGACGAAGCATCAGGACTGTGGAAAAGCCGGGAAATCATGCCCTTGCACGCAGCACCTTGCTCACCCGCATGGCGAGCTCTTCGGGCATGAACGGCTTGACGAGGTAGTCTTCGGCACCGAGCTCGAGGCCGCCCACGACGTCCTGCTGCTGCTTGCGGGCGCTGAGCATGATGACCGGCACCGAGGGCGCACCGCCCTGCCCCAGACGGCGCAGCACCTGCAGGCCGTCGGAGCCGGGCATCATGCCGTCCAGGATGATGAGCTCGGGCTCTTCGGTGGTGGCGATGTCAATCGCCTCGTCGCCGTCGTTGGCGACCATGATCTCGTGGCCCTTGGCCTCGAGCGTGAAGCGCACGAGATCGACGATCAGATCGTCGTCGTCCGCGACGAGAATGCGCGCCATGTGAGAACCTCCATAATCGGCAGCCCCGGCAACATTTGCCGATGGGCGCCATTAGAGGCTCGAAACCTTTCGTTAAGGTTAACGGCGGGCGCTATTCTCGCGTTTTACGCGTGCTGGCGGACGATCGGGGCGACTGTCGGCTCAGGCGATCCGGGTGAGCAGCGGCGTGCCGGCGAAATGTGCCGCCAGATTGTCGACGACGAGTTGGGCCATGGCATCACGTGTCTCGACCGTGGCGCTGGCCTGGTGCGACTGCACGACGACATTCTTCATGGCCGCGAGCGCATCCGGCACGTTCGGCTCGTCGGCGAACACGTCGAGGCCAGCGCCGGCGATCTTCTTCTCGGTGAGCGCGCGAACGAGCGCCGGCTCGTCGACCACCGAGCCGCGGGCGATGTTGATCAGCCAGCCCTCGGGGCCGAGCGCCTCGAGCACCGCCGCGTCGACCAGGTTGCGGGTGGCCGCACCTCCCGGGCAGCAGACGACGAGCACGTCGGCGCGCCTGGCAAGATCGACGGGCGTGGCGGCATAGTCGTAGGGCACGTCCGCCCGGTTGCGATTGTGATAGACGACGCTCATGCCGAGCACTTCGGCACGCCGTGCGAGAGCTTGTCCGATACGCCCCATGCCGAGGATGCCCATCGTCTTGCCACGCGGGCTGCGGCCGAGCTCGAACGGCCCGCCGCTGCGCCAGGCACCGCTGCGGGCATAGGCGTCGGCCTCGAGCAGCCGGCGCATCACGGCCAGCATCAGGAGGATGCCCATGTCGGCGACGTCCTCGCTCAAGACCCCCGGCGTGTTGCTGACGACCACACCGCGCGCCCGGGCCGCCTCGAGGTCGATGCCGTCGACGCCGACGCCGAAACAGGCGATCACTTCGAGATTCGGAAGACGGTCCATCATGGCGGCCGACACGCCGCTCTCGCCGCTGGTGACGACGCCACGCACGTGTGGCGCCGCCTCGGCGATCATGGCCTCCTTGTCGTCGGCCTTGTAGAGATGCCAGC
The DNA here is from genome assembly GCA_020446525.1 of Geminicoccaceae bacterium. Taxonomy (GTDB): domain Bacteria; phylum Pseudomonadota; class Alphaproteobacteria; order Geminicoccales; family Geminicoccaceae; genus JAGREO01. Next base: position 11,163 of record JAGREO010000252.1, on the reverse strand, counting down.
AGCGATAGGTCTCTTCGAGCTGCGCCATGGCCGTGGGCCGGTTCGGCCAGCCGATCAGGATACCCGGTGCGTTCATCTCGTCGTCCTCTCGCGTTCGCCTCGCCTGCCACGGCTCATAAGACGCTTGGCGCCGCTTGTGAACGACGCGCTTGCGGACGGTGCGCGCCCGGGGCTATCGGCGAGGCGTCCCTCGAGCGAAAGGCTGCCGCATGCGCCCTGCCCGCGCCCTGATCGATCTCGCCGCCTTGCGCGCCAATCTGGCACGGGCGATCACGCTCGCCGGTCCGGCATCCGTGACGGCGGTGGTCAAGGCCAACGGCTATGGTCACGGTGCCGCGCGCCTGCTGCCGGCGCTCGATGCGGCGCCCCGACTGGCCGTCGCCTGCATCGAGGAGGCACTCTCCCTGCGCGAGGCCGGGGCCGGACAGCCCATCCTGCTGCTCGAAGGCGTGTTCGAAGAGTCCGAGCTGTCCTCCTGCGTGACGCAGGATTTCGAGATCGTCGTACACGAGCCGGGACAGGCCCGGATGCTGGAGACCGCATCGCTGGCGAAACCGCTCCGGACCTGGCTGAAGATCGACAGCGGCATGGGCCGGCTGGGCTTTCGGCCCGAGACCGCGCGACACCATCACGAACGGCTCTCCCGCTGCACCAGCGTCGCCGGGATCGGCCTGATGACCCATCTGGCGTCGGCCGACGAAGCGGCCGGAAGGGCGCGGACGAGGGAACAGCTGCACCGGTTCGACGCGGAGACCTCGGGCCTTCCCGGGCCGCGCTCGATCTGCAATTCCGCAGGCCTGCTCGCCTGGCCGCATGCCCATGGCGACATGGTGCGACCGGGCATCATGCTCTACGGCATCTCACCGCTCGAGAACCGCGCGGGTCACGACGAGGGTCTGGCGCCGGTGATGACGCTCACGACGCGTCTGATCGCGGTCAAGGACGTACGCCCCGGCGAGACGGTGGGCTACGGCGCCACGTGGACGGCGCCGGCCAGAACGCGAATAGGCATCGCGGCGATCGGTTACGGCGACGGTTATCCGCGACACGCACCTTCGGGTACACCGGTGCTGGTGCGCGGAAGGCGCGCGAAGCTGGCGGGCCGCGTGTCGATGGACATGATCGCTCTCGATCTTGGCGGCATCGACGATGCGGCGGTCGGTGACCCGGTGGTGCTCTGGGGTCGGGGGCTGGCGATCGAGGAAGTGGCCGCCCTTGCGCGCACGATCGCTTACGAACTGCTCTGCGGTGTCACCGGACGCGTCCATGTGGAGGTCTCGGACCGGATCGTGTAGAGAACGAACCGTCGCATTCTCATGGCGGCGCGAAATCGGGATCGGGCGTCATGCAGCAGCGTAAAACCGTCTTCATCACCGGCGCTTCGCGCGGCATCGGTCATGCGACGGCGCAGTATTTCGTCCGTCAGGGCTGGCGCGCGATTACCTGCTCGCGCGAGGTGGTGCCACCGCAATGTCCGCGCAACGAACGCCACGCGCACATCACCGCCGATCTCTCCGAGACGTCCAGGTTGAGCGAGGCGATGGCGCAACTCGAGCACATCCTCAATGGTGCGGAGCTGCACGCACTGGTCAACAATGCGGGCTATTCGCCCAAATCCGAAGACGGATCGCGACTCGGCTGCCTCGACGGCGACATGGGCGTGTGGCAGAAGACTTTCGCGATCAACTTCATGGCACCGGTCTATTTCGCCCGCACCGCGGCACCGATGCTGGCGAAGACCGGCGGTGCCGTGGTCAACATCACGTCGATCGCCGGTCACCGGGTCCATCCCTTCGCCGGCTCCGCCTATTCGACTTCGAAGGCGGCGCTGACGGCATTGACCCGCGAGCTGGCGGCCGACCTCGCGAACATGGGCATCCGCGTCAACGCCGTCTGTCCGGGTGAGATCAACACCGCGATCCTCTCGCCCGGCACCGAGAAGCTGGTCGAGCGGATCCCGCTTCGCCGGCTGGGCTCGCCGGAGGAAGTGGCGGCCGCGGTCTACTATCTCTGTGGCGACCAGTCCTCCTACATCACCGGCGCGGAAATTCCGGTGAACGGCGGTCAGGACGTTTTCTGACGGGCGATGCTTGCGGCGCGCACGCCGGACGGCTAGGCGTCGGCGGACGGCTCCTGGGTAGCCGCTTGTTCAAGGTGGAAGTCGATGGCCGTCCGGCAGCCGGTCTGGCTCAGGCGCGCTGCGGTGCCGGGTGCCGAGGCGTTCGCGCTCCTGTTCGCGCTGGAGAGCCTGACCCGGGCCGTGCTGACGGCGCTTCTGCCGCTCGAGGCCTTTCGCATCCTGGGTACGGCACAGGCGGTCTCGACACTCTTCTTCCTGGGCAGCATCAGCGGCCTTTGCGGCAGCTTCCTGGTCCCTTGGCTGGTCCGGCATTCGTCGAGGCGGCTCGTCTATTCGCTCGGCGTCCTGTTGTTGATCAGCGCCACGGCGGCCTTCGCATTGGGCACGACCGAAGACGCGCCGGTCTGGCTGGTGGCGGGCCTCGCATGCCGGGTGCTGGGCGTGGTGACGCTGACAATCTGTCTCAATCTCTACATCATGGACGTGATCGCCAAACACGACCTTTCACGCTCCGAGCCGATGCGCATGTTCTATTCGGCGGCGGCGTGGATCGGCGGGCCGACACTGGGCATCTGGCTGGCGCAGGCTGCGTCGCCCCTGGCGTCCTATCTGCTCAGCTTTCTCGCCGGCGCCGCCCTGCTCGCCTTCTTCTGGTACCTGCGCCTGGTCGATCCGCCGTCGATCGCGGTGGTGCCCGGACGACGGCGCGCGCCTGGACCGCTCGCCAACATCGGCCGTTACGCCGCGCAACCGAGACTGGCGACGGCCTGGATCGTCGCTCTGGGCCGCTACAGCTGGTGGGCGATGTTCTACATCTACATGCCGATCTATGCTGTGAAGAGCGGGCTCGGCGAAGCTACCGCCGGGCTGCTCATTTCGCTCGCCAATCTCGGTATCCTCGCGGCACCGCTCTGGGGACGGGCGATCCGCCGGCTGGGCTGCCGCGCGATGCTGGTCTTCGGGTTCGGCCTGTCCGCCCTGGCGACGACGGGAACCGCGCTTCTGTACGATCTGCCCGAACTCGCGGCCGGACTCCTGGTCTTGGCCGCACTCGGCATGATCGTCATCGATTCGGTCGGCAACACGCTCTTCTTCACCGCCGTCCGGCGGCGTGAGCGGGCACAGATGACCGCCGTCTATGCGACCTATCGGGATGCCGGCGACCTCGTCACCCCCGGCAGCTTCTCGCTGCTGCTGCGCTTCTTCGAGCTCCCCGTCGTGTTCTTCTGCAGCGGTGTCGCGATGCTGGCGCTGGCGCTGCTCTGCCGGCGTGTCAATCCGCGTATCGGCGTGGCCGCGCGAACGGCGCCGGTGGCGGCTACCGGCGAGTGACCCGCCCTTGACGTTCGGCGCGCCTCGCGTTGTCTTCTCGTCGACGATCGAAGACGCGTGAGAAACAGGGAGGGACGGGGAACCCCATGCACAGCGCCGACGCTCCGCAATTCGATTATGTCGTGGTTGGTGCCGGCACCGCCGGCTGCGCCCTCGCCAATCGGCTGTCGAAGGACCCGCGCAACCGGGTGTTGCTGCTCGAAGCCGGCGGGTCGGATCGCTATTTCTGGATCCACGTGCCGGTCGGCTATCTCTACACGCAGAACAATCCACGCACCGACTGGTGCCTGAAGACCGAGGCGGAGGCCGGGCTGAACGGTCGGGCGCTGAACTATCCGCGCGGCAAGGTCCTGGGCGGCTGCAGTGCCATTAACGGCATGATCTACATGCGCGGCCAGAAGCAGGACTACGACCTCTGGCGGCAGGCCGGCAACGAAGGCTGGTCATGGGACGACGTGCTACCCTATTTCCGCCGCTCGCAGGATCATTTCGGCGGTGGTGACACGTGGCACGGCGCCGGCGGAGAATGGCGCATCGAGCAGCCGCGGATTGCCTGGGACATTCTCGACACCTTCCGCGACGCGGCCGCCGAAACGGGTATTCCGCCGGTCGACGACTTCAATCGTGGCGACAATGAAGGCTGCGGCTATTTCCAGGTCAATCAACGGCGCGGCGTGCGCTGGACGACCGCCAAGGCCTTCCTCCGCCCGGCCCGGCGACGGCCCAATCTGGTGGTGGTCACCCATGCGCGGACCACGGGCCTGTTGTTCGACGGACGGCGCTGCACCGGTGTCTCTTATGTCGAGCGCGGGATATCCAAGAGCGTGATCGCGGTGCGGGAGGTAATCTTGGCCGCCGGCGCCATCGGTTCACCGCAACTGCTCGAGGTCTCCGGCATCGGTCGGGCGGACCTGCTGCGCGACCGCGGCATCGAGGTGCGCCACGATTTGCCGGGTGTCGGCGAGAACCTGCAGGACCATCTGCAGTTGCGCACGATCTTCGCGCTGCAGGACGCCGTGACCTTGAACGAACAAGCGCAATCGTGGTGGAATAAGGCGGCGATGGGGTTGAACTACATGCTCTTCCGGGCCGGCCCCTTGACCATGGCTCCTTCGCAGCTGGGTGCCTTCGCCCGATCCGATCCGGCGCGCGAGACTCCCGATCTGCAATACCACATCCAGCCGCTTTCGCTGGACAGGTTCGGCGATCCGCTGCACGCGTTCCCGGCGATCACCGCCTCGGTCTGCAATTTGCGACCGACCAGCCGCGGCAGCGTGCACGTCCGGGATCGCGATCCGGTGACACCCCCGGCGATCGCACCGCATTACCTGAGCACCGACGAGGACCGCCGCGTCGCGGTCGCATCGATCCGCCTGACGAGGAAGATCATGGCGGCGCCGGCGATGGCGCGGCATGCGCCCGAAGAACTGAAACCCGGTGCGGCATTGACGAGTGATGCGGCGCTGGTCGAGGCCGCGGGCGACATCGGAACGACGATCTTCCATCCGGTGGGTACCTGCGCCATGGGGCCCGGGAGCGACGAGGCGGCAGTCGTCGATCCCCGTCTCAGGCTGCGCGGTATCGACGGCCTGCGGGTCGCCGACGCCTCGATCATGCCGCGCATAACCTCGGGAAACACCAACAGCCCGACCCTGATGATCGCCGAGAAAGCGGCCGACATGATCTTGGCGGACGTGCGTGCCTGAGCGGTCGCACGCCAACGCCGCGGTTGGTTGCAGCCTTGGCGTTTCCTGTTAAAAATTGAATTCGCCCGCTGCCGATCACGCCCGGCGTTCAAAGGTGATATGGACGCAAGGTGCAGGCGGGCGGATGGTGTGGGTGGTCGAGACGGCGAGCGTCGTGACCGAAGCAGGGGAGAGCATCGTCGTGGAAAGCGTGTCCGTGGACATCGTGCCTTGGCTTTTGGGCGTCGTCATCGGCCTGATCGTCGGTTTCATGGTGTCGTGGTTCCTGCTCGGGCGGCGCGTCGACGCCAATCTGGCCGAGACCCAGATCCACTGGCAGGGACGCGTGGATGCGGCTCAAGCGGAACTGGCCGACGCGAACGAGGACAATCGCGAGATCAAGGAGCTGCTGCTGGCGCTGCAGCAGGAGCACCAGGGCTGCAGCTCGAGAATAGAGGCCGCCGAGAGAAAGGCCGAGGAACAGACGGGACGAGCGACCGCTGCTCTCGAACGTGCCGACGCCGCCACGGCCGAGTGTGCGCAGCTTCGGCGTGAATGCGATTCCGCCAAGACCGCTCTCGCGCACGAGAAGGCGCGCTTGGGCGACCTGCAGGTTCAGGTCTCAAAGCTCGAAGAGGTCGCGCGTCGCGAGAAGGCGACCAGCCCCCGCCAAGCCGCCGAGGACGATCGACCCTCCATCGCCTCCGCCGCCATCGTCGGCGCATCTTCCGCGGCTCTCGCCGACATCCCCTCGCCCTCGCTCGCCCTCCACGAAGCGCCGGCCCATTTCCAGATGGAAGCGCCGCGATTGACATCACCCGCCGATGAAGCGGAGCGTGATCGCAAGCGGCGCCTGAAGGCCATCGACGCGCGCATCGCCCAGCTTCCGGCCGGCTCGAGCGCCCGTCGCAAGCTGGAACGCGAACGGGCCGCCATCGCCGATCACGACCAGGCGTCCGCAGCCCTCGGCCTTGCCGGCACGAACATGACCCGCCGAGACGCGGCTGGAGTAAGGACCGGGAGCGCCACCACACTCGAGATTCACTCTCCCCCAAGGTCGGACGAACGCGCACGAGCGACGACGGGCGATCACGCCCCGCCGAAAGAAGAGGCCGACCCGGACGTCGAGGAGAACGCTGCGCCGGCTCGAGCACAAACGCCCAAGCGCGAGGACGACCTCAAGCGCATCAAGGGGATCGGCCGCGCCCTCGAAGCGAAACTCCACCAACTCGGCTATACGAGCTTCGCCCAGATTGCCGCTCTGGACGCCGCCGGCATCGCAGCCCTCGACGACCACCTGGACTTCAAGGGCCGTATCCAGCGCGAAGGCTGGGTCCAGCAGGCGCGCCGCTTCGTCGAGAATTCGTGAGCCGGTCGAGCGTCGCCCGACGCGGCGGAAAGCCTGTCGGCGCGTCTCGTCGTCAGTTCATCTCGACGACCCCGCAGGCGATGCGGTCGCCCGCCTCACCGCTGGGCTGGCTGAGATAGTCGTCGACGCCCGAATGGACGATGATCGCCGTTCCGTCGGCGTCCATCACATTCGCCGCACCACCGCCGTCGCCCAGCGCCAGGTCCGGAAGGAAATATTCGATCGTGAGTTCGCCGCTCTCCGGCACGTGGATGTTGGGCATGTCGCCCGCATGCGCGCCCTCGCCGTCGAGCCAGCCGTGGCTGTGGTCCGTCGGATTCCAGTGTCCGCCGGCCGATTTGAACCCATCCGACGGATCACAGGTACCGGTTTCGTGCAGATGGAACCCGTGTGTGCCGGCGGGCATGCCGGACGCTTCGAAAGTCAGGATCAAACCCGGAAATGACGCTGGCAACAGCGACACCGAGCCGACCTCGCGCCCGTCCGCGGTGGTCAGGGTAGCGACGGCGGCCTCTGCCGCATCCGCCACGGCCGGTAGCGAAAACAGGGCCGTCGCCGCGGCGAGGCCGCAAAGATACCGATGCACGAGACGTCCTCCTCGAAGGTTACCGTGTTGCTCGGCGCAACGCACCGCAGCGCGACAGGGTTCCGCCCGAGCGACTAGGTGCCGCGCTATTTCAGCGGTTCCAGCGACTGGTGGTTGCCGCGTACCGGCCTCGCCGCGGCGACCGGCGCAGCCCAGCGTACGCCGTTGGCGACGACCCGGCGGACATGATCGTCGCGATAGGTGGGATAGGTTTCGTGGCCCGGGCGGAAGTAGAAGATGCGCCCGCGGCCGCGATGCCAGCAGCATCCGCTGCGAAACACCTCGCCTCCCTGAAACCAGCTGACGAAGACGAGTTGCTCGGGCGCCGGAACGTCGAAATGTTCGCCGTACATTTCCTCGGGCTCGATGGTGAAGCTCTCGGGCACGCCGGCAGCGATAGGATGGCTTGGATCGACCACCCAGAGACGCTCGCGCTCGTCGGCGACGCGCCATTTGAGATCGCAACTGGTGCCCATCAGCGCCTTGAAGATCTTCGAGAAATGGCCGGAGTGCAGCACCACGAGCCCCATGCCGTCCAGAACCCGCGCCTTGACCCGCCCCACCACGGCATCGTCGACGTCGCCATGCGCCTTGTGCCCCCACCAGACCAGCACGTCCGTCCGTTCGAGCCTTTCATCGGTGAGACCGTGCTCGGGATCGTCGAGCGTGGCGGTCTCGACCTCGTCGAACCCGGCCCCGCGCAACCCTTCGGCCAAGACGGCGTGGATACCGTCGGGATAGATCCGTCGGACCGCCTCGTTGCTCTTCTCGTGGCGGAACTCGTTCCAGACCAGGATCATGCGGCGATCTCCATCCAGGCACCGTTCGCTTTCGACGAGGCGATGGCGGCGAACATCAGACCGAGGCTCTTCAGATTGTCGCGGCCCGTCGCCAGCGCCGGATCGAGTGTGTCGTTCGCGACGAAAGCCGTGAATGCATCGAGCACGCCGGCGCGATCGTCGAACGGCACCTTGGGCAGAGGCAGGCGCTCGACAGGCATGTCCGGGCGGTGCAGATGGATACGATCGAGGCCCGAACGATCACGCCCGGCGCGCCGGAACGTCCAGTCCATCGCACCGGCACTGCCGTCGAGATGCCATTCGGCGCCATAGGCGGTCCCGGGCCCCCGTGAGATCCAGCTTCCGTCGTACTGCACGACCGTGCCACCGGCGAAACGGATGGTGGCAACCGCCGCCGGCGGTCCGTGATAAGGCGTGCCCGCTTCGGTCCAGCTCAGACAACTGACGGCTGCGGGCTCGTCCTGCAGGATGAAACGCATGGCGTCGAAATGGTGGATCGCCATGTCCGAGAGCAGCGGCTCCGACAGAAAGAAGTATCGATAGCCGGCATCGAACAGGCGCGCATAGTGTACACGAAGGAAATGCGGCGTGCCGACCCTGCCCTCCGCGACCGCGGCGCGCGCGCCCTGAACCGCCGGGAAGTAGCGGTAGTTCTGATTGACTGCCAGCAGCAAGTCGCGGCTCTCGGCCAGTGCGACCAGTTCGCGTGCCTCCGCCAGCGTTTCGGTGAAGGGTTTCTCGACCAGTACGTGCAGGCCGCGCTCGAGCCCCGCGCGCGCGACCGGCGCGTGCACGGCGAGGGGCACCGTCGCCAGCATCGCCTGCGGCTTCGTTTCGGCGATCGCGGTATCCAGATCGGCGAAAACGCGCCTGGCCGGCAGACCGGCCTCGATCGCACGGCTCCGTGCCGCTTCGTCGACCTCGACGAAGGCGACCTCGCCCAGCCGTTCGATCTTCGGAAGAACCTCTTCCGCCCAGTTCAGCCCCCAACCGCCCAAGCCGACCTGAACCAACCGCACCGCTCGCATCGAACCTCCGTTTGGATGACGCCCTATTTCACCGCGCCCAGGGACAAGCCCCGCACCATGTAGCGCTGCAGCCATGCGAAGATGACGGCAACGGGCAGCGTCGCCAGCAGGGTCGCCGCCATCACGTGATCCCAGTTGATCCGATAGGCGGCGCCGACCAGTGAATAGATGCGGATCGTCAGGGTGTAACTGTCCTGGCTGCGCAGCAGCGTCAGGGCCAGCACGAACTCGTTCCAGGTGTTGACGAAGGTGAGGATCGCCGTCACCGCCAGCGCCGGCACCGCCAGCGGCAGGAAGACCATGCGCAGGCTCTGCCACCATGTCGCACCGTCGATCCAGGCCGCCTCCTCGAGCTCGATCGGGATGGTGGCGAAATAGCTCTGCAGCATCCAGGTAGCGAACGCCATGTTGAAGGCGCCATAGGCCAGGATCAGCGCGATCGGCTGGTCGACGAAACCGAGCTGCGCCATCATCCGGAAGATGCCGAGGATGAGCACGATCGGCGAGAGCATCTGCGTGACCAGCAGGAACAGGCGATAGCCGCTCTGCCCCGGGAAGCGAAAGCGCGCCATGCCGTAGCCGGCGGGCACGGCGACGGCGAGGCAGAGCAGGACCGAAGTGCCGCTGACGATCAGGCTGTTGGCAAGGGCCCGACCAAAATCGATCTCGTGCCACATGGCGACGAAGTTCGACCACATCAGCCTCGACGGCAGCCATTGCGGATCGAAGACGAAGATCTCGTCCTGCGGCTTGAGCGCGGTCGACAGCATGACCGCATAGGGAAAGACGATCAGCACCACCAGCGGCGCCATGGCGAGCCAGTACAAGAGACTCTTGAGCGGACGGTTCACCTCACCCCACCTCCTCCGGTCGCTCGCGCATCGCCATGCGCGCGTAGATCAGGGTGAAGATCAGCAGGACGGCGAACATGACGAGCGACATGGCCGAGGCATCGCCGATGCGGCCGTAGCGGAAGGCCAGCTTGTAAAGATAGGTGACGAGGATGTCGGTGCCGTTGGCCGGGTCGCCCTGGGTCAACACCCAGATGATCGGAAACGAATTGAAGACGTGGATCATGTTGAGCACCAAGGCGATGTTGATGAAGGGGCGCAGGAGCGGCAGGGTCAGGTTGGTGAAGCGTTGCCAGGCCGATGCACCGTCGATGCGCGCGGCTTCGTAGATGTCGCCCGGCAGCGACGAGAGGCCGCCGAGGAAGACGGTCGTGGTGAACGGTATCGAGACCAGGATGCCGATCGCGATCTCGATGGGAAAGGCGCGCTCGGCACGCGCCAGCCATTCGATGGACTGGTCGAGCAGACCCAGATCCTTGAGCGTCTCGTTGACCATGCCGTACTGGCCGTGCAGCGACCAGCGCCAGACGATGGCGGTCATGGTCAGGGAGACCGCCCAGGGCAGCATGACGATCACCCGCATCAGTCCGCGGCCGATGAAATCGTCGTCGAGGATGATGGCGATCGGCACCGAAAGGACGATGGTGCCGCCGACCACCGCCACGGTCCAGAGCAGCGTGCGCCAGAACGAGGCCCAGAAGATCGGATCGGCGGCCAGCGTCTCGAAATTGCCCGCACCGACGAAATCGCGCAGCTTTCCGAAGCGGTTGACCTCGTGAAGCGCCGCCATGACGACGTCGTAGATCGGATAGCCGATGATCCAGAACGCGAGCGCCAGGCTCGGCCCGATCATCAGCCACGGCAGGAAGTTCTGCTTGCGCCGCATCGATCCGTTCGTCTTCGAGAGGGACCGGCCGCCGACATGACGCGACGGCCGGTACGCGTTGCGGCTAGTTCAGGATGCCGTCGATCTTGGCGGCAGCGTCCTTCATCGCCGTCTCGGGCTCGGCTTCCCCGGTGTAGATTCGCTGCAGCGAAGCCTTGGCCACGTCGGCAATCTCCTGCCAGTTCTCCAGAAGCGGCGCGAACTTGGCGTAGGGCAGCATGCCGGTGAACGCCTGCAACTCGGGATCGTCGGCGAAGTGCGGATCCTCGGCGACCGACTTGAAGACCGGCAGGAAGCCTTCCTTCAGCGTGAATTCCCGGCGCCACTTGTCGGTGAACACCGCGTCGTGGAGGAACTTGAACGCCTCGTCCTTCACCTCGCTGGAGGCGAAGATCACGATGCTGTCGGTGACCCCGTAGGTCGCCTGGGTGCTGCCGGCCGGAATGGGTGCGATGCCGTAGTTCAGATCCGGGCTCTCCTCCTTGAGCTGGCCGCGCAGCCACGGACCCGAGAGGATCATGCCGACCTTGCCCTGCTTGAGCATGC
>JAGREO010000251.1:3755-4101 GCA_020446525.1 Geminicoccaceae bacterium | reverse complement strand
GCGGTCCTTGCGCGAGGGCGGGTGGGCGCGTTTGCGGCCGGCGCGGTCACCGGGTCGCCCTGCGGGCCGGTCGCCGGATCGCTCACCCGGGCGATTGGCGGGACGTTTCGGGCGCGCGTCCTGCGGGCGGGCGCGGTTTCGTGGCGCATCGACGTTCGTCCGGGCGGGGCGCCGGCCGGGATCGGGGGTCGCCGGCGGCTCGATGGCGGCTTCGTGGCCCGAGGCGGGCAGACGGCGGCCGATCAGGCGCTCGATGTCACGCAGGAGCTTCTTCTCCTCCGGCGCGCACAGCGCCACGGCGATACCGGCCTTGCCGGCCCTGGCGGTGCGGCCGATGCGGTGGACG
>JAGREO010000251.1:0-3685 GCA_020446525.1 Geminicoccaceae bacterium | reverse complement strand
CGGGCGGCGATGTCGGTGGCCACCAGCACCGCGACCCGGCCGGCGCGAAAGCCGTCGAGGGCGCGCTCGCGCTGGCTCTGGCTCTTGTTGCCGTGAATCGCCGCACTGGCGAGGCCGGCCTTCTCGAGATGGCGCTGCACCTTGTCGGCGCCGTGCTTGGTGCGGGTGAAGACGATGGCGCGCTCGACCCGCGGGTCGCGCATCAGTTCGACCAGCACGGTGCGTTTGTCGGCACCCGCGACGTGCATCACCCGCTGATCGATCGCCTCGATCGGCCTGGCTGCCGGGGTCACGGCGATCTCCACCGGGCGGTCGAGGAAATCCTCGGCGAGCGCCCGGATGGGCGCGGGCATGGTGGCCGAGAGCAGCGCCGTCCGGCGCTCCTTCGGCAGCCGTGCCATGATCCGCCGGATGGCCGGCACGAAGCCCAGATCGAGCATCTGGTCGGCCTCGTCGAGGATCACGGTGCGGGTGGCGTCGAGGCGGATCATGCCGGTGGCGACGTGGTCGAGCAGCCGGCCCGGGGTGGCGACGAGAATGTCGACGCCGCGTGCCATGGCGCGGATCTGCGGGTTCGGCTTGACGCCGCCGACGACCACGGCGGTCGAGACGCGCAGGAAGCGGCCATAGGTGCGCACCGCCTCCTCGATCTGCGCCGCCAGCTCGCGGGTCGGGGCCAGGATCAGCGTGCCGCAACATCTCGGCTGCGGCCGGTCGGTGCGGGCCGCGGCTTCGTGCAGCAGGGGCAGGACGAAGGCGGCGGTCTTGCCGGTGCCGGTCTGGGCGATGCCGACGACGTCGCGGCCGGCCAGCATCGCCGGGACGACCTGCGCCTGAATGGGTGTGGGGGTGGCGTAACCTTCGGCGGAGAGCGCGCGAAGGACGGGCTCGGCCAGGCCGAGATCGGTGAACTGGGTCAAGGAGGAACTTTCATCGGGTCGCGCGGCGGGCGGCGCCCGCTCGGGCGCGACATGGAAAAGGGAGGAAGCCTGCGCGGATCGGCGGCCCGGAGAATGTGCGTGCGCTTCCGGGAAAAGGGAGGCGAACGCGGTACGAGGCAATGTTCGGACAAAATGATTGCGTCATACGTACACCGCCGACGGTCGCACGAGAGAGTGTGCCGTCATCCGCGCGCGGTGTGTCGCACATATGGCCCGAGAAGAGTTGATATTCAATGAAAATGCGGCACGACGATTTACTCCCCCCCCGCACGCGGCCGCCCCGGTCCCCGCGCGCGGCCATCCGGGAAGGACGATCCCCGGCGGGCGCGGTGGTCGGGCGATGCCGAGGGACGTCGCACGCCCAACGATCGATTGACCGGTGCGTGCGCCGGGTGCACCTAGGGGCGATGAGGCGGGCAGCCGCGGGCTTCGGCCGGAGCCCGTGGCGGATCGTCGGCCCGCGCGGGAGGAGGTGGGGTGAAGAAGGTCCGGATCGCGCTGCTGGTCGTCGTGGCGCTGGCGGCGGCGGCGACCGTGCTGGTCGGCTCCGGTCTCGACCGGCGGCTGGGCCTGGGCGACCTCGAGGCGCGGTTCGGGCTGAACGGCGGCGAGGAGGGCCCGCTCGAGCTCTACGGCAATGTCGACATCCGCCAGGTGGAGCTGGGTTTCCGCGTGCCGGGGCGGCTCCTGGCCTTGTTCTTCGAGGAGGGCGACCGTGTGGCCGGCGGCGATCTTCTGGCACGTCTCGACGAGCGCACCTATCTGGACGATCTGCGGCTGGCCGAGGCGGAGCTGGCGCGGGCGCGTGCCGAGCTGGCCAAGCTCGAGGCGGGCACCCGGCCGGCGGAGATCGCCCAGGCGCAGGCCCTGGTCGCCGAGCGCGAGGCGGCGGTCGACAACAGCCGGCGCGAATATGAGCGGCAGGCGCAACTGGTCGAGCGCAACGTCGTCTCGCGCGGCGCCTTCGATCAGGCCAATGCCGCGCACGACGAGGCCCGCGCCCGGCTGACCTCGGCGCAGCGGGCGCTCGATCTGGCGCTCGAAGGCTTCCGCAAGGAGGACATCGAGGCGGCGCGCGCCATGGTCGATGCCGCCCGGGCGCGTCTGGCGGTGGCCCGGACGGCGGTCGCCGACACCGAGCTCGCCGCACCCGCGGCCGGCGTCGTGCTGGCCCGGGTGCGCGAGCCGGGCGCCATCGTCGCCGCCGGCGAGCCCGTCCTGACGCTCTCGCTCGAGCGGCCGGTCTGGGTGCGGGCCTATGTGGGCGAGCCCGATCTCGGGCTGGTGCATCCGGGACAGGCGGCGCGGGTGGTGACCGACAGCCGCCCGGATGCGCCCTATTCCGGGACGATCGGCTTCATCTCGCCGGTGGCCGAATTCACGCCCAAATCGGTCGAGACGCCGGAACTGCGCACCGATCTGGTCTACCGGTTGCGTGTGGTCGTCGAGGACGCGGACGAGGGCCTTCGCCGGGGCATGCCCGTGACCGTGCGCATCGATCGACCCGCGATCGGCGGGGATCGTCCGGATGCCGGATGACGTTCTGGCGGCGGTGGACCGGGTGGTCGTGCGTTTCGCGGGCGACGAGGCGGCGGCTCTGGCGGAGGTGACCGCGCGCATCGGGGCCGGTCGGATCACCGGCCTCGTCGGGCCCGACGGTGCGGGCAAGACGACCATGCTGCGCCTGCTGACCGGATTGCTGCTGCCGACGTCGGGAAGCGTGCAGGTGTTCGGGATCGACACCGCCGGTGCGGCGGCCGAGCGGATACGCGCCGACATCGGCTACATGCCGCAGCGCTTCGGCCTCTACGAGGATCTCTCGGTCGCGGAGAACCTGAACCTCTACGCCGATCTGCGCGGGCTGCCGGCGGACGAGCGTGCGGCCACCTTCGAGCGGCTCCTGCGCTTCACCGATCTCGCACGCTTCCGGGAACGGCTCGCCGGTGCGCTCTCGGGCGGCATGAAGCAGAAGCTGGGGCTGGCCTGTGCCCTGCTGCGCCGGCCGCGGCTGCTGCTGCTCGACGAACCGAGCGTCGGCGTCGACCCGATTTCCAGGCGCGAGCTCTGGAGCATGGTGCACGAACTCACCGCCGACGGCATCGGCGTGCTCTGGTCGACCGCCTATCTCGACGAGGCGGAGAAGTGCGAGAGGGTGCTGTTGCTGAACGAGGGCGCGCTGCTGTTCGACGGGCCGCCGGGCGCGCTCTCCTCCCGGGTGGCGGGACGCGTCTTCCTGGTCGAGGACGTGCCCGGCCGCAAACGCGAGGTGCTGGCCGAGGCGCTGGCCGATCCGGCCCTGATCGACGGCGTGATCCAGGGCCGCGCCTTGCGCCTCGTGCTGCGCGACGCCGGCGCGAAGCCGGCCGTCGAAGGCGTGTTCCGGCCGGCGGCGCCGCGGTTCGAGGACGGGTTCGTCGACGTGCTGGGTGGCGGGCCGGGCGGCCGCTCGCGGCTGGCCGGGGCGATGGAGAGCCGGCCGCCCGGCGGCGAGGTGGTGATCCGTGCGCGCGGCCTGACCCGGCGGTTCGGCGATTTCACCGCCGCGCGCGACATCACCTTCGACATCGAACGCGGCGAGATCTTCGGGCTGCTAGGCCCGAACGGTGCCGGCAAGTCGACGACCTTCAAGATGCTCTGCGGCCTGCTCCGCCCGAGCGAGGGCTCGGGGCGGGTCGCCGGTTTCGATCTGGTGCGCGAGGGGGCCGAGGCCCGCAACCGGCTGGGCTACATGGCGCAGAAATTCT
>JAGREO010000250.1 GCA_020446525.1 Geminicoccaceae bacterium | reverse complement strand
TCGAGGGCCTGCCGTTCCTCGAGGCGATTCGCCAGTTGGCCAACGAGATGCCGCACGGCCACGTCGCCTTCATGCACATGACCCTGGTGCCGTGGATCCCTTCGGCGGGCGAGCTCAAGACCAAGCCGACGCAGCATTCGGTGCGCGAGATTCGCGGCATCGGCATCCAGCCCGATATCCTCATCTGCCGCTGCGATCGCGCCATCCCGGCCGACGCCCGGCGCAAGATCGCGCTGCAGTGCAGTGTCCATCCGGACCGGGTGATCGCCGCCCTGGACTGTGCGAGCATCTACGAGGTGCCGATCCACTATCACGAGGAGAGCCTCGACCGTCAGTTGCTCGAAGTGCTGGATCTCGACGACGACCGGCCGCCCGACCTCGACGCCTGGCGCGAGATCGTCCAGCGGGTGGAGCGGCCCGAAGGGCGGGTGAAGATCGCCGTGGTCGGAAAATATACCGGGCTGATGGACGCCTATAAATCGCTCAACGAGGCGCTGGCGCACGGTGGCATCGCCAACAATGTCGAGGTCGTGCTCGACTGGATCGACGCCGAGCATTTCGTCCACGCCGATGCGTCCGACCGCCTGCAGGGGGTGCATGCGGTGCTGGTGCCGGGTGGTTTCGGCGAACGCGGCTCGGAAGGCAAGATCGCCGCGGTCACCTATGCCCGTGAGCGCGGCCTTCCCTTCTTCGGTATCTGCTTCGGCATGCAGCTCGCCTGTATCGAAGCCGCCCGCCACATGGCCGGCATTGACGGTGCCAGCTCCACCGAGTTCGGCCCTTGCGCCGATCCGGTTGTCGGCCTGATGACCGAATGGACCACCGGGGACGAGCGCGTCACCCGCGACGAGCGCAGTGCCAAGGGTGGCACCATGCGGCTGGGCGCCTATCCCTGCGAGCTGGCACCGGACAGCCTCGTGCATCGCATCTACGGTCAAGACGCGATCAGCGAGCGCCACCGCCATCGCTTCGAGGTCAACATCAACTACAAGGACCAACTGGAGTTGGCGGGTCTGCGGTTTTCCGGCATGTCCCCCGACGGCCGGCTGCCCGAGATCGTCGAACTTCCGGGACATCCCTGGTTCGTCGGCGTACAGTTTCATCCCGAACTGAAGTCGCGCCCGTTTGCGCCCCACCCGCTCTTCGCCGATTTCATCCGGGCGGCGCGCGAACAGTCGATGCTGGTCTGAGACGATGACGATTCACGAAGTGACGATCGGCGGGACCACCCTCGCCAACGACCGGCCGCTGGTGGTGATCGCCGGACCCTGTCAGATCGAGAGCCGGGCGCACGCGATCGAAATGGCGGACGCGCTGGTGGCACTCGCCGATGCCCGCGGCATCGGCCTGATCTTCAAGGCATCGTTCGACAAGGCCAACCGCACCAGCCTGAAGGGTGGCCGCGGTATCGGCATGGACCGGGGCCTGGCCGTGCTGGCCGACATCAGGGCCCGCATCGGCCGGCCGGTGCTTACCGACATTCACGAGAGCGGACAGGCCGCACCCGTCGCCGAAGCGGTCGACGTGCTGCAGATCCCGGCCTTCCTGTGCCGCCAGACGGACCTGCTCGAAGCCGCGGCGCGAACGGGCGCGGCGATCAACGTCAAGAAGGGCCAGTTTCTCGCACCCTGGGACATGAAGAACGTCACCGCCAAGCTCGAGAGCTTCGGCGCCGAGCGGATCCTGGTGTGCGAGCGCGGTGCTTCGTTCGGCTACAATACCCTGGTGAGCGACCTGCGCGGCCTTCCCGTGCTGGCCGAGACGGGCTGGCCGGTCGTTTTCGATGCGACCCATTCGGTGCAGCAGCCGGGCGGGCAGGGGGGCAGCAGCGGCGGCCAGCGACGCTTCGTCCCCTATCTCGCACGCGCTGCCGTGGCACTCGGGATCGCCGCCGTGTTCATCGAGACGCACGACGATCCGCAAAGCGCCCCGAGCGACGGGCCGAACATGGTTCCGCTCGCGAAGATGGGTGATCTGCTCGACGAATTGACCGCATTCGATCAACTGGCGAAACAAAAACCGGTGATGCAGCTGAGCTGAAACCGGACGATGCGAGGAAGAGGCGCGATGCAGCGAAGTGAGATTACCGACATCCGAGGCCGCCAGATCCTGGACAGCCGCGGCAATCCGAC
>JAGREO010000249.1 GCA_020446525.1 Geminicoccaceae bacterium | reverse complement strand
CTCGCATCTGGCTGCGGCGGCGCGGGCCTGCGGCATGAGCCGGCCGCTTCTGGTCACCGATGGTGGGCTGGCGCAAAGTGCTCTGGTGGGCTCGATGCGCGGCGAACTCGATCGGGCCGGCCTTTCCTGCGGCCTCTTCGCCGATGTACGATCCAATCCGACCGAGAGCGACATCGCGGCCGGCCTCGACGCCTTTCGCGCCGGCGCGCACGACGGCGTGGTGGCGATCGGCGGCGGCAGCGCGCTCGACGCCGGCAAGCTGATCGCCTTCATGATCGCGCAGCAGCGGCCGATCTGGGATTTCGAGGATATCGGCGATCACTGGCGGCGGGCGAGGGTGGAGGGCATCGCACCGGTGGTCGCGGTGCCGACCACGGCGGGCACCGGCTCGGAGGTCGGCCGTGCGGGCGTCGTCACCGACGAGAAGGCACACGTTAAGAAAGTGATCTTCCACCCGGCGATGCTGCCGCGCACGGCGATCCTCGATCCCGAGGCGACGCGCGGATTGCCGCCCGGGCTGACGGCGGCGACCGGCATGGATGCGCTGGCGCATGCGCTCGAGGCCTATTGCGCCCCGGCCTTCCACCCGATGGCCGACGGCATCGCCGTCGAAGCCGTGCGCCTCGTCCTCACGTCGCTGGAGCGCGCCTTTCGCGACGGCGACGACCTCGAGGCCCGGGGCGACATGCTGGCCGCTGCCGCCATGGGCGCCGTGGCGTTCCAGAAAGGTCTGGGCGCCATCCATGCGCTGAGCCACCCGATCGGCGCGGTGCACGACACCCATCACGGCCTGACCAACGCCGTCGTCATGCCCTACGTGCTGGCGTTCAATAGCGCCGCCGTGGAAGAGCGGCTCGACCGTCTCGCCGCCTGGCTCGACCTGCCGGGGGCCGGTGGCGGGGGCCGGGGCTGCGACGCCCTGCTCGATCGCATCCTGGCCTTGCGCGAGAGCCTGGGCATTCCGCACACTCTGGCGGAGCTCGGCCTCGTCGATCCCGACTACGGGCACCTCGCGGCCATTGCCGTGCGCGACCCCACGGCGGCTGGCAATCCCGTTCCGCTGGACGAAGAGATCTGCCGTACACTCTACGATCGGGCTCATCGGGGCGTGCTGCCGCTACGCTGACGGCGCCGCCGTCACTCACGCGGAGGCATCGCGCGCCCTTGCCAACTCCTTGCGATGGGCTTCGGCGTCCCAGTTCATCAATGCCGCTTCGTCTTCATGGGTCAGATAGCGGCATCGCGCGTCGGCGCTGAGGCGCTCGAGCACCAGCGCCAGGCACGCGGCCAGTTCGTCGGCGCTGCGGTCGGCGTCGTCGGCGAGCAGTACGCCCTTTCCCGGCACCAGAAAGAGCTTCTGTCCTTTCTCCCGGGCGCGGGCGATCGCCGCTCCGTCGTCGCCGCCGGGGAGAACGGCGCTCGCCGGCCCCAGGAAGATGACGTGATCGGGGTAGAGCGAGCCGCCCGATGCGATCTCCACGAGTCGCGGATCCAGGGCCGTCCGGTGCGCTTTCGGATGGATTGCCGGACGCAAGCCCTCCCGCTGCGCCCACGAGCCGAACTCCACCACCGTCCCGTCGGTCGCGCGCACCGGCACATCGAGCCGACGCTCCACCTCGGCCAAGAGCCGTGCTGCCGCGTCGACGCTTTCGGCACCGACCACCAGCCCGTGATTGCCCAGCACCAGCACGTCGCACGCGCCCCGCTGCAAGCGCTGTGCCACCGCCTGCGTCAGGGGCAGGCCGGGCTTGCAATAGGGCACGAACGCCCAAGCGAGGCCATCGAGCCGCGACACCAGCCGTGCTTCGGCATCCGCGCATACGGCGAGTGCGATGGTGCGCACGGAATGGGTGTGGACGACCACCGGATGCGGGAGCAGAGCATGCAGGGTGGTCTCGATCGAGGGTCGAAGGCCTTCTGGGTTGCGCTCGCCGACGACCGCGGCCGTCACCGGGTCGGCGGCATCGGCGGCGATCGCCTCGCGCACGGGGTCGAGCCGCACCGGCACGAAGACGTCACGGACGGGCGCATCGGCCAGCCACAAGCCGGATGCCTTGACATACAAGACACCATCCAGCTTCAGCGAGGTGTTGCCGCCGGCCGCCTGCACCTGCTCGATATCGCGGCCGATACGCGCGGAGAAGCGATCGAGCGCGTCCAGCGCCGCAGGTCTCGCGCCAAGTCTCCCGGTTCCGACCACCCCGGCCCTCCCTCGTCATGAAGAGGGCATCGTCGCACATTGCCGAGCGCGGCTCCAGCCTGGCTCGAGCGCAATCAGGATGCACGCATGCGATGCTTTTCTGCGGCCGGTAGCGGCTCTCTGCCGAGGATCATGTCGGCTGCTTTTTCGGCGATCATGACCGTGGGGGCGTTGGTGTTGCCCGAGGTCACCGCCGGCATTATCGAGGCGTCGACGACACGTAACCCTTCGACGCCGCGCACGCGGAGTTGCGGGTCGGTGACGGCGCGGTCGTCGATGCCCATGCGACAGGTGCAGGTCGGGTGGAACTGGGTCGAGCCGGCCTCCCGTGCGTAGGCCAGCAGCGACGTATCGTCGTCGGCCTCCGGTCCGGGCAGGTAAGGCGTGGCGTGGTAGGTCCGCATCGCCGGCTGCGTCATGACCCGACGGGCGAGCTGGAGCGCCGCGACGACCACCCGGCGATCGGCCTCGGTGGAGAGGTAGTTGGCGACCATCGAGGGTTGGTCGAAAGGGTCGGCCGAACGGAGCTTGAGCTCGCCGCGGCTTTCCGGGCGCAGTTGCGAGACGATCGGCGAGCAGCCGGGAAAGTCGTGGAAATGTCCCGGATGGTCGCCGCTCACCGGGTTGAAATGGAACTGCATGTCAGGGATGTCGAGGGAGGGATCGGTGCGCGCGAAACCGCCCGCCATCGACGGACCGCTCGCCAGCGGACCGCGACGGAACAAAGCGAAGCGCAGGCCCTCGCGCGCCATCTTCAGGGGATTGCGACGCACCTCGTTGAACGATTCGACTCCTTCGACCTTGTAGATCAGCTTGATCTGCAGGTGATCCTGCAGATCCCGCCCCACCCCCGGCAGGTCGTGGCGCACCTCGATTCCGTGTGCCTCGAGTTGTTCGGCCGGGCCGATGCCCGAGAGCAGCAAGAGGTGGGGCGATTTGATCGCACCGGCGGCGAGGATCACCTCGCGTGCGGCCGTGAAGTCGCGCTCTTCGGGCAGATCGCCGATCCGGACGCGAACGCCGCGGGCACGCCGGCCGTCGAATAGGATCCGCGTCGCCGTCGCATCGGTGACGACGCGCAGATTGGGGCGCTTTTCCGCCGGGCGCAGATAGCCGACGGCGGTGCTGCAGCGGCGGATGTTGCGCATCGTCAACTGGAAATAGCCCACACCTTCCTGTCGGGCGCCGTTGAAATCGTCGCTGGCGGGGATGCCGGCCTGTACGCAGCTCTCGATGAACGCATCCGAGAGCGGGTGATGGTCGCCGATGTCGCTCACGCCGAGCGGACCGGCCTTGCCGTGCCACGCATCGTCGTCGCCGATGCTCGCCCGCGTCTGACCCTCCGCACGCCTGAAGTAAGGCAGCACCTCCTCGTAGCTCCAGCCGACGCAGCCCTTCTGCCGCCAGGAATCGAAGTCGATCGGCGCGCCGCGGACATAGACCATGGCGTTGATCGAGGACGAGCCGCCCAGGGTCCGCCCGCGCGGCCAGATCATCCGCCGGTTGTCCATGTGCGGATCGGGCTCGGTCTCGAAGCCCCAGCTCAGCCTGGGGTGGAAGATCAGCTTGTAGTAACCGCCCGGCACATGGATCCAGGGGTGGCGGTCGCGCGGACCGGCCTCGAGCAGCAGCACATTGTTGCGGGGATCGGCCGAGAGCCGGTTGGCCAGCACGCAGCCGGCCGAACCCGCACCGACGATCACATAATCGAATTGCATCCGTTCACCTGTGGGCCGCCATGCGATCTCGGGTATGAAAGGCGCTTTCCATCAGCCAGTCGCGCATGGCGTCGAGCAGCCGTCTTTTGGTCTCGCTCTGCGCGGGGTCGTCCCAGAGGTTGTTCGTCTCCTCCGGATCCGCCTCGAGGTCGAAGAGCTGGCCGTAGGTCTGGTCCTTGAAGTGCACGAGCTTGTGGCGGCGGTCGCGGACCATGGTGATCAGATCGCAGCCGGTCAGGTTCACGTCCGCCATCTGCTCACAGAAGACGTGCGTGCGCGGCCGCCAGCCGCGTCCTTCGAGAAGGGGCAGCAGCGAGCGGGCCTCGAAGCTCTTCGGCACCTCGCAGCCGGCGAGCTCCAGAATGGTCGGGCCGAGATCGAAGAGCTGGCACAATTCGCTTCGCCGCACACCGGCTGCGAAACGACCGGGCGACCATGCGATCACCGGCGAGCGGGTGATGCAGTCGTACATCGACCACTTCTGGATCAGGCCGTGGTCGCCCATGCAGTCGCCATGGTCGGAGCAGAACAGTACGACGGCATTGTCGAGATAGCCGCGCCGCTCGAGCGCTTCGAGCAGTTGGCCGACCTGGCTGTCGATCATCGTGATGTTGGCCAGATAGTTCGCCCACATGCGATGCAACTGGTCCTCGCTCGGATCGAGGCTCCAGACCACCGAATCGTGGTCGACCTCGACGTCATGCCGGCGCTTCTCCTGGAACGGCGGCGGCAGGCCGTCGAGCTCTTGCCTGCTCGGTCTGGGGCAGGGCAGGTCGTTGCGCGCGAGATAGGATGCGGCCTGCTCCGGGGTCGGATCGTAGGGCGGATGGGGCCCGGGAAAGCCCACCTGCAGGAAGAGCGGCTGCGTTACGGGGTAGGTCTCGACCCACCATCGGGCGAAATTGCCGACGAAATTGTCCGAGTGCAGGTGCTCCGGCAATTCCCAGTCGAAGGCACCCAGACGCTCGCGGTAATCGGCGCGCTTGCGGTACTCCTCGCGCTGCTGCTTCTTGAGCCCGTGGGCGGCGAGCGCCTTGTCCCATTCGTCGAAATACCAGCGGCCCTCCATGAACCGGTCCTTGTTCTCGACGACGTAGCGCTCGTCGAACCCGGCATCCACCTCATAGGGAATGGTGTGCATCTTGCCGACATTGACGCAGCGATAGCCGGTGTCGCGGAGCTGCTCGACCCAGGTGCGGCCCCAGGGCTGGCCGTTGGCGTAGACGCCCGTGGTGTGCGGATAGTAGCCGCTGAACAGGCTGGCACGGCAGGGCACGCAGGAGGCGGCGGTGATGTGACAGTCGGTGAGCACGGTCCCCTCGTTCGCCAGCCGGTCGAGGTTCGGCGTGTTCATGTAGGGATAACCCAGTGCCGCGATCGTGTCGTAGCGTTGCTGGTCGGTCATCACGAGGATGATGTTGGGGTGTTGGCTCAAGCTGCGTGCTCCACGTCCTGCCAGCGCCCGGCCGCCGATGATTTCAGACAGGCATCGATGAAGAGAAGGCCCGCCAGCCCGTCCATGGCCGTCGGAATGACCGTGGCGAGCGGGTCCGGCGCGCGGCCCTCGAGCCGGGCTGCGACCTGCTCGGCGAAATCGGCATAGAGGTTGGCGAAGCCCTCGAAGAAGGCTTCGGGGTGGCCGGGCGGCAGGCGGCAGGCGTGCCGCGCCGGCGGCTCCAGATAGGGGCTGCCGCGGGTGAGCGTCTGCGCCGGCTCGCCGTTGCGCACGAAGCTCAGTTCCTCTTGTCGGCTCTGCCGCCAACGCAACCCGCCGGCATCGCCGTAGACCTCGATCGCCATCTCGTTCTCGGCGCCGTGCGCCACCTTGGTCGCCAGCATCTGTCCCTTCGCACCACCGGCGAAGCGCAGCAGCGCCGAGCCCGTATCGTGCGCCATGCGACCCTCCACCAAGGATCCGAGATCGGCCGTGACGGAGGCGATGTCGAGCCGCGTGACGTAGCCGATGAGCTGGTGGACGTGACTGCCGATGTCGCCCATCACGTGGCTGGTGCCGCCCTTGTCCGGGTCGAGCCGCCAGCGCAGCCGGCGCGGGATGTCGCCGCTCTCGACCCTGGTGGCGAGCGTGCCCTGACGATAGCTCGCCTGCACCAGATGCACGCGTCCGATCTGTCCCGCCTCGATCATCGCGCGCATCTGCCGGATCATCGGATAGCCGCTGTAATTGTGCGTCAGGCAGAAGACGAGACCCGTCTCCCGTACCTTATCGGCGATCCGTCTGCCGTCCTCGACGGCGTTCGCCAGCGGCTTGTCGCAGATGACATGCAGCCCCGCATCCAGCGCCTCGATGCACAGGGCCGCATGACTGTCGTTGGGCGTGCAGATGGCGACGGCATCGAGCCCGCCGGCGGCGATCATCTCCGCCGTCGAGCCGTAACCGTGCGGAATGCCGAGTGCCTCGGCATCGGCCAGCGATTTGGCTGGATCGGACGAAAGCACCGCCGCCACGATCTCGAACCGGTCGTCGAGACGCGCCGCCGCCCGGTGCACCGGCCCGATCAGCGCACCCTTGCTGCCGCCGACCATGCCCAGCCTGATGCGCCGGCTCATAGCCCCAGCACCTTGCGGTTGCGGGCTTCGTCGATGCCCTGGGCCTGCATGTTGGCGTCGAAAGCCCGCTCCTGGACACGGATCATGTGATCGCGGATGAACCGGGCGCCTTCGCGCGCTCCGTCGTCGGGGTGCTTGATGCAGCATTCCCACTCCAGCACCGCCCAGCCCTCGTAATCGATTTCCGCCAGCTTGGAGAAGACGGCGCCGAAATCGATGTCGCCGTCACCCGGCGAACGGAAGCGGCCGGCGCGGGTCGGCCAGTCCTGATAGCCGCCCCAGAACCCCGTCTTCGCACTCCTGTTGAACTCGGCATCCTTGATGTGCGCGACCTTGATGCGCTCTTGGTAGATGTCGAGGAAGCCGGCATAGTCGATCATCTGCAGATAGAGATGCGACGGATCGTAGAGGATGTTGGCGCGCCCGTGGTCGCCCCCCTGGCCACGCAGCGCTTCGAGGAACATCTCGAAGGTCAGTCCGTCGTGCAGATCCTCGCCCGGATGGATTTCGTAGCATACGTCCACTCCCGCCTCGTCGAAGGCGTCGAGAATGGGCCGCCAGCGCGCCGCGAGCTCCTTGAAGCCGCTCTCGACCAGACCGAAGGGCCGAGGCGGGTAGAGATAGAGATAGGGCCAGAGCAGCGAGCCCGAAAAGGTGACGTGCCGCTCGAGACCGAGATTGCGCGACGCCCGGGCCGCCAGCAGCAACTGCTCCTTCGCCCAAGCCGTGCGTGCTGCCGGATCGCCCCGCACGTGCTCCGCGGCGAACACGTCGACGGTCAGGTCGTAGGCCGGGTGGACGACGTAGCAATGGCCCTGGCGATGGGTCGAAAGCTCGGTTATCTCGAGCCCGTGGTCGGCCAGCAGTCCCTTGATCTCGTCGCAATAGGTCCGGCTCTCGGCCGCCTTCGCCAGATCGAAGATGTCCTTGTTGAAGGTCGGCACCTGGACGCCCTCGAAGCCTTTCTCCTGGGCCCACGCGGCCAGGGTGTCGAGCCGGTCGTAGGGCGGTACGGGTGCGATGAACTGAGCGAGAAAGACGGCGGGACCTTTGATCGTGCGCATGTCAGACCGGATGGTTGGGAGGTTCGGGGAGGACGGCGCCGCGATAGAGGATCGCGTTGCGCATGGTGAGGTAGCGGCGGTGCGCCCGCATCGCTTGCGGACCGAACTCGGCATCGGGCCGGGGCTCGTGCTCGAAATGGCCGAAGCGGTCGTGGCCGCGCACGAGCATGGCACTGTCGGGGCCGACGCGCGGGCGCACGTCCGGCCGGATGAAGGTGATGACGTAGTTGACCCGCGGCTCGTCGCTGCCGTTGGGGCCGGAGCCGTGCGGCGTGTGCAGGTGGTGGAACGAGACCTCGCCCGCCTCGATCAGCACGGGCACGGTGCGGGCGTGGTCGATGGCGAGATCGATCGTTTCGCCGCGGGAGAGCAACTCGCCCTCCTCCTTGCGGTCGACATGGGCGATCTGGCCGTTCACGTGTGCGCCCGGCAGGAAGTGCATCGTGCCGTTGGCCAGCGTCGCCGGCGTCAGCGCCACCCAGGCCCGGATCACACCATCGGCGCCCTCGAGCTCGAAATTGGTCGAATCCTGGTGCCAGGACACATGGGCGCCCGAGTGCGGCGCCTTCCAGAAGACGCCCGAGGACCAGACCATGATATCGGGACCGATGAAGCTCTCGACCGCATCGAGGAGCCTGGGCTCGTGGCAGATGCGGTCGGCCCAGGCGAAGAGCAGGTGCGCCTTGAGCAGATAGAGCTGGTTCTGGGGGTCGGAATAGCGCCGTGCCTCGTCGCTGTCTGTGAACGCCATGAAGCGGCGGGCGATCCGGTCGGCCTCGTCCGTCTCCATGATCCGCTGAGGAAACCAGAAACCCTCTCGGCGGAAGTCATCCACGGCCTCGGGTGGCAGCGACGTGCTCATGGTTTCGCGCCCGGCAGCATCGGCGCATCGAGGAAGGCGATCTGTGCCGCCGCCTGGTGCTCGACCATCGGCCGGCCGCCGGCGACGGGGCAGCCGCGGGCGCGCACGGCCCGCATCAGTTCGGTGTCACGCGCGGCGATGATGTCGAAGAGCGCCGTGCCCTCGGCGAAGGTCGCGGGGTCGACCGGCAAGGCGTCCTCGGCGTGCAGGCCGAGCGAGGTGGCGTTGACCACCAGATCGTGGCCCGTGGCATCCGCCGGACCGACGCTCACGGCGCAATCCGGCACCCGGGCGCGCACCAGCCTCGCCAGTTCCTCCGCCTTCGACGCGGTGCGGTTGGCCAGCACCAGCCGCTTCACGCCGCACTGGGCGAGGCTCAGGGCGATCGCGCGGCCGGCTCCGCCGGTTCCGACCATTAGCACCGAGCGGCCGGTCGGATCCATGCCCTCGGCCTTGGCTCCTTCGACGAGACCCACGCCGTCAAACATGTCGCCGACCAGCCGCCCGGTCTCCTCGAGCCGCACGGTGTTGGCGGTGCCCGTGGCCTCCGCCGCGGGGCCGAGCTCGGCACACATGCGCGCCATGGCGGGCTTGTGCGGGATGGTGACGATGAACCCGCGCAGGTTGCGGATGGCGACCAGCCTCGGGACCACCTCCTCGAGGTCCTCGGGCAGCACGTGGAACGGCACGACGAAGGCGTCGCGGCCGGCCCGCTCGATCAGGGGATTGAGGAATTCCGGGGCCCGGACGTGGGCGATCGGATGGCCCAGAATGGCATAGAGATGGGTTTTGCCCGATGGTTGACGCATGGTGTTCAGCCTTTCACGGCGCCGGCGGTCATGCCTTCGATCAGAAAGCGGCGCACCAGCATGGAGAAAACGAGGACCGGCAGCATGACCATCGCACCCCCGGCGGCGATCTTGCCCCAGGCCCAGCCCTCGTAGTTCATGAAGTTGACGATCGCGACCGGCGCTGTCGTCGCCTCGGTGCGGGTGAGGATCAGCGCGAAGAAGAAATCGTTCCAGGAATAGAGGAAGCAGAGGATCGCGGTGGCCGCGAGGCCCGGTCCCGAGAGTGGCAGGATGATCTTCACGAACCCCTGCATCAGGCTGGCACCGTCGATCCAGGCGGCTTCCTCGAGCGCCCGCGGCGTGGCGTCGAAGAAGCTGCGCATCAGCCAGACCACCAGCGAGAGGTTGAAGGTCAGATAGATGAGGATCAGGCCGATGCGCGTGTCCAGCAGGCCGACATAGCGATAGGCGAGGAAGTAGGGGATGGTGAAGGCGATCGGCGGCGCCATCCGGCTGGCGAGGATCAGGATCGAGAGCCGGTTGCTGCGGCGCACGGGCAGGCGCGAGAGGGCATAGGCGCCCGGCACACCGAGCAGGATGGCGATCACGGTCGAGCCGACGCTGGTGATCAGGCTGTTGGCGAAGCTCGCGGGAAAATCGCCCTGCCACAGGCCGGTATAGTTCTCGAGGGTCGGCGTGAAGAACCATTTGGGCGGCCAGGCGAAGATGTCGTCGATCGTCTTGAACGACATGATCAGGAGCCAGACGAATGGGAACATCACCAGCAGCACCAGGACGATCACCAGCAGGTGCAGCCAGAAGCGCTCGCGTCTGAGAGTGCGGGTGTAATCAGTCGACACGCTGCCCCCATCCCACCAGCCGGATGATCGCCCAGCTCAAGAGGATCGTGACGATCACCAGCACCACGGTGATGGCGCTCGAATAACCGAGATAGGAGAAGTTGAACGCCTGGATGAACGAATAGAAATTGGTCACCTCGGTGACGGTGCCGGGGCCGCCGTCGGTGAGGATGTAGATCAGCGGAAAGGCCTTGATGCTGTCGACCAGACGGAACAGGGCGGCCACCAGCAACACGCCCTTGAGATAGGGCAGCGTGACGTAGAAGGTCAGTTGCAGCACCGATGCGCCGTCGACCTTGGCCGCCTCGACATATTCGCTCGGCATCATCTGCAGCGATGCCAGCACCATCAGCATGACGAAGGGAAACCACTCCCAGACGTCGGCGACGATGATCGCCGTCAGCGCCCAGTCCGGATCGGTGATCAGCGATGGGACGACGAAGCCCATGGCCTCGGTCGCCCAGTGCAGCGGGCTGATATCGGGCGTGTAGAGCACCTTCCAGATAATCGCGACGACGATCGGCGGCAGCACCATCGGGATCAAAAAGACCGTGCGCAGCGCCAGAAGCACGCGTGAGTTCACATTGAGCAGCAGGGCGAAGAGAAAACCCAGCAGCACCTGCAGTGCCACCGACCAGAAGGAGAGCTTGGCCTGCACCCAGAAGGAATTGTGCAGCCGTTCGTCGTTCAGGACCGTGCGGTACTGACCGAGCGGGTCGGAAAAGTCCCAATGGGTCTCCGGACGGGCCAGATCGAGCGGGGTGAGGCTGACGATGACCAGATAGATCGTCGGCAGCAGCGTCACCACCATCAGGGCGACCAGCGCCGGCATCAGGAGCCGGTCGAAGAAGCGGCGCCGTTCGTCCTCGAAGCGCCCGGGAGCGCCGGGCGAAGACGGTTCACTCCCGGCTTCGCTCGACGTCACCCCGCTCGATGGCCCGCTTGATGGCACACCGCTCGATGGCACCCCGCTCGATGCCACGATGTCAGCCGTCGATCTGCACGCCGGACTTCTTCAGATCGGCGACGGCCTCCTCCTGCGCCTGGGCCATGGCAGTGGCACCGTCCGCCTGGCCGGTGGCGACCTTCTCGATCGCCTTGTTGATCTTGTCGCCGACCTGCGGGAACTGCGGCACGGTGCGGTACTTCATGTAGCCGGACTTGCCGCCCAGCTCGAGCGTCTCGAGGTAGAGCGAGGCGACGTCCTGGCCGTTGAGGGTCAGCGTCTCCTTGAAGAGTTCGCTGTCGATGATCGACCGGCGGCAGACGCTGGGATAACCGTGCTCCTCGAGCATCCGCAGCGTGATGTCCTTGCCCACCGCCCATTTGATGAATTCCCAGGCGGCCTCCTTGTTCTTCGAGCCCACAGGGATGCCGAAGCCATGGCTGTTGGAGCCGGGGAAGCTGCCGGCGGGCCCGGCCGGCACGGGTCCGTAGCGCACCTTGTCGGCGACCCGGCTGTCGGGATCCTTGGAGAGCGGCACCATCCAGGTGATCGCCTGCGTGCGGATGTTGGCGCGGCCGGTCTTCTGGCTCTGCATCGACTGGTCGTCGGTGAAGGAGAGGACCCCCGGCGGTCCGTATTCGGAGAGCAGCTTGCCGTAGAAATCGGCCGCCTTCGCGGCTTCAGGGGTATCCCAGGTCGGCGTCAGATTGGCCGGCGGGTCTTTGAACACCGTGCCGCCCATGCCCATCAGGTAGGGGATCCAGTTCCAGTGATGGAGCTTGTCGGCGGTGAACGGCGCCACCCGCTCCATGCCCTTGGTCATCTCGCAGACGTTCATCAGTTCGTCGAAGGTGGTCGGCAGCGCCAGCCCCTTCTGGTCGAGCAGATCGGCCCGGGCGGCGGCCATGATCATGGCCCCCGCCTCCCAGGGGAAGCCGTGGGCGTCACCGTTGGCATCCTGCAGCGACGCCATCGTGCCGCCGACGAAATCGCTCGCGTCCCAGTCGTCCGGTGTCAGATTGGGGTCCTCGACGAAGGGCTTGAGGTTCTCGACCCAGCCGGCGCCGATCCAGCGGCCCGAATAGATGAAGGTGACGTTGATGACGTCGAGTGCGGAGCCCTGGGTCGAAAGCTCCAGGTCGGTGCGCTGATTGAACACCGGAAAGGCGTTGGTGACGAAATTGACCTTCATCCCGGTCTCTTCCTCGAATTCCGGGATGTAGTTCTGGAGATAGCCGAAGAAGGTGCTGGCGAAGGAGGCG
Organism: Geminicoccaceae bacterium; assembly: GCA_020446525.1. Classification (GTDB taxonomy): domain Bacteria; phylum Pseudomonadota; class Alphaproteobacteria; order Geminicoccales; family Geminicoccaceae; genus JAGREO01. The sequence continues at coordinate 1,429 of JAGREO010000249.1, read as the reverse complement.
CCCTGCAGCGTCACGCCGGCGAACTTCTTCGCCTGGCCCAGCACGGCCGGTGCGCGAAGGCCGACCGCGGCGGCGGCCGAACCGACGAGAGCCGAGCGCAACAGCGTGCGGCGGTGCAGACGTGCGGCGGTCAGCGTACCGGATATGGCGGTGCTCATGCGTTGCTTCCTCTCCTGATCATGGTCTTCTTCGTGCGCTCCATGCTGCCACCACACCCGGCCGAGCACAACAAGCGAGTGATAGGTATGAGGAAGCACAGCGATGAACGACGGTCGGCGCCGTCGCGTGCGGCGTTGCTCTTTGCCGGTCCACGTCCTAGGGATCCCGGGCGAGCCGCAAACGGAGCGCGACGAGCTTGACCGACGAGATCTACGACCTCGCCGTCATCGGCGGCGGCATCAACGGGTGCGGCATCGCCCGCGACGCCGCCGGCCGCGGATTGAGCGTCCATCTCTGCGAGCAGGGAGACCTGGCGCAGGCGACCTCGTCCGCCTCGACCAAGCTGTTCCACGGCGGCTTGCGCTATCTCGAATATTACGAGTTCCGCCTGGTCCGCGAGGCCTTGCTCGAGCGCGAGGTGCTGTTGCGCGCCATGCCGCACATCGCCTGGCCGTTGCGCTTCGTCCTGCCGCATCATGCGGGTCTTCGACCCAAATGGCTGCTGCGGCTCGGGCTGTTCGTCTACGATCATCTGGGCGGACGGAAGATCCTGCCCGCCACGCGCACCCTCGATCTGCAGACCGATCCGGCCGGCCGGCCGCTCAAGCCGGACTTCGTGACGGGTTTCGAATATTCCGACTGCTGGGTGCAGGATGCGCGCCTGGTCGTCCTCAACGCGCGCGACGCCGCTGCCCGCGGTGCCACCATCGAGGTGCGCACCCGCTGTCTTTCGGCGGAGCGACGCGACGGGCTCTGGTGTCTGACGCTCGAAGACGTGTCGACGGGCGAGCGACGGAGCGTGCGGGCGCGAGGACTGGTCAATGCCGGCGGTCCCTGGGTCGACCGGATCCTGCGCGAGCGTATCGGGCTGAACACCACCGACCGCATCCGCTTGGTGCGCGGCAGCCATATCGTGGTGAAGAAGCTGTTCGACCACGACCGGGCCTACATCTTCCAGAACGCCGACGACCGAATCGTTTTCGCCATCCCCTACGAGAACGACTACACACTGATCGGCACGACCGACCGGGACCACGAGGGCCCGCCCGGCGAAGCCCGCTGTACGGACGAGGAAGCCACATATCTTCGCGAAGCGGCATCGCGCTACTTCGCCGACGCGATCCCCGAGGAGGCGATCGTCTGGACCTATTCGGGCGTGCGTCCGCTCTATGACGACGGTGCGAAGTCCGCCACCGCGGCCACCCGTGACTATGTGCTCAAGGTGGAGACGGCGCAGGGCGGGCTGCCGCTGCTCAACGTCTTCGGCGGC
>JAGREO010000026.1 GCA_020446525.1 Geminicoccaceae bacterium | reverse complement strand
TCGGTGATCCGGTAGCGGGTGAAGGCGTCGACCACGAGCCGCTTCTGGTCGCCGAGGATGAGCTCGACCGGATCGGCGTCGAAATCGAGCACGCGTTTCTCGAAGAACTCCACCTGCTGCAGGAACGGGATCTTGTAGTTCAGTCCCGCCTTCTTGATCTCGCGCACGGGGTTGCCGAGCTGCACGACCAGCGCCTGCTGCGTCTGATGCACCGTGAAGAGGGCGCTGGTGAGGATCAGCAGCACCACGCCGACGACGACGGCGAGAGCGACGAGGAGACGTTTGCTCATTGCGCCACTCCCAATTGTGAGCCGCTCCGATTGATCTGGTCGCCGGCGCCGTCGGCCGGACGCTCACCGAACCCGCGCGGCCGGGTGCGGCCCTCGCGTTCCGCGGCCACCTCGTTCTCCTGGCTGCGCCGCTGCAACTCGGGCAGCGGAAGATAGGGAACCACACCCGAGCCGCTGTCGCCGTCGATGATCACCTTGTTCATGCCGGCCAGAACGTCCTCCATGGTCTCCAGATAGATGCGCTTGACCGTCACGTCCTCGGCCTTGCGATACTCCTCGAGCACCGCCTTGAAGCGCTCCGCCTCACCGCTGGCGCGGGCGACCACCTCCTGCTGATAGGCCTGGCTCTCCTGCAACAGCCGCTCCGCCTCGCCGCGGGCGCGGGGGATGATGTCGTTGGCGAACGCCTCGGCCTCGTTCTGCAGACGCTCGCGATCGGCCTGGGCGCGCTGGACGTCGCGGAAGGCGTCGATGACCTCCTGCGGCGGATCGGCCTTCTGCAACTGCACCTCGTCGATGAGGATGCCCGCACCGTAATCGTTCATGAGCACCTGAAGCTGCTCGCGCGCCCGCTGCTCGATCGCCCGCCGGCCCTCGGTCGTCGCCTCGGCGATGGGGGTCTGACCGATGATCTCGCGCATGACGCTCTCGGCGGCGGCCGTCACCGTCTGCTCGGGATCGCGGATGTTGAACAGGTAATCGGCGGCGTTGGCGATCTTCCACAACACCACGAAATTAATGTCGACGATGTTCTCGTCGCCGGTGAGGATCAGGGCCTCGTCGGCGACGTTGCGGTTGGCGCTGCTGCCGGCCGTGCGCTGGCCCGAGCGAAAACCGATTTCGATGCGATTGACGCGGGTCACCTGCGGCGTTTCGACCGAGCCGATGGGTGCGGGCCAGTTGTAGTTCAGACCGGGCGTGGTCGTCTCGTGCAACTGGCCGAACACCAGCTCGACGCCCTGCTCTTCGGGCTGCACCCTGTAGAAGCCGCTGGCCAGCCAGATCGCCGCCACGCCGAGCACGGCGATCACCACCGCACGCTTGCTCACGCCGCCGCCCGAGCCGCCGCCGCCGCCCGGAAACAGCCGCTTGACCTTTTCCTGACTGCGGCGGATCAGTTCCTCGAGATCGGGCGGCTGCCCCTGGCCACCACCACCGCCGCCCGGACGGCCGCCCCAGGGCCCTCCCTGGCCGCTTTGCCATCCACCGCCGCCTTGATTGTTCCAGGGCATAAAGATACCACCTCTCGTTCGCGACAGGGGGCGCGCGCCAACACCCGTGCCTGCCTCCGGTTCCGCGTCCGCATCACATATCGTTCCGCTTAGCACAGGCTTCAACCATGACCCAGCCGACAAACGACCAGATCCTCGACGCGCTGCGGGCCGTCCGGCTTCAAGGGAACGGTGCGGACGTCGTAACCTCGGGGTTGATCGGCTCGATCATCATCAAGAACGGGAACGTGAGTTTCGCCATTCAGGTGGATCCGTCCCGTGCCGCGGAATCGGAGCCGATGCGACAGGCGTGCGAAGCTGCGGTCAAGAAGGTGCCGGGCGTACTGTCGTGCACGGCCGTGCTCACCGCCGAGCGTGCACCCGGCGGCGGACCGGCGCGCGAGGCACCGCCGACCCTCCACTCGGCGCAGCGCCCGCAGGTGCAAAAGCCGCTGGTGCCCGAGTGCGGGGCGATCATCGCCGTCGCTTCGGGCAAGGGCGGCGTCGGCAAGTCGACGACGGCGGTCAACCTCGCCATGGGCCTGCACGCACTGGGCCTCGAGGTCGGTCTGCTCGACGCCGACATCTACGGTCCCTCGGTGCCGCGCATGGCCGGCGTCTCGGGCCGCCCGACCAGTCCCGACGGCAACCGTCTGCGCCCGATGGAGGCGTTCGGGGTCAAGCTGATGTCGATGGGTTTTCTCGTCGACGAGGACGCGCCGATGATCTGGCGCGGGCCGATGGTGCAGAGCGCGCTGCAGCAGATGCTGGGCGACGTCGAGTGGGGCGCCCTCGACGTGCTGGTGGTCGACATGCCGCCCGGTACCGGCGACGCGCAGCTGACCATGGCGCAGAAGGTGCCGCTGGCCGGCGCGGTCATCGTCTCGACGCCGCAGGACATCGCCCTGCTCGACGCGCGCAAGGCGGTCAACATGTTCCGCCGGGTCGACGTGCCGATCCTCGGGATCGTCGAGAACATGTCCTATTACTGCTGCCCGCAATGCGGCCATCGCGCCGAAATTTTCGCGCATGGCGGGGCCCGCGCCTGCGCCGACCAGTTCGGCGTCGACTTTCTGGCGGAGATCCCGCTCGCCGTGGCCATCCGCGAGACCTCCGACGGCGGCCGGCCGATCGTCGTCACCGAGCCCGAGAGTCCGCAGGCGCGAGCCTATCTCGCTCTGGCCGAAGCCGTGCGCGACCGCTTGCGTGCCACGTCCGACAAAGGCGCACGGGCGGCCCCGACGATCCGCTACGAATGAGGATCCGCGTCGTGCGCGGCGACGAACGATTTCTGTTTCGCGCCTCGGGAAAGCCGATAAACTGCGTGCCGGCGTTTTAGAGGGGAGGCGTCCAGCTTCCGGTCGAACGGGCGGGTGGCGAGGTCACGGGCGAGCAATGCGACCGCCCGCGGAACGCATATCGGCACGGCCAGTTGCTTCCGTCGGCGGCGTCGAGGCGGCCGTGCCGGAACGTTTTTTTTGGGACCTCGTCGGCACTCGTGGATGGATCCTGTCGACCTGCATGACGATATCGCCGCGGCTCCACGGGCGTCGATCCTCATCGTCGAAGATCAGATGGTCGTGGCGCTCGGCTATGAGAGCGTGCTCTCACATGCCGGTCATCAGGTCTGCGGGATCGCCGCGTCGGGCCCGCAGGCCGTGCATCTCGCATCCTTGCATCGCCCGCGCCTGGCTCTGCTCGACGTACACCTCGCCCAGGGCACCGACGGTAAGGCCACCGCCGAAGAACTGATGCGGCGCTTCGGTGTCGCGTCGCTCTTCGTGAGCGCACACGGCGAAGTGCTCGAAGAGACAGAAGCCGGCCTCGGCTGCCTCACCAAACCCGCCAGCGAATCCGATCTGCTCCGCTCGGTCGAAATCGTCCTGCGCCGGCTGGACGAAGGCGTCGTAGACGCCCCCTTGCCGCCTGGTCTGGTTCTGCGGCCGGTAGCGCCGACGATGGGTGCGACGACGCGCGACGGCCAAAAGTCGCGGCTGGCCGAAGGCGAGACGCGCTTTCGCGCCATCTTCGAGAACGCACCCCTCGGCATCTGCCTCGTCGATCCCGAGGGTATCCTGCTCGAGGCCAATCCCCCCGTTCTCGGCCTTGTGGACCCGCGTGCCGGCTCGCCTCTCGACCGCCCGATCCACGAGGTCGTCCCCCTCGAAGGGCTCGACCTCACGGCCCTGGTGGCACGCGCCTTCGCTACGGAAGACGGTGACACGGTGCAGTTGCAAGCCGTCACGGTCCCGCCCGGAGCCGAAGACGAGCTGCGGCACTTCCTCGTCAGCGTCATCGCCGTGTTCGGTGCCTTTCACGAGCCGCGGTTCGCCATCGTGCTTATGGAAGAGAACACCCGCCAGCGATCGGCGGAACGAGAGGTGCGGCGGCTGGCGCTGGAAGACCCCCTGACGCGGCTGGCCAATCGGGCGCTGTTCTTCGAGCACGTCGAGGCGGCGATGGCACGCGCCGTGCGCGCGTCCACGCGCATGGCGGTGATGCTGATCGACCTCGACCGGTTCAAGGAGGTCAACGACACCTTCGGGCATCCGGCCGGCGACCGACTGCTGCAGGCCGTGGCGCAGCGGATCCAGAACGTGATCCGCCGCGCCGACATCGCCGCACGTCTGGGCGGCGACGAGTTCGCTCTCGTTCTCGAGCGGGTCGACACGGCCGCGGACGCGCTCGAGGTCGCAAGGAAGATCAGCGAGGCGATCGCGCAGCCGGTCGAGCTGGACGGGCATACCGTCCAGATCAGCGCCAGCATCGGCATCGCTCTCGGTCCCGACGACGGCGTCGATGCCGAGGCGTTGCGTCGCTCGGCCGATCTGGCGCTCTACCGCGCCAAGGCGGAGGGGCGCGACACGGCCCGGATCTTCGGCAGCGAAATGGCCCAGGCCGTCTCGACCCGACGGCTGATCGAGAGCGATCTGCGTCGCGCTCTGGCCACGGGCCAGCTCGGACTTGCCTACCAGCCGCAGATCGATCCGGTGAGCGGCCGGGTCAAGGCGGTCGAGACCCTGCTGCGCTGGCGGCTGCCCTCGGGCGCTCACCTGGCGCCGGTGGACTTCCTGCCGATTGCCGAGCGAACCGGACTCATCCTCGACATCGGTTCCTGGGTCGTCGAGCAGGTGTGCCGGACCGCACCTCGCCTTCGATTCCTTCAGACACCCGACGCAGGAGCCCGGCCGATCAGGCTCGCCTTCAACCTTTCGCCTCTGGAATGCCGCCGCGGCGTCCTGCGGCACTTGCTGCACGCGCTCGACGAGACGCCGCTGGAGGCAACGGTCATCGAGATCGAGGTGACCGAGCAGGTTCTCGGGCTGCCCGACGGCGAGGACTGCACGCGCGACCTTCGAGAGGTGCGCGCACGCGGCGGCAGTGTCGCGGTGAGCGGCTTCGGCGGCAGCGCCGCCTGTATCTCGCGCGCGCTGGACCTGCAGGTGGACAAGCTCAAGCTCCACCGTTCGCTCGTGGCGGCGATCGGCACGAAGCCCGGCACGCGACGCACCCTGCGCGCGATGATCGATCTCGGGCGCTCGCTCGGCTTCGATGTCGTCGCCGAGGGCGTCGAGACCGGGGAACAGCGTGCGTTCCTCGAACATGTGAGCTGTCCGACGATCCAGGGCTATCTCGTCGCACCGCCGATGCAGTGGCCCGAGCTGGAAGTCTGGCTCGAGCAGCACCGCACCGCCCGCCCATCCGTTGCCTGATCCCTTCTCATCCCCCCGACCCGCCGGCCCGACGCGCGTACACGATCTGGCTGTGGCGCAGCGGCAACGCCACGATTCTTTGCCCAGCAACGGGTGGTCAACCGGGCGTGCCTTGCACATGCTCGAGTGCGAAGCAACGGGTTCGAACGAGGAGGAAAGCATGCGCCCGAGCAGGTCTCGCTCCATCGCCGTGGTCGCATCGAGTACGAGCGCCCTCCTCCTGATGCTCGCCCCGGCCTTCGGACAGACGTCGTCGGAGGTCGAAGCGCTGCAGCGCCAGATCGAGATGCTCCAGCAGCAACTGGACGATTTGCGGCGTCAGGTGGAAGGCCGCGCGGCGCCGCCCGAAGAGACGGCGCGCGGCTCCGAACGGCCGCCGGGCGGAGATGCCGAGGTGGACGCGACGACGGCGGCCGCCGAAAGCTCTCCCGAGCAGGCACCGCCCTCGCGAACCGGACCGACCACCGGCACCGATCAGGTCCGGCTGGAGATCTCCGGCCAGATCAACCGCGGTGTCCTTCTCACCGATGACGGCGACCGCAACGACGTGTTCTTCGTCGACAACGACAACAGTTCGTCGCGTGTGCGCTTCGTCGGCAAGGCCGATCTCACCGACGATGTGACCATAGGCTCGGTCATCGAAGTGCAGATCGAGAGCAACTCCACCGCCGACGTCTCGCAGATCGAGGAGCGCAACGCCGGAATCGACGGCTTCAGCCAGCGCAAGATCGAGATCATCTTCGGCAGCGACACATACGGCCAACTCAGTCTCGGCCAAGGCAGCACGGCCTCCGACGGCACGTCGGAAGTCGATCTCTCCGGCACCGGCGTGGTCGGCTATTCGAGCGTCTCCGACATGGCGGGCGGCATCCTCTTTCGCGACGGCGGCGATCTGAGTGCGATCGCCGTGGGCGATGCGTTCAGCAATTTCGACGGGCTCGGACGCGACGATCGCCTGCGCTACGACAGTCCCGAGATCGCCGGCTTCATCGCCTCGGCTTCGGTCATCGCCGACGAGCGTTACGACGCCGCCCTGCGCTACTCACGCGCGTTCGGCGGGACCGAAGTGCAGGCGGCGGTCGCAGTCGCCGACGCGAACGACGCGTTCGAGCAATATGCCGGCTCCGTCTCCGCGCTCACCGGCGGCGTCAGCGCCACCTTCGCCGCCGGCCTGCGCGACAATGACGGGCGCGACGAAGGCACCTATCTCTACGGCAAGGTCGGCTACGAATTTTCCGCGGTGGCGCTGGGCCGGACCGCCATCGCGATCGATTACTACACCGGCAGCGACATCGGCGCGGACGGCGACGACGGCCGCAGCTTCGGCGCCTTCGTCGTGCAGGATCTCGATGCCGCCGCCACCGAGCTCTATGCCGGCTACCGCCTCTACGACCTCCACCGCGACGACACGGATCTCGACGTGATCAACGCGGTGCTGACGGGCGCACGGATCAAGTTCTGATGGCGTGGTTGCGCGCGCTGGCGTTGTTCGGCGTGCTCTCGCCGATCGGTTGCGGCGGGGAGCCGCTGCCGATGCGGCCGACCGACGAGATCCCGCCGGGTCCCGGCCTCTTCAGCGGACCCGACGGAATGTTCGTCCTGACGCCCGCCGAGGCGTCTGCGCCCAAAGATCAGGCCGGAAGGATCAGTTCGCCTTACCCTTGCGCAGAACGAAGGCGGGCGTCACCTGCTCGTCGAGGCGATGACCCACCTCACGCCAATGCAGGTAGCGTTCGTAATCGTCCGCCAGAATGGCGCTGATCATCCTTTGACGCACCAGCAGCCTGTTTTCTTCGGTCGGCTGCAACTGCTCGGCAGCCGGCGGTCGTCGTCGTCCCGTTTCACTCGGTCGAATAGCCATCTCGCCACTCCTCACCTGCTCGCGCCGCCCGGTCTTTTTGCCGGTTTCGTGCCCGTTGGATCACAGCCTAGCACAAACTCGATCCCCACCGTCGATTTTCGTCGAACCGAATCGAAGAAAACCGAATGCCGGCTACCGGCCAAACGTTTTGCCCGAACCGCCGGTTCCAAAGCGATCAGAGCTCGGCGACGAACAAGGCGATCGGCGAGCCGCCGGAAGCGAGCGCATCTGTCGGACCGGAGTCCTTGTCGTCGAGGAGCGCGCGCCAGTTCGAGCTCCGGACGCCCTGCGGCAGAACGAGGTGCGCCTCGCCCTCGGTCTGCCGGCGGCGAACGGCGGTGATCGAGGCGACTTCGCCGTCGCGTCGGAGAAAGGCGAACCACCCGTCGGCGCCGGCGCCCGTGACATCCAGCGGAACGTAATCGCCGTGCGTGAAGAGCCGCGGGAACCGGCGGCGCCAGGCGAGCACGCTTCGCACCAGCGCCTGCTTGCGATCCGAGGGTTCGAAGCGCGCGAGCCGCGGATAGTCCACCGGCCGGCGATTGTCCGGATCGACCAGCGACAGATCGACGCTCTCACTGCCCTGATAGATGTCGGGAACGCCGGGCAAAGTGAGCTTGAGCAGTGTCTGCGCCAGCGAGAGATCGGCGGCGACGGGGGCCAGGGCTTCGTCGAACTGCGCCATCGCTGTCCGGAATTCGCCGTCGTCCAGACATCCTCTTATGCACCGCTCGACCGCCTGCTCGAACCCTTCGTCCGGCGCCGTCCAGCTCGTCCGGCTCTTGGCCTCGCGCAGCGCCTTGATCGCATAGGCCGTGACCCGGTCGGCCAGCGTCGCGTCGATCTCGCGAACACCCGGCCAGACGCCGGCGATGGTCTGCAACAGGAAGGTGGCGAGCTCGCCGTCCGGCGTTCCGTCGGTGCCGTGCGGCCGCGCGATACGCCAGAGCTCGCGTTGCGCGCGCGCCCACGGCTCGGACAGGTGGCTGAGCGCGGCGATCCGCATGCGCGTGTCCTCACCGCGCTTGGTGTCGTGCGTCGCGGTCGGGATCAGGGCGGTGGGCCAGCGCCGGGCGCGTTCCTTCAGCCAGGCGTGCGTCTCCTCGGCCGAGGCGGTCGGATGATCCGGCTCGCCGCCGACCTCGTTGAGCGCGCTCAGGCGGTACCAGCGGTAGAACGCCGTATCCTCGAGCGACTTCGCCATCGCCGGCCCGGTCAGTTGCTCGAAGGCGGTCAGCAGCGGCGAGCCCGGCACGAGGTGGCCTCGAAGCCAGGCCACCGCCTCGGGATGCACCCGCTGCGCCGCGTCGAACGCGGCATCCAGGCGCTCGCGATTGAAGCGGCCGTAGGTCCGGTAATAGGGAAAGGCGACGATCGTCTCGATCAGCGCCGCGCGGATCGTCCCGAGCGGGAAATCACAGCCCTGCACGGCCGAGAGCCGCACGGCCAGCCGGGCCACCTCGGCGTGCAGGTTGCGCTCGAGGATCTGCCGCTTGGCCTGCCCGACGACGTCGGGGAAGTTGGAGGGATCGCCGCCCATCTCGGCATAGAGGCGATCGAGCGTGTCGAGACCGCGCTCGTCGACCAGGAGCCGCAGGAGAACGTTGGTCATCTCGTAGCCGGTGGTGCCGGCGGTCGGCCAGGCTTCGGGCAGGTCCTCGCCCTCGCCCAGGATCTTCTCCACCAGGACCCAGGGCTCCGAGGGCGAGCGCGCCCGCCAGGCTTCGTCGAGACGCACGAGATAGCCGCCGGGATCAGCCAGGCCGTCGACGTGATCGAGCCTGAGGCCCTGCACCTCGCCCTTATCCAGCATGGTGAAGACGCGCGCGTGCACGACGTCGAAGACCTGCTCCTGCTCGACCCGCACGCCGGCCAGCTCGGTGATGTCGAAGAAGCGCCGCCAGTTCAGCAGCGAATCACCGCAGCGCCACCAGGCCAGACGGTAGTGCTGCCGCTCGAGCACCCGGGAGAGATCGCCGTCGGCGGTGCCGGCGGCGAGAGGGAAACGGTTGTCGTAATAGGCGATGCGCTTCTCGCCCTCCTCCTCCACGACCTCGAGCTCGCCCGCACGCAGCACCTCGTCGAGGGGCCGTCCCAGGACCGGCAGAAGCAGCTTGCCCGGCGTCCCGCCGGCAAGGGCCCGCCAGTCGACGTCGAACATCCGCGCCCCCTCGCCCTCGGCACCACGGCGCAGCAAATCCATCCAGAAGGGATTGTCCGGACCCACACCCAGATGATTGGGGACGATGTCGAGCAGCAGGCCCATGCCCGCCTCGCGCAGCGCCTCGACCAGCGCCGACCAGCCGGCCTCGCCGCCGAGCACCGGATCGATCGCGCGCGGATCGACCGCGTCATAGCCGTGGGTCGAGCCCGCACGCGCGGTGAAGACCGGCGAGAGGTAGAGATGGCTGACGCCCAGCTCGCGCAGATAGGGCAGGATCGCGCGCGCCTCGTCGAAGCCGAAGCCGTTGCGCAGTTGCAGACGATAGGTTGCGACGGGATGGATCGTCACTTCGGTCGTTCCTCGCGCATGGCCCGCAGGATGGCGCGCGCCCGCGGCCGCCGCAGCAGCGCGTCCAGGGGCTCGCCGAGCCGCCGGCGCCAGTTGGGATGGGTGTCGACGGTGCCGGGCAGATTGACCTGCTCGGGCGTACCTTCGAGATCCTCGAGCTGGGCCACGGCGAGCGCACTCCGGGTGCGTGCCAGATAACGATGCAGCCCGACCGCCATGCCGTCCTCGCCGCCCGCCTCGATCCCCTCGGCGGCGAGACCGTTCTCGAACATCGTCTTGTCCTTTGCCCGCCGGCGCCGCTCGCGGGCCACCGCAGCGGCATCGGGAAAGAGCTCCAGCTTCGCACGCCAGTCGATGTCGCGGCCCTCCATCAGACCCTGCACCGTCGGCAGATCGTGGGTCGAGAAGGAGGCCAGCGCCAGAGGCGGATACTGCTCCGGCCGGCGCAGGCGCGCACCCTCGCGCTCGAACCAGAGGACGCGGCAGGAGAGCATGCCGAAGCTCTGCATCCGCCGCCTGAAGCCGGGCGGCACGGTGCCCAGATCCTCGCCGATGATCAGGGCCCGCCGGCGGTGCGAGACCAGCGACGCCAACCGCGCCACGACCTCGAAGGGAAAGCGCACATAGGCGCCGGCGGCGGCGCTCATGCCGTCGGGCACCCAGAACTGCCGCTCGAGGCCGATCACGTGATCGATCCGCAAGGCGCCCGCATGCCGCGCATTCGCCTCGAGATCGGCCAGCAGCGGGCGGAACCCGGCAGCGGCGAGCGCATTGGGCGCGAACGGCGCCAGCCCCCAGTTCTGCCCGAGCGGGCTGAACTCGTCCGGCGGCGCGCCGATCGAGACGCCGCGCAGGGTGAGCCCGGGCGTCGCCCAGACCATGCCGCCGGCCGGGTTCACGCCGACGGCCAGATCGCGATAGAGGCCGATGCGCATGCCGGCATCGCGTGCCGCCGCCTGCGCCTCGCCCAACTGCCCATCCGCCAGCCACTGCAGGAACTGGTGAAACCGGATGGCGGGCGCATTCTTCTCGGCGAAGGCGCGCGCCTCCTTCGTATCGGGCCGGCGCAGCCCTTCGGGCCACGTCCAGAAGGCCCAGCGATCGGCGCCCTTTTCGAGCATGTAGGCGTGCAGCGCCTCGAAGAGCGCATGATCGTGCAGCGGCGCGCCGCCTTCGCGTACGAAGCTCTCGAACGCCGCTCGATCTTCCGGTGAGCCCCGCTGCTCGAACCCGTCGAAGAGCACGTGCAAGGCGTCCCGCCTGACGGCCCAGGCCGCGGCATGATCGATCAGTTCGCCGCCGCCTTCGGGCGAAGGAGCCGGCTTCGGCAGCTTCAGCCGGTCCGCCGCCTGCAGCGGATCGACATAGATCGTGTTCAGGAAGCGCCGGTTCGACGGCGCATAGGGGCTGCAGGCCGAAGCGTCGGCGGCGAAGAGCGCGTGCAGCGGGTTGAGGCCCACCAGATCGACACCTTCACGGGCCAGCACCGGCGCCGCCCGGCGCAGCATCGCGAAATCGCCGATCGCCGACGGCTCGGCCTCGCGCAGCGAATAGAGCTGGGCGGCCACCCCGAAGCAGCGCTCGATGCCGAGATCGGCCGGCCCCAGGCACTTCTTCGGGGCGACCAGCAGATGCCGGGTGGTGCCGTCGAGGCGCAGCCGGTGCAGCCCCGATTCCAGCCGCCGATCGAGCACCGTGCGATCGCGCCAGGTGCGTGTGCGCCCCTCCAGCTCGAGCCCGTCCTCCGTCTCGAGCACGTACTCCGAGCCCGCCTCGCCCGACACCGCCACCGGTTTGCCCGGCTCGGCCAGAAGCGGCGGCGGCGGCGTCTCGGCGTCCGCACCCCGGGTCATCACGCCGATCAGCGCCTCCAGCGCCGCGTCCGGCACCCGATGCACACCGCCGTGCACGTCGCGCCAGGTGGGCTCGATGCCGAGCGCCCCCGCCTTGCGCTCGAGGGCCCTTCCCTCGGGAGCCTCGCTCAACTCTCGCTGCCGGGTTCGCCGGTCAAAAAGACCGCCACGCTCCAGGGCGGCAGGGTGCCGCGGGCGAGCTCGCCCATCGCCGTGTCGTCGCTGACATGGACCAGCTCACCGGCCGGCCGCACGAAGCCGTGGCCCGCCTCGTCGCCCATCTGCGCCAGCATGGTCAGCCGGCGCTCCGTCCCCAGGGTCCAGGCGACGCTCAGGCCGCGCTCGCCGATCGTCTCGAACGTCCCGGAATGACCGGCCGCATCGCCGAGATAGGGCACGATGTGCTGGCGACGCAGCGTGAGCAGCCGACGGACATGGGCGTACATCGCTCCCTGCGTGTCCTGCTCGAGTTCCGCCGGATCGAGCTTGCTCGCCTCGAAGGTCTCGGGCGCCTCGGGATCGGGTATCTGCGCACGCCGCTCGGGATCGGCGAAGGCGGCGAAGCGGGCGAATTCCCGGCGCCGCCCTTCGCGCACCGCCTCGCCGAGCTCACCGCCGAAATCGGTGAAGAAGCAGAACGGCCGCCTCGAGGCATAGGCCTCGCCCATGAAGAGCATGGGGATCTGCGGCGCCAGCAGCAGCACGTCCATCACCGCGCGCAGGGCGTCGGGCGTCGCCAGAAGGCTCAGCCGGTCACCCTTCGCGCGATTGCCGATCTGGTCGTGATTCTGGGCGAAGGCGACGAAACGCGTCGGCGGCAGGCCGGCCGAAGGCTTGCCGCGCGGCCGGCCCTCGCGATAGGCCATCGGCTCGCCCTGAAAGACGAAGCCCTCGGCGAGCGCACGGCCGAGCCTGGCCGCCGGACGATCGGCATAATCGGCGTAATAGGCCTCGGTCTCGCCGGTCGCCAGCACGTGCAGGCAATGATGGATGTCGTCGTTCCACTGCGCCCTGTAGACGTCCGCCAGACGATCGGCGTCGTTCTCCTCGTTCTCGAGGATCAGGTGAATGTCCCGCAGATTGCCGTAACGCTGGTGCACGGCCGCCGCCAGCGCGTCGAGGAAATGCGTCTCGCTGTCGTCGTGGATCGCGTGCACCGCATCGAGCCGCAACCCGTCGAAACGATATTCCTCGAGCCAGTAGAGCGCATTGTGGATGAAGAAATCGCGCACCTCGGGGCGGCGAAAATCGATCGCCGCACCCCAGGGCGTGGAAATGTCCTCGCGAAAGAACTGCGGCGCATAGGCGTGCAGATAGTTTCCGACCGGTCCGAAATGATTGTAGACCACGTCGAGGAACACCTGCATGCCGAGCCGGTGCGCCTGATCGACCAGCGCCTTGAGGGCCGAGGTCGAGCCGTAGCTGCGGTCGGGCGCATAAGGCAGCACGCCGTCATAGCCCCAGTTGCGGCTTCCCTTGAAGTCGGCGAGCGGCATGATCTGGATCGCCGTGATGCCGAGCTTCTGCAGGCGCGGCAGCTCGCGCCGCGCGGCATCGAACGTGCCCTCGGCGGTCAGCGTGCCGATGTGCAGCTCCATGATCACGGCCTCGTGCCACGGCCGGCCGCGCCATTCCTGATTGCGCCAGTTGAAGGCGTCGGGATCGACCACCAGGGAGCGGCCGTCGCAATCCTCGGCCTGACCGCGCGACGCCGGGTCGGGAACGACCATGCCGTCGGGCAGCCCGAAGCCGTAGACCATGCCCGCACCCGCCGCTTCGGTGGTGAGATCGAACCAGCCGCCCGGCGCCTGCTGCATCGGAAGCCGCCGCTCGTCGCCGTCGGCGCCGAGCACCAGATCGACCCTGTCCACACCCGGCGCCCAGAAGCGGAAGTGCACCCCGCCCGGAACGATCTCGGCCCCGAACGGCATGCGATGGGTGGCCGTGTCGCGCGTCCGCCCGTCGCCTTCGACGAATAGCGCCAGAGAACGCGCCTCCAGCGGAAAGGTGTCGCCCTCGCGCCAGAAGCGGCCGTCGTCGATCACCTCCGGCTCGGCACTGTCCAGGAGCCGACGCCAGCCGTCCTTGACCGCCGCCGGCATGACGAAATCGACGTCTTCGGGCGCCGCGTTGAGCAGCAACAGGAAAGTCGCGTCGACCACCGGCGGACCTTCCGGCGGCCGGTGCACGCCGGCATCGCCGCACAGCATCATGCCGATGGTGCGGCGCAACGGCTCGTGCCAGTTGCCGTCGTCCATCCGCCCGCCTTCGGGCCTGTACCACGAGACGTCCGGCACCCCGTGCGGCGAGAGCTCCGAACCGTGCATGAACTGCGCCCGGCGGAACACCGGATGCTCCTTGCGCAGCGCGATCACCCGGCGGGCAAAGTCGAAGAACTGCTGATCGTGGTCGTCGATCTCCGGCCAGTCGAGCCAGCCGATCTCGCTGTCCTGACAATAGACGTTGTTGTTGCCGTGCTGGCTGTTGCCGAACTCGTCACCCGCCAGGATCATCGGCATGCCCTGGCTGAACAAGAGCGTGGTCAGCAGATTGCGCTTCTGTTTCTGCCGGAGCGCCATGATCGACGGATCGTCGGTCGGCCCTTCGACACCGCAGTTCCAGGAGAGGTTGTGACTGTGGCCGTCACGATTGCCCTCGCCGTTGGCCTCGTTGTGCTTGTCGTTGTAGCTGACCAGATCGTCGAGACAGAAGCCGTCGTGCGCGGTGATGAAGTTGGTGGTGGCCCAGGGCCGCCGGCCCTGATGCGCGAAGAGATCGGCCGAGCCCATGATCCGGGTGGCCAGTTCGGCCGTGACCGCCTCGTCGCTGCGCCAGAAGGCGCGCACCGTGTCACGGTACTTGTCGTTCCACTCGCTCCAGCCGGGGCCGTGGCCGCCCAGCCGATAGCCGCCGTCGCCGACGTCCCAGGGCTCGGCGATCAGCTTGACGTTGGCCAGCACCGGATCCTGACGGATCGCGTCGAAGAAACTCGCCGTCGGATCCCAGCCGTGGGTCTCGCGGCCGAGCGTCGTCGCGAGATCGAAGCGGAAGCCGTCGACGTGCATCACCTCGACCCAGTAGCGCAGACTGTCCATGACCATCTGCAGCACGCGCGGATGGGCGACGTTCAGGCTGTTGCCGGTGCCGGTGACGTCGTCATAGTAGCGCGGATTGTCGCGCACGAGACGGTAGTAGCTCGCATTGTCGATGCCGCGGAACGACAGCGTCGGGCCCATGTGGTTGCCCTCGGCCGTGTGGTTGTAGACCACGTCGAGGATCACCTCGATGCCCGCATCGTGCAGCCGGCGGACCATCGTCTTGAACTCGATCGGCGCGTCCGGGCCTGAGGCGTAACGCGGCTCCGGCGCGAAGAACCCCAGCGTGTTGTAGCCCCAATAGTTGCGCAGGCCGCGCTCGAGCAGGTGCCGGTCGTCGGGAAAGGCGTGCACCGGCAACAGCTCGACGGCGGTGATCCCGAGCCGCACCATGTGGTCGACGACGGCCGGATGGCCGAGCCCGGCATAGGTGCCCTGCAGATAGGGCGGAACCTCCGGATGACGCTTGCTCAGGCCCTTGACGTGCGCCTCGTAGACCACCGTCTGATCGAAACGCGTGCCGGGCGGGCGGTCGCCACCCCAGGTGAAGGTCTCGTCCACGACGACCGCCTTGTACATGCCGCGGGCATTGTCGCGGCGGTCGGGCGTCAAATCCTCGCGCGGGCCGCCGATGCGGTAGCCGAAATGGGCGTTCGACCACTGGAGCGAGCCGCCCAGCTTGCGGGCATAGGGATCGAGCAGGAGCTTGGCCGGATTGAACCGGTGGCCGGCCTCGGGCGCATAGGGTCCGTGCACCCGATAGCCGTAGAGCTGACCCGCCCCGATGTCCGGCAGATAGCCGTGATACACCTCGTCGGTATATTCCGGCAGATCGATGCGCTCGAGCTCACGTGTGTTCGACGGATCGAACAGACAGAGCTCGACACGCGTCGCGTGCGCGGAAAAGAGCGCGAAGTTGACGCCACGGCCGTCGAACGACGCGCCGAGGGGATAGGGCCGACCGGCCCAGACTCTGCTCATCTATGGTTGGATCCTGATCCGGCTCAAGCGGGAACGAGAACGGTGGTGGAAAGCGGTGGCAGGGTGAGCGTGAGGCTGGCATCGAGGCCGTGCCACGCCTCGTCGGACGCGTCGACCGCACCGCCATTGCCCATGCCGCTCCCTCCATAGTGCGACGCGTCGCTGTTGAAGACCTCGTTCCAGCGACCGGACCTCGGGACGCCCACGCGATAGCCGTGCCGTGGCACGGGCGTGAAGTTGCAGACGACGACCGCCTCCCCGCCCTGCCCGTCGCGGCGCAGGAAGGAGACCACGCTCTGCTCGCTGTCGCTGGCGTCGATCCAGCGGAACCCGTCGGACGAACAGTCGAGCGCGTGCAGCGCCGCCACGTCCTTGTAGATGCGGTTGAGATCGCGCACCGCCGATTGCACGCCCTTGTGCGCCGGATCGTCGAGCAGGTGCCAGTCCAGCGACTGCATGTAGGCCCATTCGCGGTGCTGGCCGAACTCGCAGCCCATGAACAGGAGCTTCTTGCCCGGATGGGTCCACATGAAGCCGAGATAGGCGCGCAGATTGGCCGCCTTCTGCCAATGATCGCCAGGCATCTTGTTGATCAGAGAGCCCTTGCCGTGCACCACCTCGTCGTGGCTGATCGGCAGGACGAAGTTCTCCGAGAAGGCGTAGAGCAGGCCGAAGGTCAGATCGTTCTGGTGGTACTTGCGGTAGAGCGGCTCGCGCGACACATAGTTCAGCGTGTCGTGCATCCAGCCCATGTTCCATTTGAAGCCGAAGCCCAGCCCGCCCAGATAGGTGGGTCGCGAGACGGCCGGCCAGGCGGTGCTCTCCTCGGCGATCGTCATGATGCCCGGATGATTGCCGTAGGCCTTCTCGTTCATGTCCTTGAGGAACTCGATCGCGTCGATGTTCTCGCGGCCGCCGAACTTGTTGGGCACCCACTCGTCCGCCTTGCGGGAGTAATCCAGGTAGAGCATCGAGGCGACCGCATCGACGCGGATGCCGTCGATGTGGAAACGATCGAGCCAGTACAAGGCGTTGCAGACGAGGAAGTTCCGCACCTCGTTGCGGCCGTAATTGTAGATCAGGGTGTTCCAGTCCTGATGGAACCCCTGTCGCGGATCGGCGTGCTCGAAGAGTGCCGTCCCGTCGAACTGCGCCAGCCCGTGCGCGTCGGTCGGAAAATGCCCGGGCACCCAGTCGACGATGACGCCGATGCCCGCCGCGTGGCAGGCGTCGACGAAGGCGGCGAACTCCTCGGCCGTGCCGTGGCGGATGGTCGGCGCGAAGAGCCCCGTCGGCTGATAGCCCCAGGAACCGTCGAAGGGATATTCCGAGACCGGCAGGAGCTCGAGATGGGTGAAGCCCATGTCGAGACAATAGGGCACCAGCTTGTCGGCCAGCTCGGCATAGGAGAGATAGCGGTTGCCGTCCTCCGTCACGCGCATCCAGGAGCCCAGATGCACTTCATAGGTGGCGACCGGTGCCGCGAGCCATTGACGGTCGGCGCGCGCCTTCATGTAGGCTTCGTCCCGCCAGTCGTGCTCGACCAGCCCGTGCACCACGGATGCGTTCTCGGGCGGATGCTGGGCGCGAAAGGCGAAGGGGTCGGCCTTGAGCGGCAATCTTTCCCCCGAAGGTCCCGTCAGCTCGAACTTGTAGACGGCACCCTTGCCCACACCGGGAACGAACAGTTCGAACACGCCGCACTCGATCCGCTTGCGCATCGCATGTCGGCGGCCGTCCCACATGTTGAAGTCGCCGACGATGCTGGCCCGCCTGGCGTTCGGCGCCCAGACGGCGAAATAGGTGCCCTGCACGCCGTCGAGGCTCATCGGATGCGCGCCGAGCTTCTCGTAGAGCCGCAGATGACGGCCCTCGGCGAAGAGGTGGCTGTCCATCTCGCCCCAGACGGTGCCGAAGCGGTAGGGGTCGTCGAGGGTGACCGCGCCCTGCGGATAGGTCACCTCGAAGCGATACGGCGCGCCGCGGCTCAGGCCATGGACCTTGCCCTCGAACAGACCCGCATCGTCGATCCTCCAGAGCTCGCCCAGAGGCTTGCCGGCCGCGTCCAGCACGTCCAGCCGCTCGGCATCCGGCAGGAAGGCGCGCAGCACGTCGCCGTGCAGGCCCAGCACCGAAAAGGGATCGCCGTGCTCGCCTTGAGTGATCGCGCGAATGGTGGCGGCATCGATGGTCGCGGCGGCACGCGAGGCGGCCTGACGCGTATCAGTCGTCGCCATGGAGCAGTCTCCGCTTGGTGGAGGCGGGCTCGACCAGTCCGGCCAGCCCGCTCAGGGGAATGTGCAGCCATCGCGGACGGTTGGCCGCTTCGTAATTGATCTCGTAGAGCGCCTTTTCGATCAGGTGCAACTCGAGCAGATCCTCCGCCTCGTCGCGATCGGCGGGCAGCGAGGGGACACCCTGCATCGCCGACAGATAGTTCTGGAGGAACGCCTTCACCGTGATCCGCCGCCAGTCGCCGAGGATGGCCTCGAGACGTTCGGCGTGCGCCGGATGGTCGTGGGAGAGGCGGTCGATGATCGTCCATGCGGCGTAGTCGAACGAACGCAGCATGCCCGCCACGTCCTTGAGCGGCGACATCTTGGCCCGTCGCTCGTCGATCGAGCGGGTGGGCTCGCCCTCGAAGTCGAGGATATGGAAGTCGTCGGTGACGACGACCACCTGGCCCAGATGATAATCGCCGTGCAGCCGGGTCTTGGCCGCGTCGATCTTTCGCCCGGCGATCTCTTTCAGGCGCGCCTCGACGGCGGCCTTCGCATCGAGAACCGAACGCGCCGCTTCGGCCTGCGCTTCCTCGAGGTTCGGCAGGACCCGCTCGAGCGCCTTCATCGCCGCGGTCAGTTGCTTGCGCGTCGCATCGACCCAGCTCTTCATGTCCGATGCGGCGATCGGCTCGGTGCCGAAGGCCGGATCGTCGGTCTCGACCGCCAGCGCCGCGTGCATCTCGCCGGTTCGGCGGCCCAGCGTGGCGGCGTAGGCGCGATAGAAGCTGAATTCCTGGTGCGGTGTGCCGGTGCCACCCTCCTCGACCACGCTGGCGAGGAGGATGCGCTCCACCTCGCGTGTGAGATAGTCGATGGTGAACTCCCAGCCGTCCCCCTGGTTGCGCACGAAGCCGTAGGCCGCCGCCAGAGCCGTGTGGCCGCCGTCGGCGTCGAACCATTCGAGCGAGCCCAGAAGCGGCGGCGTGTTCTCGAAGTGCGCGACGTCGGTGAGGAACCGGGCGATCTCGATCTCGGGATGGATGCCCGACTGCAGGCGCCGATAGAGCTTCATGATCAGCGCGTCGCCCATCAGGATCGAGCTGTTCGACTGCTCGACCCCGAGCCGCCGGATCTCGACGTCGTCGGCGACGGTCACCTGCTCGAGCTTGTCGCCCGCCTTGAAGACCAGCCGGCCCTCGCTCGCCTCGAGCTCGAGGTCGGCGCGCATGGCATCGAGCATCGCCGCCGCCAGACCGGTGCCGGCGGTGGCGTCGTGCAGGGCGCCGACGCGCGGGCCGCGCCGGGCCTTGGCCAGCGTGAAGGGCAGCAGCGGACTGCCCGCCCCGATCTGCTCCTCGCCCCAGGCCACGTCGAACGGCAGGAGATAATCGTAGTGCCGGCCGTCCTTGGTCTCGATGTCGAGCTGGGTCAGCAGATAGGTGGCGCCGTCACGCGGGATCTCGCCCCACCGCCCGATGGCGATCCGGCCGACGCCGACGTCCTTGGCGGCGAACCAGCGCTGGGTGGCGGCGAAGCCCGGCAGCACCTGCTCCTCGAGGTCCTTGCGCGAGCGGCCCTGCATCAGGTCGCCCCACTGACGACCCATGACGATGGTGCTCAGATCGGGCATGACGTCCGGGATCGACTGATGCCAGCTCGGCACTTCGGCCTCCTCCGCCAACAGGAACCAGTAGAAACCGTGGCCCGGCAGGGTCAGCAGATAGGTCAGGTCGCCGATCGGCGGAAACGCCGTATGACCCAGAAGCTCGATCGGCACCCGCTCCTTGAAGCGCGACAGATCGAGCTCGACCGGCTGCGAGTGACGCGAGAGATTGACCACGCAGAGGATCGCCTCGTCCTCGTGCTCACGGATATAGGCCAGAATCTTGCGGTTGCCCGGATAGAGGAAGGTCAGCGTGCCGCGGCCGAAGGCCCGGTGCGCGCGCCTCGTGGTGATCAGCCGCCGCATCCAGTTGAGCAGCGAGGAGGGATTGCGGGTCTGCGCCTCGACGTTGACCGCCTGATAGCCGAAGACCGGGTCCATCACCGCCGGCAGATAGAGCTGCTGCGGGTTGGCACGGGAGAAACCGGCATTGCGGTCGAGCGACCACTGCATCGGCGTGCGCACGCCGTCGCGATCGCCGAGGAACACGTTGTCGCCCATGCCGATCTCGTCGCCGTAATAGATGACCGGCGTGCCGGGCATCGAGAGCAGCATCGAGTTGAGCAGTTCGATCTTGCGCCGGTCGTTGTCCATCAGGGGTGCCAGACGGCGGCGGATGCCGAGATTGATGCGCATCCGCCGGTCGGCGGCATAGGTGTTCCACAGATAGTCGCGCTCGTTCTCGGTGACCATCTCGAGCGTCAGCTCGTCATGGTTGCGCAAAAAGATCGCCCACTGGCAATTGGCCGGGATCTCCGGCGTCTGACGCATGATGTCGGTGATCGGATAACGGTCCTCGCGGGCCACCGCCAGATACATGCGCGGCATCAGCGGGAAATGGAACGCCATGTGACACTCGTCGCCCTCGCCGAAATAGGGGCGGGTGTCCTCGGGCCACTGATTGGCCTCGGCCAGCAGCATCCGGTCGGGATAGTGGTCGTCCATCTCCTTGCGGATGCGCTTGAGGACGTCGTGGGTCTCGGGCAGGTTCTCGCAATTGGTGCCTTCGCGCTCGATCAGATAGGGGATGGCGTCGAGCCGCAGCCCGTCGATGCCCATGTCGAGCCAGTAGTGCAGAAGGTCCAGCACCTCCTTCATCACCGCCGGATTGTCGAAGTTCAGATCCGGCTGGTGGCTGTAGAACCGGTGCCAGAAATAGGCCTTGGCCACCGGGTCCCAGGTCCAGTTGCTGGTCTCGGTGTCGAGAAAGATGATCCTCGTGTCCTTGTACTTCTGATCCGTGTCGGACCAGACGTAGTAGTTGCGATACTTGCTGCCGGGCTTCGCCTTGCGGGCGCGCTGGAACCAGGGATGCTGGTCGGAGGTGTGGTTGATGACGAGCTCGGTCACCACCCTGAGGCCGCGCTTGTGCGCCTCCTTCACCAGCCGGCGGACGTCGCGCATGCTGCCATAGGCGGGGTTGATGCTGCGATAATCCTGGATGTCGTAGCCGTCGTCACGCAACGGCGAAGGATAGAAGGGCAAGAGCCAGATCGTGCTGGCCCCCAGATCCTTGACGTAGTCGAGCTTCTCGATCAGCCCGGCGAAATCGCCGATACCGTCATTGTTGCTGTCGAAGAACGCCTTGATGTGCGTCTGATAGATGATCGCATCTTTGAACCAGAGCGGATCGTCCGCCATCGACCGATACCCCGTCGTTTCTTTTCGTGAAATGCAACGTCTTCGAGCGTCAGAGCCCGGGCGGCACCAGCCGCCAGATCGCATAGGCCCGCACCGCCGGATCGAGCCAGACGTGCTGCGTCTTGCCGGTCCAGGTGAAGCGCCGGCCGCTCAGCAGATCCTCGCACGCGATCTCGGCATGATCGCCCAGACCGAAGCGCCAGAGCGGCACCTCGAAGGCGCAGCCGTGCGCCTGATGCGGATCGAGATTGACCGCCACCATCACCGCATTGTCCTTCGCACTCGAAATCTTGGTGTAGACCAGGATGTGATCGTCCCAGGCCTGGGCGAAGGTCAGGTCGGTGAACTGCCAGAGGGCCGGATTGTCGCGACGGATGCGGTTGAGCGCCGTCACGTCGTCGCGGATGTGACCCGGCCGGTCCCAGTCCCAGGCGCGGATCTGGTATTTCTCGGAATCCAGATACTCCTCCTTGCCCGGCACCGGCGTGCCCTCGCACAGCTCGAAGCCCGAATAGAGGCCCCAGAGCGTCGAGAGGGTGGAGGCCAGTACGGCCCGGATCTGATAGGCGGCCCGCGGCGCGCCCTGCAGATAGACCGGGTTGATGTCCGGCGTGTTGACGAAGAAGTTGGGGCGCATGTGCTCGCGCGCCTCCTTCTGCGTCAGCTCGGTGAGATATTCGGTCAGCTCCTCCTTGGTCTCGCGCCAGGTGAAGTAGCTGTAGCTCTGGGTGAAGCCGACCTTGGCCAGCCGCGCCATCACCTTGGGCCGGGTGAAGGCCTCGGCGAGGAAGACCGTGTCGGGATGACGGTCCTGCACCTCGCGGATCATCCACTCCCAGAACGGAAAGGCCTTGGTGTGCGGATTGTCGACCCGGAAGATCTTCACGCCCCTGGCGACCCAGAAGAGGATCACGTCGCGCAGTTCCAGCCAGAGGCCCGGGATCGCACCCTCGGTGTAAAAACTGACGTTGGAGATGTCCTCGTACTTCTTGGGCGGGTTCTCGGCGAATTTGAGCGTGCCGTCCGGGCGCCACTCGAACCACTCGGGGTGCGCCTTGATCCAGGGATGGTCCGGCGAGCACTGGATGGCGAAGTCGATGGCGATCTCCAGCCCGTGCGCCGCCGCCGCCTCGATCAGCGCCCTGAAGTCGTCGAAGCTGCCCAGCTCCGGATGCAGCGCGTCGTGGCCGCCCTCCGCCGCACCGATCGCATAAGGACTGCCCGGATCGCCCTCGAACGCCTTGAGACTGTTGTTGCGCCCCTTGCGGTTGGTCCGGCCGATCGGGTGGATCGGCGGGAAATAGAGCACGTCGAAGCCCATCGCCTGCACATAGGGCAGCTTGGCGATCACGTCCCGGAACGTGCCGTGACGCTGCGGATCGTCGCTCATCGAGCGCGGGAAAATCTCGTACCAGGCGGCGAAGGCGGCGGCCGTGCGGTCGCAGATCACCTCGAGCTCGCGATGATACGTCGCCAGATTCTGCCGCAGATCGGCCCGCCGCATCAGCGCCGCCACCGGCGCGCTCAAGAGCCGCGCGAGCTGGAAGCCCTGATCCTCGGCCCGCGCCCCGAGCTCCGCCGAGAGCGCCTTCAGCGCCGCCGCGTCCTCACCCGATGCCGCCGCCGCCGTGCGCGCCACGAGCTGGCGCCCCTCCTCCATCTCCAGCGCCAGATCGAGCCCGGCATCGTGCTTCTTGCCCACCTCGAGGCACCAGCTCGCGAAGACGTCGCGCCAGGCCTGGACGGTGTAGACGTAGCGGGCGTTGCGGGTGAGCGCGAAGCGGCCGCCCCAGCGGTCGTTGTCGACGAACGCCATCGGCACCTCGTGCCAGGCGCTCTCGTCGGCCCGCCTGTAACGCACCACCGCCGCCAGCTTGTCGTGCCCGTCGCCGAAAATGTCGGCCTCCACCTCGAGCACGTCGCCGATCATCCGCTTGACCGGAAAACGCCCGCCGTCGAGCTCGGGCGTCACCTTCTCGATGGCCACCCGCTCGCCGACCAGCGCCCTGATCGCCTTGACGCTGGCCGCCTGCGAGGGCTTGCGCATCGGCTGCACCGCCGGCCGCCTTCCCTCGAAAATGCGCACCGCCAGGGGATCGAGCGTCGCCGGCCGGCCCGCGTCGAAGGCGATCGGCTCGACCAGCGGTGTCACGTCCTCGAACTCGGTGACGTAACCGCCGGCCGCCGCCAGCACGCCGCCCATGCCCACACCGTCGGCCAGATCGACCGTCGGATTGACCAGCAGCGCCGTCGCGTGCCGTGCCACCGTGGGCGAGCCGGCATCGAAGCGCATGAAGCCGGCGATCCGCCCCTCGGGTGCCGTCACCCGCCGCTGCGGCCGGCGCGCCCGCAGATGCGGGATCGCGTCCTTGAGCCCGTTGGCCTCGGCGATGAAGCCCGTGATGTCGATCTGCGGCTCGACCGTCTCCGCCCGCCAGTCGTCGATCGAGCTGGTGACGGGATCGAGCCGCCGGGTGCAGCCATATTCGAAGCCCATCGGCATCAGCGTGCCGCAGGAGAGCCCGACCGCCGCCAGATAACGCGCCCGGTAGAGCCGCTCGATCGCAGCCGGATCGGCGAGCCCCGCCGCCACCGCCAGCCGCGGCGTGTTGTGGTCCTCGGGAAACGCGACGGTGGCCCCGACCTCGAGCAGCGGCGCCTGCTGGTCGAGATACCAGGCGTCGTGAAAATTCCACCAGCAGAAGCTGTCGAGCACGTAATCGAAACCGCTGTCGCGCATGGCGGTGACCTGCTCGATCGGACAGCCGAGCGCGGCACAGAGGAACTTCGCTTCTGGAAAATCGCGGCGCAGCCGGCCGATCAGCTCGCGCCACACCTCGGCCGGCAGCTTGTGCGCGCTGCTGCAGCGAAAGCCGGCGATGCCGGCCTCGAGCCAGTGCCGCGCCACCGCCTCGAAATGATCGATCAGCGCCGCCCGCACGCCGTCGCGGGCGTAATCCAGCTCGACCAGATCGGCCATGACCTGCGCGCTGGCGCGGTCGTGCGGCGTGCCCAGCACCGGCTGCACCGGCGTCCCGTCGGCATAGTGCCGCAGCCAGTCCGGATTCTCGCGGGCGATGCGGCCGTCGATCGCGGCGCGCGCCGCCACCAGATCGGTGAACACGTCGAGCCCGCAGGATCGGGCGGCGTCGACGAAATTGCGCACGAGCGCGCGGTCGTCGCCGGTCGCATCGCCCTTGACCCGCGGGTGCAGGGCCCGGTGATCGGCCACGGCATAGATGCTCTGCGAGCCGCCGGGCGCGAAGAAGGCGTTGACGTAGACCGCGTCGAACCGCATGGCCCGCACCCGCTCGAGATGCACCGGCCATTCGGCGATCGGTCCCGCCAGAAGCGGATGGATATTGTAAAAACGCATGATGGACGCGGCCCCTTCCCCCGCTGGGGTCTCTCTTCGGGCAGACGCGATGGAACGCACGAACGCGGTTCCGCCGCCCCCTCGCTCAACGCAGAGTGGCACGATCGGCCGCGATGTGGAAGGGGACGCACCGGCCCGAGGTTCCAGGGCACCGGGTATGGGCCGGCGCCACACGACGCCGCGATTGCACGGACCGGCGGTGACGTGCGACAATCCCGACGGTGCCGCGACAGCCGTCCCGGCGCTCGCGCAATCTGGAAAAGAACCCCGATGACCGAGCCCGCGATCACGGGTTTTCTCAGACCGGACGGCCGGGTCGGGCTGCGCAACCACCTGCTGGTGCTGGCCGTCAACGGCCTCTCGGTGCCGACCGGCCGGCGCATCGCCGCCATGGTCCACCCCTCGATCGCCATCGGCATGCCCTACGGCTCGGGCCTGCTCGGCCACGACCGCGCCGTGCATCAGGCGGCCCTCGAGGCGATGGCCGGCCACCCCAATGTCGGCGCGGTGCTCGTGGTCGGCGCCGATCCGCCCAAGGTGGCGGCGGTCGGCGAGGCGGCCGCATTCGCCGGCAAGCGCGTCGAGGCGATCGCGCTCGACGATTGCGATCACGACGCGCTGGTGATGACCGATCGCGGCGTGCGCGCCGCCGCCGCCATGCTCAAGGCGATCTCCGACGACCGTCGGGTGCCGGTGCCGCTCTCGTCCCTCTCCCTCGGTCTCGAATGCGGCCGCTCCGATCCGAGCTCGGGCCTCGTCGCCAACCCGCTGGTCGGCCGCATCGCCGATCTCGTGGTCGGGGCCGGCGGCACGGCGATGATCGGCGAGACGACCGAATGGCTGGGTGCCGAACACCTGCTCGCCCGCCGCGCCGCCACGCCCGAAGTGGCCCGTGCGATCCTGGATGCGGCACGGGCGCGCGAGACGCTGGCGGTCGGGAACGGTCTCGATCTGACCGGCAACAATCCGAGCCGCACCAACATCGACGCCGGGCTCTCCTCGATCGAGGAGAAATCGCTCGGTGCCGTCGCCAAATCCGGCAGCGGGCCGATCGCCGGCCTGATCGGCTATGGCGCGCGCCCGCCCGGGGCGGGCTTGTGGGTGATGGACGCGCCGGCCTACGCGCCCGAATCGATCACCGGCTTTGCCCTCGCCCAGGCCAATCTCTGCCTCTTCACCACCGGCGTCGGCAACAGCTACACCAGCGCGCTGATGCCGACGATCAAGCTCACCGGCAATTCGCGGACCGCCGATCGCCTGCACGAGCAGCTCGACTTCGAGGCGGGCGACGTGTTCCGCGGCCGCGAGCGGATCGAGCACGCCGCCGACCGGCTGATGGCGACGATCGCCCGGATCGCCTCGGGCAGCCTGACCTGGGGCGAAATCCTGGGCGACCACGACGAGGTGGTGAGCCGCTTCGGCCCCGCCCTTTGACTATGGGGGGTGACGATGGGGGGGTGACGATGGGGGTGACCAGGCCTTGACCGATCGAGAGACCGCGCCCGCGACCATCGCCGCCGTCAAGCTGCACCCCGCCGACAATGTCGCCACCGCGATCGAGCCGATCGAGGCCGGCGCGTCGGTCACCGTCGACACCCCCGACGGCCCGATCGGCATCGTCGCCACGCAAGCCGTCCCGCTCTGCCACAAGATCGCCCTCGAACCGCTGCCGCATGGCACCGAGGTGCGCAAATATGGCGAGACGATCGGCGCCACCACCACCGCCGTCGCCCAAGGCGGCCTCGTCCACGTCCAGACCATGCGCAGCCTGCGCGCCCGCCCGACCGGCGAGCCCGGCGCCTGATCGGGGCCGCCCGGGCGCCCGCATCCACGGCGACCCCGGACCAAAAAATCGACCAGGCCCGATAAAAAGGACTTGCGTCCTTCGGATTGTGGTCCTATACTTCCATCATCATGAATACGCACCCCGCCTTCGCCCCCGGAT
>JAGREO010000248.1 GCA_020446525.1 Geminicoccaceae bacterium | reverse complement strand
GCCGATCGACCAGTTCCTCTGGTCGCCCGAGATCGAACTCGCCGCCTCATTTCGGCGCGGCTGACGATCGGGCTTGATCGCCCGCGACGCAGCCGCTAAGGACCACCTCGTTCGCCTTCGCGAACCCGCGTCCCCATCGTCTAGCGGTCCAGGACGCCGGCCTCTCACGCCGGAAACAGGGGTTCGATTCCCCTTGGGGACGCCAAGCCTCATTCGATGCACGAACGGGACGGATCGCCCGGAGTCGACATGACCTCTGCCATGGTCCGTACCTCGATCTTCGATCCGGCCCGTCATCTCGACGACGAGCAGGCCCTCGCCGGCTATCTCGACGATGCGCGGGCGACCGGCGATGCCGCCTTCGTCGCCGATGCGCTCGGAGTGGTCGCCCGCGCCCGCTGCACGAACCGTTCGGCTCAAGCCGCCGGTCGTCCCGACGGACGCGCCGCCTCCGTGTGGCCCCGAGGCGGCCGCGGGGCTCAGTAGAGGCCGGTGAAGGGGCGGCTTATGGCGGGTTTGCCGGGGTTGCGGCCCGGCGTCCCGGGGTCGCCCGCCTTGGCCTCGTTGTCGGCGATGGTGGTGGCGGTGGCGGCGCGGGTGATGCGCACGGGGATGCCGCGGCGATCGGTCAGTTCCGCATCGACGATGTCCCAGTCGATCCGGCCGGCGGCGTCGCCGGCCTTGTCGAGCAGGCGACGCCGGAAGCTCTCGGGCGGCCGCGAGGTCGGGTGCGGCGTGAAGGCGTAGCTGTCCTCGAGCTGGTCGAGCTGGGCGATGTCGGGATGCGCCTCGAGATAGAGGTCGCCGTTCGACCAGCCGAGCTTGATCGGCTCGGCGATCACCCGCACCGGCATCGACGGCTGGACCTTGGTGAACAGGTCGGCCACGGCTTCGGGATACATGCGGATGCAGCCGCGGCTGACCCGCCGGCCGACACCATAGGGCTTGTTGGTGCCGTGGATGAGGTAGGTGGGCCAGCCGAGATAGATGGCGTGCGCGCCCAGCGGATTGTCCGGCCCGGCCGGCACGCTCGCCGGCAGCTCGGGCTTGTCGATCCGGGTCGCCGCGGTCGGCCGCCAGACCGGGTTCTCGGTCTTGCGGACCACGGTCGTGGGGCCCATGGGCGTGGCGAAGCCGTCCCGGCCGATGCCGATGGCATGGGTCTCGACGCTCTCGCCGCGAAAGAGATAGAGGCGCAGTTCGGCCAGATTGACGACGATGCCCTCGCGCGGCACCTCGGGCAGGAGATGCGCCGTCGGCAGCAGGATCGCCCGCTCCTCGCCCGGCACCCAGGCATCGACGCCGGGATTGGCGGCGGAAATTTCGAGGATGCCCAGATCGTGCCGGCGCGCCACGTCGAGCAGCGTGTTCTGGCTGTCGGTGACGTAATAGCTGATGGCGCCGATCAGATCCTCGGCCGAAGCCGCATCGTCGGGCACCGCGGCCCGGGCTTCGCGCGTGACGCCCGGCACGAGCCGGGCCGACGCGCACGCCACGGCGAAGGTCCCGCCGCGCCGCAGCAGGCTCCGCCGGTCGAAGAGACGCGATACCTCGCGCGGGCGATCGGGCGTCATCGGCGTCACCACGGGCATTCCTTCGAAAGACGGCGGGGCATTCCATCGAGAGACGGGCCATCGAGAGACGAGGGGTCCGAGCGGATGGTTCGACGACCGGCCTCTGCTCACGTCCAACGCGCTCCGGATAAGCTCATCGTTCATCCCGTCCGCCGGCCCGCTCGATCATGGCCCGCACGGGTCGCCGGCGACGACGGCCGCGGCCGTCGCCGACCATAGCACGAAAAGGCCCTCTCGTGAGACGTGATTTCGGGCCACGCGACCCCGGGACACGCAGGTCCGGAACTGGCGGCCCCGGAACTGGCGGCGGAGCGACGATCGCGCGCCCGTAGCGTACCGCCCGCCACGTCGCGGGCACTGCGCCCCCTCGCGCGGCCCGGCACGCACGAGAGGCGCGGCACAGGGAGGGAAAGCGGCCCGCCGGCAGGGCCGGCGCGAGCGGGCACGACCCCGGACCGACGGCAGGTCCGGCCGCCGGTCCGGGGGTGCGGAGCGGCTATTTGCGCAGATTGGCGCGGAAGATGCGGTCGGCCTTCTCGCTGGCGACCCGCGCCTCTTCGGCGGCCTGATCGGCGGCGGCCGATGCGGCCTGCGCCTCTTCGAGCGCCGTCGTCGCCTTCTGGTCGGCGGCTTCGGCGATCGAGCGGACGCTGGCGATCTCCGAGCGCATCTGGTCCATCTCGGCCTTGTTCGAGCAACCCGCGAGAGCCGTCATCGAGCCGGCGAGCACGAGCAGCGACAGCCGCGAAAACAGTTTGGTCATGATCATCTTCTCCAAGGGGGCAGTCGTCACACGCCCGCCAACGGTTCACCAAATCCGGCGCGACACCGCTTGTCCGCCCGAGCGGCACGGCGCCGATCGTTCGCGGCAGGGTGACCACCGAGCGCGTGCCGATTATAGGGAGCAATACCGGCAGTTGAAGGTAATAGGCACGGGTCAGGGTAGGATTTCGATGGGTGTGCCCAAGCGAACACTGTTCCAGATCACGTCCATTTCGTCGTTGGTGACGGCGATGCAGCCCTCGGTCCAGTTGAACAGGTAGTGATCGGCGCCCCAGCTCAGCAGATCGTCGGGCACGCCGTGGACCATGATGGCGCCGCCGGCCGATTTGCC
This sequence comes from Geminicoccaceae bacterium, assembly GCA_020446525.1. GTDB lineage: Bacteria > Pseudomonadota > Alphaproteobacteria > Geminicoccales > Geminicoccaceae > JAGREO01. The sequence continues at coordinate 17,514 of JAGREO010000248.1, read as the reverse complement.
CAGATGTCGCGCCCTGTCGCGGTCCGACCTGTTGGGATAGGAAATGCGGATGGCCTTGTAGAAGCGGCTGTCGGGCTTGAGTGCGTCGAGCCAGTAGAGGCCCTCGGGCGTCTTGCCGTCGCCTTCGTACACCTTGGCGCCGCGCGGCTGGCGGCCGAGCGCCACGCGAAAGCTGCGCACCACCTCGCCGCCGCGCAACAGATCGAGCCGCCGCTTGCTCTTGGTGACGACGATGCGGTCGATCACACCCAGGCTCGCAGAAGCCGCCGATCGTGCCTCACCGCGTTCACCGGCGAGGCCCGCACCGAAGACCGCGGCCACACGTTCGTCGGCCGAGGCGTCTCGCCCCGGCACGCTCGCGACCGTGGCGATCGCCGACATCGTCAGACAGAAGAGGAAGTGACGCCACGTCATGAAGTGGGTGCTCCGGCAGGTCCGAACGATCATCGTCGCTCTAGCTTAATATTCGGTGAACGTCTCGCCGGGCAAGAAGATCGATCACCGGTTGTGGCCGCGGGGTATCAGGGATCGGGGATCGGATCGGCGGCGGGCTTCGATCGTGGCGAGACCCAAGGCAACGAGGGCGACGATCGAGGCGGCCGCGGCGAAAGCGACGAAACCCCATCGATAGGCTTCGGGCGGGTAGAGGCGCGCACCCTCCACCAGATCGCCCCGCCATCCCAGATCGAGCAGCCAGCCGACCAGTGTCTGCAGGGCCGCACCGGCGAGCAGCACGCCGGTATTGACGAGGCCCAGGGCGGTGCCGGCGACCTCGCCGGCGAAGCGGCTGCGGGTGAGGGCGAAGACCGCGATCATCGAACCGCCGGAAAAGCCGGCGAGCACCACGGCCGGGGTGACGACGGGGAGCGGCAGCCCGTCGATCGCGGCCAGGCCCGCCCAGACCACCAGCGCCACGACGGCGGCGGCGACGATCACCGAAGTGGGCCTCTCCACCCGGCCGGCCAGCCAGCCGAAGACCGGTCCGCCGGCCGACCATGCGAGCAGCATCGCCGAGGTGGCGAGGCTCGCCTGCGGCCGGGTCAGCTCGTGGACGTGGACGAAATAGGGCACGCCCCAAAGGCCGGCGAAGGCCAGGATCGGCGCACCGATCAGGCCGCACATCAAGAAATAGGCCCAGATCTCGCCGCGCCCGGCCAGCGCCAGGAGCGGCGCGAGCAGACGTCGGCCGCCGGTCGCGGAGGAGGCCGCGGCACGCGCCGGCCGATCGCGCACGAAGGCGAGCAGTGCCGCCGTCAGCACCCCGCCGGCGAGAGCGATGACCAGAAGGCAGGCGCGCCAGCCGAAGGCCGCCACCATCAGCGCCAGCGGCAGTTGGCCCAGCACCGCACCCAGGGTGCCGGCGGTCAGCGTCAGTCCGGCGACCAGCCCGAAGCGCTGCGGCGTGAACCAGTTCCCGGCGAGCGTCAGTGCCGAGATGTAGCCCACGCCGACCCCGGCACCGATCAGCGCACGCGCCGCGACCGCCGCCTCGAGCGAGGCGGCCTGGGCGAAGAGGACGCCGCCCAGCGTCGCCAGGGCGGCACCGACCGTCAGGACGATGCGCGGACCGAAGCGGTCGAGCAGCAGGCCGATGGGGATTTGCAGACCGGCATAGGCGTAGAAATAGGCGGCCGAGAGCGTGCCCAGCAGTGCCCCGCTCAAGGCCAGATCGCGCATCAGATCGTCGACGATCACGCTCGGCGCGACGCGCTGGAAGAAGCCATAGGCGTAGAACAGCGCCGCCAGACCCCACATCGTCCATCCGCGGAACGACGCGGCGCCCGGCGGATCGGACGGCGTATGCGGCACGGGGGTGATCCATCGGCTCGGGTGCTCGGATTTGCGCAATAGGTGTATCGGCGGCGGGCCGCAAGCGGCGAGCGGGCTTTTGCACGGCACGACGACGGGCTATCACCGATCCATGGACGCAACGATCATGACGGGCGAGGGCGCGCGCGAGCTTCCCCTGGGCGCCGCAAACGCCATCGAAATCATCGAAGGCGGGCCCGATTCGCGGGTGATCCTGCTGTGCGACCATGCCGGATGCCGGGTTCCGGGCGAATATGCCGACCTCGGCCTGCATCGCGACCAGCTCGAGCGGCACATCGGCTGGGACATCGGCGCCGCCGACGTCACCCGCGCCCTGGCCCGCTCGCTGGGCGCCACGGCGATCCTCGATCACGTCTCGCGTCTCGTGGTCGATCCCAACCGCCGGCCGTTCACCCCATCTTCGATCCCGCCGGTGAGCGACGGCTGCGTCGTTCCGGGCAACGAGAATCTCGATCGCGCGCAGGCACTGGATCGGGTCCGCCGCTGGTTCCTGCCCTATCATCGCACGGTGGCCCGCGTGATCGCCCGGCATCGGCGCCGTGGGGCCGTTCCGGCGATCGTGGCGGTACACAGCTTCACGCCGCACATGAACCGTCAGGACCGGCCCTGGCAGGTGGGTGTGCTCTGGCGCGGCGACCGGCGGCTCTCCGCACCGGTGCTCGAGGCGCTGCAACGCCGTGACGGGCTCATGGTCGGCGACAACCAGCCCTATTCGGGTCTGCGCGAGTTCGGCTTCACCGTCACCTTTCACGCCCAGCGCGCCCGCCTGCCGCACATCATGTTCGAGCTCAGGCAGAACGAGGTCGACAGCCGCGCCAAGGCGGAGAAATGGGCGGGCATCCTGCACGAGGTGCTGTCGGGACCGCTGGGCGACGACACGCTCTATCGCACCTACGAAGGCGACAATCACACACCGATCGGGGGTCTCGTCTCATGGCGGCACGCAAGCCGAGCCTCACCCTTGGCGTAGAAGAAGAATATCTGATCGTCGAGCGGGCTACCGGCTCCTTGTCGAAGGTACCGCCGCCCGGCTTCATGGCGCATTGCCGCGAGGCGCTGGGCGAGCAGGTCACGCACGAATTGCTGCAGGCTCAGGTCGAGATCGGCACCTCGGTCTGTCGTGACGTCGATCAGGTGCGCAAGGAGCTGGGCGGATTGCGCCGCACGGTGGCGAACTGCGCCGCCGACCACGGGCTGGCGCTGGTCGCCGCCTCGACCCATCCCTCGGCGAGCTGGCGCGACCAGCAACGGGTCGATCTCGACCGCTACCGCCTGCTGAGCGAGGATTTCCAGGCCGTCGCGCGCCGGCTCGTGGTCTGCGGCATGCACGTGCACGCCGGTGTCGAGGACGACGATCTGCGCATCGATCTGATGAACCAGGCGGGTTACTTCCTGCCGCATCTCCTGGCACTCTCCACCTCCTCGCCCTTCTGGGAGGGTCAGGAAACCGGGCTGAAGTCGTTCCGGCCGACGATCTTCGGCGACCTGCCGCGGACCGGCACGGCCGAGACCTTCGAGAGCTTCAGCGACTGGTCGAGCCTGCTCGAGGTCATGCGGGCGACCGGGCTGGTCGACGACCCGACCAAGATCTGGTGGGACGTTCGGCCCTCGGCCAAGCATCCGACGCTGGAGATGCGCATCTGCGACATCTGCACCAGGCTCGAGGACACGCTCTGCATCGTCGCCCTCTATCAGAGCCTTTTGGCCTTCCTCTACAATCTGCGCGGCGCCAACCAGACCTGGCGGCGCTATCGGCGGTTGCTGATCGAGGAGAACAAGTGGCGCGCCCAGCGCTACGGCGTGGCCGGCACGCTGGCCGATTACGGCAGGCGCAAGCTGGTGCCGGTGGCCGAGCTGATCGACGAGCTGATCGACTTTCTCGCCCCTTATGCCGAGGATCTCGGGTGCAGGGCCGAGATCGAGCATGCGCGGACGATCGTCCGGGTGGGCACCAGCGCCGACCGGCAGATGGCCCTCTACCACGCCGCCCTCGCGGCCGGTGCGGATGCGGCGCAGGCGCGCAAGGCGGTGATCGACTGGCTGGTCGAGGCGTCGCTCGACGGCGTGCCGGGCTGATCCGGCCCTTCGGACTTGGCGATCCCCCGCCATCATCCCCACATCAGGGCCTCCACGTCACGCCCTGAACGCACATGGGAGACCGCGCATGACCGACCTCACTCCGAACGAACGGCAGGCGCTCGAAGCGGCGGCGTTCAGGCGGCTGGTGGCGCATCTGCGCGAGCGCAGCGACGTGCAGAACATCGATCTGATGAACCTGGCCGGCTTCTGCCGCAACTGCCTCGCGAAATGGTATGCGGCTGCCGCCGACGAGGCCGGCCGGCAGATGGACTATGAAGAGGCGCGCGAGCGGGTCTACGGCATGCCCTACGACGCCTGGAAGAAGGCGCACCAGAAGGAGGCCACGGCCGAACAGAAGGCGGCGTTCGAGGCGACGCACCGGCACTGAGGCCGGCGCCGGCGCATTCGATCAGAGTGCCAGCCAGGGCCGGACGTCGGCGCGCTCGAGGAAGGGCTTCAGGCGCGCCTCGGCATCGCCGACCCTGGCCGCCATCGGTGATCGGGTCGGCCCGCATTCGATGCCGATGGTGCGAAAGGCGGCCTTCATGCCCGGCAGCACGCCGGTGACGAACAGCAGCTCGACGAATTCCTGCGAGATCGCCTGCAGTTCGCGTGCGCGGGCGAGATCGTTCGCCCGAACCGCCTCGTGCAGCGCCGCATAGAGCTTGCCGAAAAGGTTGTAGGTGGTGCCGATGCCGCCGTCGGCACCGAGCACCGCCGCACTCAGGAAAATCTCGTCGAAGCCGAAATAGTAGACCTTCTCCGGCCGCCGCCGCCGGAGCATCGACAGCTTGAAGAGATCGTTCGAGGTGAACTTGATGCCGGCCACGTTGGGCAGATCGAGGATCTGCAGCAGCAGGTCGAGCGGCAGCGGCCGGCCGGTGCGCAGCGGAATCTCGTAGACGATCAGCGGCAGGTCGGTCGCTGCCGCGAGCGCGCGATAATAGCCCAGAATCTCCTCGTCCGAGAACGGATAGCTGTGCGGCGGCAGGGCCGAGAGCGCGCGGTAGCCCAGCTTGCGGGCGTTGTGCGCGAGACGGATCGAATCGGCGAGTGCCGGCATGCCCACATGCGCGATCAGCACCGCCTCGACGCCTTGGGCGACGTCGGCGACCACCTGCTGCTGCTCGAGCAGGGCCGCCGTCTCGAGCATGCCCGATTCGCCGCTGCTGCCGCCGACATAGAGGCCGCGCAGGCCCTGCTGGAGCACGTAGCGGGTGAGTGCCTGCTGCCTCTTCGGGTCGAACCCGCCCGCATCGTCCATCGCACTCATCAGGGCTGCGTACATACCGCCCAACTGCCTGGCCATCCCCACTCCTCTCGCACTCCCGACGCGCCGCACCCGAGCGGCGCTCGCAAGCAGGAATGCTATATCCGACATAATTGGATTGACAATGATAAATGTTTGGTCATACCAAGGCCCGGGATCGGACCCGCCACCGCCGGTCGAGACGGCCGGCGGTGCTGCTGGCCGGTCGGGAGGATCGCATGGAAGAACGGCACGAGCCGCGGCGCTCCGGCGCCACCGCCCTCGAGATCGCCGAAGCGCTGATCGCCGACATCAAGAGCGGCGCCCTGCCGCACGATGACCCGCTGCCGACGGAACGCGCCCTCTGCGAGCGCTTCGGCGCTTCGCGACCGACGGTGCGCGAGGCGCTCACCCACCTGCATCTGCGCGGCTACACCATCGCCGGCGCCGGGAGGCGGCCGCGTGCGGCGCGGCCCTCGCTGGTGCAGGTGTTGCGCGGTGCCGGCATGCACATCCGCGAAATTCTGGGCGACGCGCGCAGCGGCGCGCATCTCGAGCAGATGCGCCAGTTCATCGAGACCGGTGCGGCACGCGAGGCCGCCCTGCGCGCCACCAATGTGCAGATCGCCGATCTGCGCGCGGCGCTCGAGCGCAATGCCGAAGCCATCGGCGACGAAGCCTTCGCCGCCACCGACATCGCCTTTCATCGCGTGCTGGTTTCGGTCGTCGGCAACCCCGTACTGCTCACCCTGCACGACATGTTCGTGTCGGAGCTCCTGCGCGTACGGCCACGCGCCGACGACCGGGTCGCCCGCGACCGCCAGTCGCACGACGAGCATCGCCGGATCTACGAGGCGATCCTCGATGGTGACGCCGTGACCGCGACCGCGATCATGGACCGCCATCTCGAGCGATCCTACCGCGATCGCCTGCGGGCCGTACCGCTCGCCACCGACCGGCCGGACGAACCGCAAGCGGAGGGAGAAAAACCCGCAGGCCAGCCGCTCCGATCGATTCCACCGAACACCTGACCAACCAGACCAAGAGGAGGAAAGACATGACGTTCTACGAGCACGCCCTCACCGGCGCCGCCGCGCTGGCACTCGTCGCGACCGGCGCCCTGAACGGCGCCCAGGCCCGCGAGCTCACCTTCGGCATGCAGGACAACGAGGTGTCCAACGTCTACAAGGGCGTGCTGGCCGTGGCCGAGAAGCTCGAGGAGCTGTCCGGCGGCGAGCTCACGCTGAAGGTCTTCCCCTCGGCCGCCCTGGGCGACTTCAAGGCGATGGTCCAGCAGGTGCAGGCGGGCGAGCTGGACATGGTGATGACCGGCTATCCCGACATGTCCTACGTCATCCCCGAGCTCAAGCTCGTGGGCGCACCCTATGTGGTCGACGATTTCGAGCATCTCGAGAAGATCGTGTCCGGCCCCTGGGGGCAGGAGATCGCCCAGAAGATGGAGGAGCAGGGCATCCGGCTGCTCGACGTCTGGTACTACGGCACGCGGCAGACCACCTCCAACCGGCCGATCGAGAAGCTCGAGGACATGAAGGGCCTGCGCCTGCGCACCCCCAACGTGCCCTTCCTGATCGCCTATGCCGAGAACACCGGCGCCACCCCGGCCCCGGTCGCCTTTCAGGAGGTCTATCTGGCGCTGCAGACCAATCAGGTCGACGCCGAGGAGAACCCGCTGCCGACCATCGAAGCCATGAAGTTCTACGAGGTCCAGGACCACATCGCGATCACCAACCACTTCATCGCCTCCTCGGCGATCGAGATCGGCACCACGACCTGGGACGATCTGAGCGAGGACGAGCAGGGCTGGGTGCAGGAAGCGGTCGAGCATGGCGGCGACGTCTCCGACGAACTGACCTTCGAGGCCGAGGAAGCGCTGCTGAAGACCTTCGAGGAGCGCGGGCTGACGATCACCCATCCCGATCTCGAGCCGTTCCGGGCGGCGATGCAGCCCTATTACGACGAGCTCGAGGCCGAGTTCGGCGAGGGCTCGATCGCCCGCGTACGCGGCGAGCAGTAGACGCCCGCGCTGCCGGGACGGGAGCCGCAGCGCGCGCCCGTCCCGGCCCTTCGAATTGGCATCGGGGCGGTTCGGCTCGCGATCGCCGAGCCCGGATCGCCCAGCTCGGATCGCCCAGCCCGGATCGCCCAGCCCGGATCGCCCAGCCCGGATCGCCCAGCCCGGATCGCTTAGCCCGGATCGCTTAGCCCAGATCGTTAAACCTGGGGGGGAGCTCGAAGACGCCATGTTCAAAAAATATGCATTCGAGGCGTGTATCGCGTCGGTGCTCTTCATCGTCCTCTTCTTCGTCATTCTGATCCAGATTTTCGGCCGTACGCCGCTCTTCGTCGGACCGGTCTGGACCGAGGAGGCGGCGCGCTGGCTCTGGGTGTGGATGGCTTTCATCGGCATCGCCGCGGTCGAGCGTGATCAGGCGCATCTGCGCATGGGCTTCCTGACCGCCCGCCTGCCCGCTCCGGCGCAAAGGGGTCTCGCCATCTTCTTCGACGTCGCCTGGCTCGCCCTCGTCTGTCACCTGAACTGGATCGCCTGGGGCTCGATCGGACGCACCTGGAACAACGAGGCCGTCTCGCTTCCGGTAACCGATGCCCTGCTCTATGCCGCGGCCTTCGTCGGGCTCATCCTGATCGCCCTTCGCATCCTGCGCCGGCTGATCGATGGTCATCGTGATACCAGGAGCGAAGCGGAGGTGCGGCTGTGATCCTCGCTGCGGTGATCTTCGGCTGGCTCCTGCTGGTCCTGCTCAACCTGCCCATCGGCATCGCCATGATCTTCGCCTCGATGGGCTACTTCTACTGGTCCGGGCTGGGGCTGAGCTTCGCCAGCCAGCGCATGGTGGACGCGCTCAACAGCTTTCCGATGCTGGCGGTGCCGCTCTTCATCCTGGCGGCGGCGATTCTCAATTCGGCCGGCATCACCAACCATCTCTTCGGCTTCGCCCGGGCGCTGGTCGGCCACATCACCGGCGGTCTCGGCCACGTCAACGTGCTGGCCTCGCTGTTCTTCTCGGGCATGTCCGGATCGGCGCTCGCCGATGCGGGCGGGCTCGGCAAGATGGAGATCGAGGCGATGCGCAAGGCCGGCTACGACGACGAGTTCGCCGGCTCGGTCACCGCCGCCTCGTCGATGATCGGGCCGCTGGTGCCGCCCTCGATCACCATGGTGCTCTACGGCGTCATCTCCAACACCTCGATCGGCAAGCTCTTCCTGGGCGGCGTGATCCCGGGCGTGCTCTGTGCCGTGGCGCTGATGGTCATGGTCTATCTGATCGCCCGCAAGCGCGACTATCCGCGCGACGCGATGCACCGGCCGGCCGAGATCGGCGCCCTCTTCGTCAAGTCGCTGCCGGCCCTGCTCACGCCCGTGGTGATCGTCGGCGGCATCTTCTCGGGCTATTTCTCGCCGACCGAAGCAGCGGCGATCACCGTGCTCTATGCGATCGTCATCGACCTTCTCTTCTATCGCGAGCTCACCTTCAGACGGCTGTGGGACGCGATCTACGAGACCACCGTCACCTCCGCGGCGATCGCCACGATCATCGCCGGTGTGGGTCTTCTGGGCTGGGTGCTGGCACGCGAGCAGGCGCCGCAGCAGATCGCCGCGCTCTTCCTTTCGATCGCCGACGGCCCCGTCTCCTTCCTGATCGCCGTCAATCTGATGATCTTCGTGCTCGGTGCCGTCATCGAATCGCTGGTGATCCTCTTGATCGTCGTGCCGATCCTCGTGCCCGTGGCCCTGGGCTTCGGCATCGATCCGATCCATTTCGGCATCATCGTGGTGCTCAATCTGATGATCTCGATCCTCACCCCGCCCATGGGCATGGCACTCTTCGTCGTGGCCCAGGTCGGCGACATCCCCTTCCAGCGGCTGGCGCGGGCGATCCTGCCCTGGCTCGTGCCGCCGCTGGTGGTGCTGGTCCTGGTCTGCGTCTTCCCGATCCTTGCGACCGGCCTGCCGAGCCTGATGGACTGATGCCCGAGCCTGATGGACCGATACCGATGTCCGTTCTCGACACCCTGCGCGGTGGCCTCGTCGTCTCCTGTCAGCCGGTGGACGACGGGCCGATGGACCTCCCGGACATCGTGGCCGCCATGGCCCGCGCCGCCGTCGCCGGCGGGGCCCGGGGGCTCAGGATCGAGGGGATCGACAATCTCCGGGCCGTGCGGCCTCTCGTGCGGGTGCCCGTCATCGGCATCGTCAAGCGCGACAGTGCCACGAGCCCGGTGCGCATCACCCCCACCCTCGCCGACGTGCACGCATTGATCGGGGCCGGCGCCGACATCGTCGCCTATGACGCCACCCCGCGCCCGCGTGCCGACGAGCGCGAACGGCTGCTCGAAGCGATCCTCCAGGGCGGTGTCCTGGCCATGGCCGATTGCTCCACGGAGGACGACGCCCGCCATGCGAAAGCCGGCGGCGTGCAGATCCTCGGCACGACGCTCTCGGGCTATACGGCGGAAACCGAAGGCCGCGGCGATGCGCCCGATCTCGATCTGGTCCGTCGCCTGGCGACACTGGGGCGATTCGTCATGGCCGAGGGGCGCTACAACACCCCGGCCCTCGCCGCGGCCGCGCTCGGGGCCGGCGCCGATGCGGTGACCGTCGGCAGCGCCATCACCCGCCTCGAGCACGTCACGGGCTGGTTTTCTGCCGCCCTCGACCGGCGGAGCGCGCCATGAGCGAAGCGGCCCCGAACGAGGCTGCCCGGAACGAGGCTGCCCGGAACGAGACGTCATTGCACGAGGCTGTATCGCCCGAGGCTGGGCTCACCGGCTTCGCCGTCGATCTCGGCGGCACCAAGACCGCCGCCGCGCGCATCGAAAAGGGCGTCGTCGTCGACCGTCGCGAGGTGGCGACCGACGGCGCCGCCGATCTCGCGGGCCAGCTCGACGGCATGGCGGCGCTATTGCGGGCGCTCGATCACCGCCCGGGCTCACGATTGGGCGTGGCGGTGGCGGGCCGGCTGACGGCCGAGGGGATCTGGTCCGCGCTCAATGCCGGCACGCTCACGGCCGTGCAGGACGCACCGCTCGGCCGGGCGCTTCGCCAACGTTTCGGGCAGGCCGGCCTGTGCAACGACGCCGCCGCGGCGGCACTGGCCGAAGCCCGCTTCGGTGCCGGCCGGGGCTGCCGCATCTTCGTCTATCTCACGGTCTCGACCGGTATCGGCGGCGGTATCGTGGTGGACGGGCGCCCCTTCGAGAGCCGGCGCGGCCTCGCCGGACATCTGGGCTTTCTCAGCGCGCCGCTCGGCCGTGATCTCTGCGGCAGCGGCCGGCGCGGTACCGTCGAGAGCGTCGCCGGCGGCCGGGCGATGGCGGCGGCGGCGACCGCCGCCGGCCATCCGGGCGCGAATGCCCGGCAGGTCTTCGATGCCGCCCTTCGCGGCGAGCCCTGGGCCGAGACGATCGTCGAGCGTTCGGCCCGTGCCGTCGCGACACTCTGCGCCGATATCGCGGCCGCTCTCGACCCGGAGCGCATCGCCATCGGCGGCGGCATCGGCCTCGCTTCGGGGTACCTGGAGCGGATCGAAGCGCATCTGGCGGACGAGCCGCCACTCTTCAGAGTGCCGCTGCAACCGGCGGCGCTGGGCCCGTCGGGTCCGCTGCTCGGCGCCCTCGCCTACGCTTGCGGCATGCAGGAGGTGCGATGAAGGTTCTCATCCTCGAAGATGCCGCGGCGGCGGTCGCGCGTGCGGCCGGCCTCGTGTCGGCGACCGTCATCTCCCGGCCCGAGATCGTGCTGGGTCTGGCGACCGGCGGCACCATGCTGCCGCTCTACGCCGATCTGCGCCGGCGCCATGCCGAAGGATCACTCTCCTTCGCCGGTGTCACCACCTTCAATCTCGACGAATATGTCGGCCTCGCCCCGGCCCATCCGGGCTCCTACCACACCTATATGCGCGAGGCGCTGTTCGACCATGTCGACATCGATCCGGCGCGCACGCACCTGCCGCGCGGCGACGCCGCCGATCCGCGCGCGGAGGCGCAGCGCTACGAGCAGGCTATCACCGATCGGGGCGGGATCGACCTCCAGCTTCTGGGGATCGGCCGCAACGGCCACATCGGCTTCAACGAGCCGACCTCGAGCCTCGGATCGCGCACCCGCATCAAGACCCTGACGATCGAGACGCGCGAGGCCAACCGGCGCTATTTCACCGAAGGCGAGGAGGTGCCGCGCTATGCCCTGAGCATGGGCATCGGCACCATCATGGAGGCGCGAGCCTGTCTGCTGCTCGCCACCGGTAGCACCAAGGCCGAAGCCTGCGCCCGCATGATCGAAGGAGCGATCGGCGCCGCCTGTCCCGCGACCGCCCTGCAGATGCACCCTCGTGTCACCGCCGTGCTCGACCGCGAAGCCGCCGCCGCCCTGGAGCTCAAGGACTATTACGACCACGTCCACCCCGAGGGCGGCGACACGGTCTTCGACTGATTGCGTACCCGCGGGGTCGAACGTTCGGGCCGTACGGTTGGAATGGACCCGGGTCGTACACGGTGAGAATGGCTCCGGAGGAGGGATTCGAACCCCCGACCCGTCGGTTAACAGCCGACTGCTCTACCGCTGAGCTACTCCGGACCAGAAGGCGCCAACGCGCGTGGCGCTCTTACCAGAAGCCCGCCGATCGCGTCACCGCCTTTTTTCCGCTGCGCCGCGAGCCGGATCTCGCCGCCACTCCGATCTCACCCCGTCGGAGAAAGCACGAACGCCGATCGGCGAGACCGGCTGACCGCCCGAATGCGAGGCCCGGGCCGGAATCGAACCGACATGCAAGGATTTGCAGTCCTTGTATCATTGTCTATAGCCGTTCGCCTCTATCCACGCGCCTACAAGTATAGCTTTGTTGTACCTTGTGTTTCGTCCATAGAAGTTTTGTTTCGTCTTGCCACGTCCGATGCAAGAGAGTACCCAATCCGCCTCCCTGGAGGAGCATCGCCGATGTTGGGTGCCGGAAGATCGAAGAGGATCACCGACCTGATGGTCGAGCGTCTGCCGTTCAGCGGCGCTCGGACCGAAACTTGGGACAAACTGTCGCCGGGGCTGGCCATCAGGGTCGGGCTGCGGCGCAAGACCTGGGTGCTGATGCACCGCCACCGGGGGCACAAGCGCCGGCTCACGCTCGGACACTTTCCGGCCATGAAGGTCGCCGAAGCCCGGGCCACCGCAGCCGCCTGGCGCGAGATGCTGGACCAGGGCCGCGACCCCGCGCAGGTGGCGGAACAGGAGCGCAAGGCACAGGAGGAGCGTGACCGCTGCACCACCTCGGCGATGGTGGCGCTGTATCTCGAGCGCGAGGCCGTACCCAAGCAGAAGAGCCACCGCGACACCGCCCGCCGCCTGAAGATCCTAGCCGATGCCTTCGGCGACCGCCCGGTCGCAGAGATCACCAGAAGGGACATCATCAAACTCGTCGACGACCAGGTGGCGCGGGGGCTGACCACCGGTGCAAATCGACTGCTTGCGCACACCCGCAGGTTCTTCAACTGGCTCGTCTCACGCGACATCATCCCCGCCTCGCCCGCCGCCGGCATCGGCATGCCGCACCGTGAAGTCAGTCGCGATCGGGTGCTCGACGATGAGGAGCTCGTCCGTCTGTGGGCCGCTGCCGACAAGATCGGTTACCCGTTCGGTGACGCCTTCAAGCTGCTGGTCCTGACCGGGCAGCGCGTGGGCGAGGTGTCGTCAATGCGGCGTACCGATGTGAACCTCGATCGGGCGGAATGGGTTCAGCCGCGAGAGAACAACAAGAGCGGCAGAACGCATGTCGTGCCCTTGTGCGGGATCGCCGTCGACATCGTCGCCGATGCCGAGCACCGCGGCCCCTTCGTCTTCACCAGCACGGGAGACCGGCCGATCGCCGGGTGGGCACGGATCAAGACCCGATTGGGCGACATCGCAGGTGTCGATGACTGGGTGTTGCACGACATAAGGCGCACCTTTGCGACGAGGTTGGCCGAGATCGGCACGCCCCGCCACGTGACCGAGAGCCTGCTGAATCACGCGCCCAAGGGCGCCGACCGGCTCGCCGCCGTCTATCAGCGCTTCGATCATGCCGACGAGAAGCGCCGGGCCGTCGAGGCCTGGGAGCGGCGCTTGAGGATCGTTCTGGGCGTCGACGACGACACCAAGGTGGTCGAGCTCAAGCGCTAGAAATGAAGCGCCCCGGCCGGTGCAGGAACACCGCCGGGGCATGGCCCAAAGGCACAAAAAATGGGCGAACAAAGAGATAGGGGAGCGAGCGACCGCCGTCTAGCCGGTGCTCGCCTTGGGCGGCGAGCCGGTGGCCACCGTGCCGCTCGAGCAGTCGATCTTTGGCCGTCCACCTCGCCGACCATTCTCTTGAGCGGCGCGCACCATTCGGAGGTCTGCGACGCGCCTCAAGCCGAGCAGATGGTCGAGCGGATAGAGCACGTCACCTCCCAGACGTGCGACCGGCAGACGACCGTCGGCGACGTATTCCGACAGAGACCGAGAGGAAACGCCCGAAAAGCAGACGGCGTTGCCGCGCCCCCTGGCGTAGGTCTGGTCGTCGACTTCGAGGAGGATCGGCTTCTCGCGCATCAGAAAAAACCCAGCCGCATTGTGACGGCCCACGAAATACGTGCTCAATCGCTGGCTGTCCAATTCCGCACAAGGGGACAGCAATGAGTATCGAACAAAATCCATCGAAGCATCGGATGGCCTATCGCATGCACGAGTTTGCAGCTGCGACCGGCCTGAGTCGGTCTTTCCTGTACATGGAAGTAAAGGCTGGCAAGTTGAAGGTCACAAAAATTGGTCGCGCAACCTTGGTTCTGCGCGACGATGGCGTGCGATACCTTGAGAAATACCGCAACGCACAAGTCGAAGAGGAGGAGGTCTGAGCAATGACCCAAAAAGAAAGCGCCCGGCGGACACCGGGCGCTCAAGCAATTCATTGCGGAACGGAATTTACCGCGCCCCGGGCGCCCTCTCAAGCCCCGAGGTGCCCCGGCACGTATCGGTTGCCTTGCCCGAGCTGCGCGAAAGGTGCTCGTGACAATGCTCTCGCCCTCACGATGCGGGTCGATGGCTCCGAGGTCTGGTATTGCCATCGATGCGGTGACAAAGGCGCTCGGCATCCGCAGCAGGATCGCCGCAGGAAATCTCTCTGGCGCTCTCAGGCGTCAACGCGCCCCGCACCGGTGTCGTCGCTCGAGAAGGGCTTGTCGGCGCCCTGGGCAGCGTTCTGGCGGCGATGCCAGCCGATCCTCCCCGGTTCGGTCGCCGGGGCCTATCTCGCTTCCCGCGGGTGCGCACTACCGCCGCCCGACGGTGATTTGCGATGGCACCCCCGTGCTCGACACCCGTGCGGCCATATCGGGCCGGCGCTGATTGCACGGGTCACGCACGCTGAAACCATCGCACCGCTTACCCTGCACCGCACCTGGGTCCGGCCGGACGGCACGAAGGCGGAAGTGAACCCCGCGCGGCTTCTGCTGCCTGGTCACACCAAGAAGTTCGGCGTCGTGCGCCTTTGGCCGGAGGAGGAGGTGGACGGCGGCCTGCTGGTTGCCGAGGGGATCGAGACCGCGCTCGCGGCGGCTCGTGGGTTCGGCCTTGCCTGGGCCACAACCGACGCTGGCAATCTTGCCGGCCTCCCGGTTCTGCACGGTATCGGCGCACTGACCATCGCGGCCGATCATGACCCCGCGGGTGTCGCCGCTGCGCGATCCTGTGCCGATAGGTGGGCAGCGGCCGGGAGAGACGTGCGCATCTGGCTTGCGCCGCAGGAGGGTGTCGACTTCGCCGACTTTGCGGTGGAGGTCGCGCGATGAAGACCGATGACGATCTTCGTGCCGAGCTCGACGGCGAGACCGGCCATGTCGAGACGGTGCGCCCCAAGCGCCCCCTGACCGCCATCCGACTCGCCGATTTCCTCGCGATCGAGATCCCCGCCCGCGGTCACGTTCTCGAGCCCGTCATCCCCGAGCAGGGCCTTGCGATGATCGTCGCCAAGCGGGGTGTCGGAAAGACGCATGTGGGTCTGACCCTTGCCTATGCCATCGCCACCGGCGGGAACGTCTTCGATTGGAAGGCGCCGAAACCTCGCAGCGTCGTCTACCTCGACGGGGAAATGCCCGCCCGAACCATGCAGGACCGACTTGCTAACATCCTGCGCGCATCCAATGCCTCGGTGCCGGTCGATTTTCGCATAATCACCCCGGACCTCGTCGACGATGTGCTGCCCAACCTCGCCGATCCGGCAGGGCAGGCGGCGATAAACGAGGTGATCGCTTCGAGCGAGGTGGTGCTCGTCGACAATTTGTCGGCCTGGTGCCGGTCCGGCGGAGAGAACGAGGCCGATCGATGGCAGGTGATGCAGGACTGGCTCTTGTTCCTGCGCCGAATCGGCAAGACGATCATTCTAATTCATCATGCTGGCAAAGATGGAAGCCAGCGGGGAACGAGCCGCCGCGAGGATGTGCTCGACACCTCGATCGAGCTTCGACATCCGCATGACTTTTCCCCGAGCCAGGGTGCCCGGTTCGAGGTGCACGTCACCAAGTGTCGGAACGAGTTCGGCGGCCGGCTCGATCCTTTCGAGGCACAGCTTCTCGCCCGTCCGGACGGTGGCACCGAGTGGGTCATCAAGCCCGTCGAAGATGCGCGACTGATCGCGGTAGTCGAGCTTTCGGCCGATGGCCTGTCCGTCCGTCAAATCGCCGATGAGATGGGCATCAGCACCGGGTTGGTGGCGAAGCTGCAGAAAAAGGCAAGAGGTGAGGGGCGGTTACCCACGCAAGAGTCGGAAAATAGGAAATCATCTCTGCATTAGGATCTAGTGTTCACGCGTTCACCCCCTTAGGGCCATGAACGTGAACACCCCCGTTCACGAGCCCGTTCACGGCAGCGTTCCAGATGCGACAAGGTATAGGTCGTATCAGAAAAAAGCCTTGATTTTTCTGGGTTTGCGAGTGGTCGATCATATGCGTGACCGCGGAGAGACGAGGCCCGAATCGACTCCGTCAAAATGGCGCTCTGTTCACGCCAGTGTTCACGGTGTGAAATAGAAAATTCGGTTGAAAAATAGGACTTTGATGCTGTTTTGCCGGCAATAAGCACTTTCGACCGGGTTCGAGAGGCAAAATGTGTGATCGGCATGCTCTTTCCTGCGCAAAGGCCGCGTCCGAGACCGCATTGCGAATGAACACGGCGTGGACGCATGCGTGAACGCGACCCAATTTGGCCCTGATACGGCTGATCCTTGCCGTGAACAGTCGCATGAACGCTATCGTGAACGCCTTGGCGAACGCGGTCATGAACATGCAGGGCCTGCTGCGCACCTTCGGCCTGCGGGCGGTGTTGGTCGAACGGGTGGAACCGGCGACATCGACCGCGAGGGAAGCCCACCAGGCGCGAAAACGGGTCGGGATGGCCCAGGGTAGCCGGAAGGCTCGAAGGCTGCTGACGAGCTCCGCAGGCGCCCTAGCGCGATGGTCTCAATTCAGGACTAACACCTGTCCGCTTAAATCTGGTATCGCAGAGGTGGCCCTTCGAGGTCCGAATGCGCTCCAAATCCGCCGATCTGGACCATTTCCGTCGCAATTACCGCTGGTATTTCAATGGCTTCGCCTCGCCGCCGTCGTCTCGACACCCTGCCGCGCATCCGAAGGACGATCGCCGTGCTCTTCCACCGAGCCGAGGCCGGTGATCTGGAGACGCTCGACGCGGTGCGGCCCGGTTGCAGGAGCGCGGCGACGTGATGGTGTGGGGTTCGTGGGCGTGGCTCTCGTGATCGGTCGGGGACAAGCTGGGGGACAGGGACACACCCTTATAGGGTGTGTGTCCCTTCTGTCCCGGCGGGACACAGCGGGACAGGTTTGGTTGTGTCCCCGACCAAATACGGAAAGAGCGCGGAAACGCTGGGTTTATCGAACGTGCAGGGCGGTGGATTTTCGACCGGGACACAGCGGGACAGGTTTGGTTGTGTCCCGCTGGATCGAGCAAGGGGACAAAAACGAATCCGCGGTGTGAAATTGACCTGTTTTCGGGTCGATGATCGGCCATGACCCGCCGCACCGGCCGGCCGGTCTACCGCCTCGAACTGCGGCCAGACGCCGAAAACGGGCCGGGATGACCTAGGGTGGCCCGAAGGCCCGAAGGTCGCTGGCGGGGCTCCTAGGTGCCCTAGCGCGATGGTCGCAATTCGAGACCATATTGCGTTCTCAAGACAGTGCCTTATGGTTGCGCAAATCGCGTTTTTTGCACCGTTTGCGAGCCGCCTTGCCCAAGCCCGCCGCGCCTTCGCCCCCGGACCCCCGCCCCCTGCGCGTCGGGCGGCTCGACACTGCCGATCGCG
>JAGREO010000247.1 GCA_020446525.1 Geminicoccaceae bacterium | reverse complement strand
GGCGAGGTGCGGCACGAGAGCCCGGCCAAGCCCGTCGAGCCCTCGCGCGAAGCGATGCCGATGCAGTCGCCGCCGGTGGCCGGTGTCGGCCCCGCCGAACCCCGGGCCGCCGAGCCTCGCCCCGCCGCGAGCCGGCCCGCGGCATCCTCGACCACCGGCACGAAGCCGACGGAGACGGGTCGGGACGGTGGGGTGATGCGCGGGGCGGCGGCCGGTGCTCCGGCCTATCCGAGCAAGAACATCTGGGTCTGGGTGGCGGTGGCGATCGTCGTTCTCGTGCTGCTCTGGATCATTTTCTAACCAACAGGACCACAGCCTCGCTTTTGGGAGAAGGCCCGATGCCCGCCATCGCCATGACCGTCAACGGCCGCAAGGTTCAGGCCGAGGTGGAGGACCGCACGCTGCTCGTCGAGTTCCTGCGCCAGCAGCAGCATCTGACCGGCACCCATGTGGGCTGCGACACCTCGCAATGCGGCTGCTGCGTCGTCCATATCGACGGCGAGAGCGTCAAGTCCTGCACCCAGCTCGCCGTCCAGTGCGACGGCCGTGAGGTGCTGACGATCGAGGGGCTGGCGGCGGCCGACGGTACGCTGCACCCGGTGCAGGCGGCATTCCGCGAGCATCACGGCCTGCAGTGCGGCTTCTGCACGCCCGGCATGATCATGTCGGCGGTCGACCTCCTGAAGAACAATCCCGACCCGAGCGAGCGTGAAGTGCGCGAATGGCTGGAGGGCAACATCTGCCGTTGCACCGGCTACCACAACATCGTCAAATCGATCCTCGCCGCCGCCGAGACGATGCGCGCGGGCGGGGGTGCGAAGGCGGCCTAGGCCGCAACGGCACGAGCGACGGACCGGCAGGCAAGCGGGAGGCAGTCATGGAAAACGGCATCGGTGCACGCGCGATCCGCAAGGAGGACCGGCGCTTCATCACCGGCAAGGGCCGCTATGTCGACGACATCGACCAGCCGGGCCAGACGCACGCCGTCTTCGTCCGCAGCCCGCACGCGCACGCACGGATCACCGGCATCGACACATCGTCGGTCGAAGGCATGCCGGGCGTGCTGGCCGTGTTCGACGGTGACGACGTCAAGGCCGCGGGTCTGGGCAACCTGATCTGCGGCTGGATGGTCAAGTCGCGCGACGGCTCGGACATGAAGATGGGGCCGCATCCGCTGCTGGCGCAGGGCAAGGCCCGCTATGTCGGCGACCGGGTGGCGATGGTCGTGGCCGAGACCCTGGCCCAGGCGCAGGACGCGGCCGAGGCGCTGGCGGTGACCTATGAGGAGCTGCCGGCGGTGGTGAACGTCGCCGACGCCCACGATGTCGGCACGCTGGTGCACGAGGAGGTCGCGAACAATCTGATCTACGACTGGCATCTGGGTGACGGCCAGGCGGTGCAGGACGCGCTGACCTCGGCCCACCACGTCACGAAGATGGATCTGGTCAATAACCGTCTCGTGCCCAACGCCATGGAGCCGCGCGCCGCCATCGGCTCCTACGATTCCGGCCTCGAGCAGTTCACCTGCTTCGTCACCAGCCAGAACCCGCACGTCCACCGCCTCGTCATGTCGGCCTTCATCCAGGTCGCCCCCGAGCACAAGCTGCGCGTCGTCGGCCCGGACGTGGGCGGCGGCTTCGGCTCGAAGATCTTCATCTATGGCGAGGAATGCCTCGTCACCTGGGCCTCCAAGCTGGTCGGCCGGCCGATCAAGTGGACTGCGGACCGTTCCGAGAGCTTCATGTCGGACTGCCACGGCCGCGACCACGTCACCCATGTCGAGCTCGCCACCGACGCCCAGGGCAACTGCACGGCACTCAAGGTCGAGACCAAGGCCAATCTGGGCGCCTATATGTCGACCTTCTCCTCCTGCGTGCCGACCTATCTCTACGGCACGCTCTTGGCCGGCCAGTACAAGACCCCGGCCATCTGGTGCAACGTCAAGGCCTACTACACCAACACGGCGCCGGTGGACGCCTATCGCGGCGCCGGCCG
>JAGREO010000246.1 GCA_020446525.1 Geminicoccaceae bacterium | reverse complement strand
GACCACCGGCAGCGCCCGTCGCCGGACGGTCCGAGAGAAACCCGCCGCGCGAGTGGCAGGTTCGGGCGCCGTGGTGCGAACCTTCGCTTCCGGTGCATCGGCGCGACAGCCTGCAGCGCCCGTCGCCGGACGGTCCGAGAGCGCCCCGCTGCGCGGGTGGAGGGTTCGGTGGTGCGTGCCTTGCGCTTCCGATGCCGCACCGTGACCACCGGCAGCGCCGGACGGTCCTAGAGAGACCCACCGCGCGAGTGGCAGGTTCGGACCCGGTGACGCGAGCCTTGCGCTTCCGATGCCTCGCCGCGACCACCGGCAGCGCCCGTCGCCGGGCCGCCCGAGCGGGATCCGGCGCGGGGGGGGGGCGCCAGGAGGTGACGGACGACGGGCCGATGCGGCAGGGGCGATGCAGGCCCGGAGCGCCGGATAGGGAGCTTTCCGGAGAGCCTCGCGACCGGGCCGGGGGCGGCGCCGGAAAGGGAGACCTCCTCATGACGTTCATCGTCGGACCGGGCCGCCGCGGCACGGCGTTCGCGCTCGGCGTCGTCGAGCGGGACACAGGCGCCGTCACCGACCGTTTCAAGGAGGACGCGTGACGCGGCGGGTCCGCGCGCCCTCCGACGCGGGCCGGCCCGCCGCCTCATAGCGGCCCAGCTGCCGGAGGGCCGTATCGTCACGAGCTTCCCCACCCCGGCCGGATCTGCGCCGCCGCGCTTCTCGCCGAACCCGGCTGGCGTTTTTCCCGATAGCTGGAACGGGCGGATCGATCGGGAAATGCGAAGAGACCGGAAGCTGGAGCATGGTTCACGATCTCGTCTGATCGGAAATTGCTGTGGAACCGCACCCGCCACAGCACCGCCGAACCGCTCCCCGCGGACCCCCACCCCGGTCCGATGCCGGTCCGGCAAGTCGTGCGGCGTCGGCCCCGGCCCGCAACGGCCGCCTGCGCGCCGACCTCACCTGCTTCGCCGGCGACGCCCGCCCCGCCTCCGCTCGGCCGGCACGCGTTCATGGCGATGCACGCGCCCGCGGATGCCGGCAGCCGCATGCGATCCGCATCCCCGGACACGGCATGGAGCCATGTTCTCCGGCACCCAGGGCGGGACCGCACACCCAGCGATCCCGCCGACCACACCGTCGAAGCCGCAACGGGTCGACACGAACCGTCTCATGGGACGGGCGCCACTGCGGCCCGACCCGCCCGCGGCCGGTGAGCTGCCGGTCGCCGTCGCCGCGGCTTGAAAGGGGCCAGCCCGATGGCCAACCCGTTGGCCGGCCCGTCGGCGAGTGTCCGGGTCGCGCTCCTGCCGGTGGTGCCGGTACGTGTCCGGCCCTGCGGATTCCGGTTGCCCGGGGGTTGGGCCGGTTCCGCTACGGCCGGTTGCGCGCCGGCCGGGCCCTGCCGGCTGCTCGCGGTCGTCGAAACCTGCGGGATCGATCCTCGCGGGGCCCGAGGTCCGCGGCCCGTTCTTCAATAGGCGTTGGGGTCGGTGAAACCGACGAGGGCCGTCGCCAGGATGATCTTGAGGTCGAACAGCAGGGACCAGTTCTCGATGTAGTAGAGGTCGTACTGAACCCGGGCTTCCATCTTGGCCAGCGTGTCGGTCTCGCCGCGCAGGCCGTTGACCTGGGCCCAGCCGGTGATGCCCGGGCGCACCTTGTGGCGGGCCAGATATTCGTCGATCAGCCGCGCATATTGCTCGTTGTGGGCGACCGCATGCGGCCGCGGGCCGACGATCGACATGTCGCCCGCCAGCACGTTGAGGAATTGCGGCAGCTCGTCGAGGCTGGTGCGGCGGATGAAGCGGCCGACCCTGGTGATGCGCGGATCGTGGCGGGTCGCCTGATCGACCACCGGGCCGTTCTGGCCCTGATCGACATACATCGAGCGGAACTTGAAGACCTCGATGATCTCGTTGTTGAAACCGTAGCGTTTCTGGCGGAACAGCACCGGGCCGCGCGAGGTCGCCTTGATCGCCACCGCCACGGCGGCCATCACCGGCAGGATCAGGATCAGGATCAACGCCGCCAGCACCCGGTCCTCGATCGCCTTGACGATCCAGTTCCAGCCGGCCAGCGGCTTCTCGGAGATGTTGATGAGCGGCACGCCGCCCAGTTGCGAAATGCCGAGATCGGGGATCCGCAAGCCGATCACGTCCGGGCAGAGGCGGATTTCGACCGGCAGGTTCTTGAGCTTGCGCATCCAGGAGAAGAGCCGCCCCTCGGCCCCCCAGGGCAGCGCCACCACCACCTGATCGACCCGCTTCTCGCGGGCGAACAGCATCAGATCGTCGAGCGTGCCCAGCACCGGATAGCCGGCGATATAGTCGGGGATGCGGTCCTTCCTGTCGTCGAACAGACCGATCAGGTTGATGCTGCGGTCGGTCTTCTGCAGGTGCTCGACGAAACGCCGTCCGTGCTCGCCCGCACCGATGACCACGACGTTGCGGGTCAGCCGCCCCTCGCGCTGCCATACCTGTAGCCGCCAGCGCACGGCGATCCGCAGACCCATGAAGTGGACGAAGCCCAGCACCAGCCACAAGGCGACCCAGGCGCGCGACACGTCGTCGAGCTGCTGGGCGAGAAAGCCCAGCGCCAGCATGGTGGCCATGACCATCGGCCAGACGACGACCAGCCGGCGCGCCTGATCGTAGAGCGAGGTCAGCCGCTTGAAATCGTAGAGGCCGGCGAGCTGGAAGGCGTTCACCGCCAGCACCGCGCCCAGCGCCAGCGAATAGCCGGTGAAGGCCGTCAGCTCGAGACCGGCGAAACGCAGCCAGTGGGCGAGCAGACCCGCGGCCAGCAGCGCGCAGGCGTCGCCGGCGCGCACCGCCCCGGTGACCACGGCCGGCGACAGCCAGTCCGACCGGTCGGCCGGCCGCCGACGGTTCGCCTTCGAGCGCTCGTGACCCAGCGTGAGTTGCACGGTTCGTCCCTGCATGGGGTGACATCGGGCGGAGGATCCGGGCGCACCGCTCCGCCATGCCCCTTGTCGCAGATCGGTCTCAACAATCGGTTAACGGGGCGGCGGATCGCGTCTCTAGCAGAAAGGCGAAAACATGACCATATAATCTATTTATAGTTGATAGAATTTCCGTCCCGCCGCCAGACTCCGTCGACGGAACGCGACAGGGCGGCCTTGCGCACGCGTTCGCTCGGCGTGCGCTCGAAATCGTCGACGAAGGCGACGTAGCGCGGCATCTGCCAGGTCGAGAGATGCGGCTCGGCCCAGGTGAGCAGGTCGGCCGGATCGAGCGGTGCCGTGGCCCGCACATAGACCAGGATGTCCTCCTCGCCGATCTCGGCGGCGACCCCGACGGCCGCGCACTCGGCCACCGCCGGATGAGCGGCGAGAACGGCCTCGACCTCGAAGGCCGCGACGTTCTCGCCGCGCACCCGCATGCAGTCCTTCAGCCGCCCGACGAAGGCGAGCGTGCCGTCCGCGTCCCGCCGCGCGATGTCGCCGGTGTGCAGCCAGCCGCCGACGACCGGCGAGGCGGCGCCGACATAGCCCGAGGTGAGCAGATGCGGCATCCTCTCCCGGACGACGATCTCGCCTTCGTCCGCCGGCCGGCCCGCGGCATCGCGCAGTGCCACGTCGAACCAGGGCAGCGGACGACCGATCGACCCGACCATTCTCTCCTCGTTGAGGGTGGTGAAGCTGGAGGCTTCGGTCATGCCGTAGACTTCGACGAGGCGTATGGCGAAGCGCTCCTCGAAGGCGCGCCAGGTCAACGGCCGCGCCCCGGCGCCGAAGGCGCGGAGGACGGCGTGGGCGCGATCGCAGGGCGACGGCGGCCGGCGCATCAGGATGTCGAGAATGCCGCCCAGATAGTGCAGCCGGGTGGCGCCCGTCTCCACCACCTGCCGCCAGAAGGAGCCGGCCGCGAACCGTTCGACCATGGCGAGACGGGCGCCGGTCTCCAGCGCCATGCCGATCATCTGCGCACCGCCGATGTGGTGCAGCGGCTCCCACAGGAGGAAGGTTTCGGCCGGGCCGGCGGCACCGGCGATGCCGGCGAAATGGCCCGAAGCCGCGAGCATCTGCTCGCTCACCCGCACGCCCTTGGGCGGCCCGGTGGTGCCGGAGGTGAACATCACCGCACGCAGCGCGCCAGGCTCCGGTTCGATCGGCGGCACCGGGCACGAGCCCTCCGCCGAGAGTGGTGCGAGCACCCTGCCCTCGAACCCGGCCCCGGCGAGCACACTTCGAAAGCGCTCCTCGACGATCGCGTGGCGGGTCGGCAGCACGCCGAGGCAGTGGCGGATCTGCGCCGCCTTCTGCCGTGCGCCGATGGGCAGCCAGGGACGGCCGGAGGTCGCCAGGGCGAGGATCACCGCGACGTGCAACGGGTGGTTGTCGAGCATCACCAGCACCGGCGCGCCGGGCTCGAAGCCCTCGTGATCGAGGGTCGCGCGCAGACCGGCGGCGAGCGCGTCGACGTCGGCGACGCTCCAGGAGCGGCCGTCCATGGTCAGCAGGGGCCGATCCGAGCCGCGGGCGCGCGCGAGGGCGAGCTGATGCGCCAGGCTCGGCGGCAAGGGCGGCGGGTTCATCGGCGGCGATCGAGAAAGGCCGACGTGTGCGCCTGCGGTTCGCCGCCGGCATAGGCGAGAGCATGGTAGCGCGCGGCGGCGGCGAAGGTGCGCTCGAAGCCGGGCTGGGTCATCTCCCTGAGCCAGGCCTTGTCGAGCCGCATCGCCAGCGGCGGCTTGGCGGCCAGTGCCGCGGCCACCTCGCGCGCCCTGCCCATGACATCGCGCTGCTTGGCCAGATGGTGCAGCAGGCCGATCGCCAGGGCCTCCTCGCCGCGGATCAGGCGGCCGGAGAGCGTCATCTCGACGGTGCGCGAGAGGCCCATGACCTCGCGCATGATCCAGGGGCCGGTGATGCTGGCGATGCCGGCATCGATCTCGGGCTGACCCATGCGGGCACCGCCATGGCCGATGCGGACGTCGCAGAAGAGGCAGAACTGGAAGGCGGAGCCGGCGGCGACGCCGTTGAGGGCGGCGATCACGGGTTTGCTCATCGACCGCACCCGATCGTAGAGCCGGCGCCATTCCTCGAGCCAGGCGCCGGTGTCGTCGGCGCCGAAGTCGCGCGCCTCGTTGAGATCCTGCCCGGCGCAGAAGGCGCGCTCGCCGGCACCGGTGACGATCACCGCGCGGACCTTTTCGTCGGCCTCGAAGGCGGTGAGCGCCTCGACCACCTCCTCGCGCATCGGCCGGTGCCAGGCGTTGAGCACCTCGGGCCGGTCGAGGGTGAGGATCGCCAGGGGCGGATCGGACTCGGTGCGGGTGAAGGGCACGCCGCTTTCTCCTGCGCAGGAAATGGAAGGTCATAAAAGAGCGCGCTGCGGTGGTGCGCAAGCGTGCCGACAAGGGGCGGCGACAGCGTCGGGCAGTCGCGGGATCGACACGGCGTCGTGCCCGCGTCTTTGGATGACAGTCATGCGAAGCAGGCGGTTCCCGGAATCGATTCGATGTTCTATCCCTCGTTCCGAGGACAGCCGAGGAGGAGGCGACGCAGATGGATGATCTACGGTTGCAGGGCGACACCGATCCGCTCGAGACGCAGGAATGGCTCGATGCGATCGATTCGGTCATCGCGTTCGACGGAGCGCAGCGGGCCGTGCAATTGCTGGACAGGGCGATCGGCCGGGCGCACGAGCACGGTGCCGACCTGCCGTTCACCGCGAATACGCCCTATCTCAACACCATCCCGCTCTCCGAACAGCCCGCCTCGCCCGGCGATCCGGCCATCGAGTGGCGGATTCGCTGCTATTCGCGCTGGAACGCCATGGCGCAGGTGCTGCGCGCCAACAAGGTCTCGTCCGAGCTGGGCGGCCACATCGCCTCCTATGCCAGCTCCGCCACGCTCTACGACGTCGGCTTCAATCATTTCTGGCACGGCGCCTCGAAGGATCACGGCGGCGATCTGGTCTTCGTCCAGGGTCATGCCGCGCCGGGTATCTATTCGCGCGCCTTCCTGCTCGGCCGGCTGACGCAGGACCAGATGGACAATTTCCGGCAGGAGGTCGGCGGCAACGGTCTGAGCTCCTACCCCCACCCCTACCTGATGCCCGACTTCTGGCAGTTTCCGACCGTCTCCATGGGGCTGGGGCCGCTGATGGCGATCTATCAGGCGCGCTTCATGAAGTATCTGCACAATCGCGGCATCGTCGAGACCGAAGGGCGCAAGGTCTGGGCGTTTCTCGGTGACGGCGAGATGGACGAGCCCGAGAGCCAGGGCGCGATCTCGCTCGGCGCCCGCGAGGAGCTCGACAATCTGGTCTTCGTCATCAACTGCAATCTCCAGCGCCTCGACGGCCCGGTGCGCGGCAATGCCAAGGTGATCCAGGAGCTGGAGCGGAACTTCAAGGGAGCCGGCTGGAACGTCATCAAAGTGATCTGGGGCAGCTTGTGGGATCCGCTGCTGGAGAAGGACCACACCGGCGCGCTCCGACGGATCATGGAAGAGACCATCGACGGCGAATACCAGTCCTGCAAGAGCAAGGGCGGCGCCTATACGCGCGAGAACTTCTTCGGCAAGGATCCGGAGACCAAACGCATGGTCGCCGACATGACGGACGAGCAGATCTGGCAGCTCAACCGCGGCGGCCACGACCCGCACAAGGTGTACGCGGCCTACAAGCGGGCGGTCGAGACCAAGCGCCAGCCGACCGTCATTCTCGCCAAGACCGTCAAGGGCTACGGCATGGGCGAATCCGGCGAGGGTCAGAACATCACCCATCAGGCGAAGAAGATGGGCAGCGAGGCGCTGCGCGCCTTCCGTGATCGCTTCGACATTCCGGTCTCCGACAAGGAGATGGAGAAAATCCCCTACGTCACCTTCAAGAAGGGCAGCGTCGAAGCCGAATACATGCACGCCCGGCGCGACGCGCTCGGCGGCTATCTGCCGGCGCGACGGCGCAAGACCAGCAAGCCGCTGCAGGCGCTCGAGCTCAAGGCGTTCGACGCCCAGCTCAAGGACACGGGCGATCGCGAAATCTCGACCACGATGGCGTTCGTGCGCATCCTCAACACGCTCTGCCGCGACAAGACGATCGGCAAGCGCGTCGTACCGATCGTGCCGGACGAGAGCCGCACCTTCGGCANNGGCATGGAGGGCATGTTCCGCCAGCTCGGCATCTACTCGCCCAAGGGCCAGCTCTACAAGCCCGAGGATGCCGATCAGTTGATGTTCTACAAGGAGAGCAAGGACGGTCAGGTGCTGCAGGAGGGCATCAACGAGGCGGGCGGCATGGCCGACTGGATCGCCGCATCCACCTCCTACAGCACGCACGACGCGCAGATGGTGCCATTCTACATCTAT
>JAGREO010000245.1 GCA_020446525.1 Geminicoccaceae bacterium | reverse complement strand
CGCGGCGTCTACTGGATCGGCGCCACCTTCGATCCGCAGCCGACCGGCACGCTGGTCTCGCCCAACGGCAAGACGGTTCGGGGCGTGGGGGCGCTGGTCAAGATCCGCACCCATGCGAACGCCGTCGGCCGGCCGTTCATCTATCTCGACCGGATGCGGCTGAAGACCGGCAAGATCGCCTTCGGCGACTTTCTGCAGCTGGGTGGTGCGGCCAGGGCCGGCGACTGGGGCGACTGGCCGGACGTCTATCGCTGCCGGATGATCGCCGATCCGCTCTACGGCTGGACCGGTTACCGCGGCGGCTCGTTCTCCAAATATGTCTCGCACAGCGACTTCACCAAGTTCGAGATGGGCGGCGTGCGCGACAGCTATGCGGCGATGATCGACGTCACCTGGGGTTATCAGGGCGAATATGTGCTCCCCAGCTGGGCGGCGGGCAAGCGCCCCTACAAGGGCCCGGACGGCTACGGCACCGCGCAGTACTGGGATTATGTCGGCCGGGTGGTCTCCGATCGCTCGATCGGTGCCAAGGACAGCCCCAAGGCGTTCTTCCTGGCGCGCGGCTCCGACGAGGTGGCCGCCGGCAACCACATCACCCACGCCTTCCACACGAGGGGCAAGGGCGTGTTCGTCGTGCCGCTCGGCGCGAAGGGCTCGGCCGCGTCCGCCATCCACCCCGGCGGCGGCGCCTACGCGCCGCAGGATTTCGGCACCCATCTCCTGTGGCGCAATCCGGGCGGCCATCCCTTCGTCACCGGCCGCCTCGAGAACGGCGCCCGCCGGAGCGTGCCGCGCATGGTGTCCGAGAGCGAGGTCGGCTTTCGCCACCGCGTGACCGACCGCGCCCAGCTCACCACCGCCGCCGCCCGCGGCTGCGGCCGCTGAACCAACGGCGGGCGACGGAGAAGCGGCGACGGCGAACCCGAGCCTCGCGCGATCCGGCGAACCCGCCGGATCGCCGGGCGAGGGCAATCGGACGAAGTGCCGGAACCACGTTCGATCCCGCCCGATCGAAACACTCCGACGCACCCGCACCGCGCTGACCACAGCACGGGGCCCCGCCCTTCGCCGCGCCCCGATGCGGCAAAGGGCGAAGCGCCATCAGCGACCGGCGCCCGAGCGGGCCGTCCCGACAACCTTCGTAGCCTCGCGCGAAAGGGGCTTGTTGTGGCCTTTATTCCTATCGAGATGAAACTGGAACCGGCGAGCAATTTCCGGTTCGTTCCAACCTGAAACCGCTCCGGCCGGCGTTACGCCGCGGTCAGTGTGAAATCGACGTGCACGGCGTCGTAGCGGAAGGCCACCCGGCCGTCGCCGTCGCGTTCGAGCACGCCGGCGTCCAGAAGTGCCCGTACGTCGCCGTGCACCGCCTTCACGTCGTGGGCGGCCCGGCGTGCCGCCTCGCGGATGCTCATGGATCCGCCGCCGACCATCGCCTCGAGCAGCGCCCAGCGCTTGCGGGTCGAGGTGCGCCACAGCAGCTCCATCGACGCGCAGGAAATGTGCGCGCCCTGCCGCCCGCCGGCGAAGGCCGCGAGCGCCCGGTGCGTCACCTGCT
Organism: Geminicoccaceae bacterium; assembly: GCA_020446525.1. Classification (GTDB taxonomy): domain Bacteria; phylum Pseudomonadota; class Alphaproteobacteria; order Geminicoccales; family Geminicoccaceae; genus JAGREO01. The sequence continues at coordinate 9,513 of JAGREO010000245.1, read as the reverse complement.
CGCGCGACGCCAGGGAAAGGGTGAGGGTGTTCGTTGCCGTGCTCATGTCGGGCGCCTCCGCTCGTCCAGTGCCCGGGCCAGGACCTCCGCCACGTGCAGGGCCTCGCGGCCGGTGCCGTCGGCGATCTGGTGGCGGCAGGAGGTGCCGTCGGCGACGAGGAGAGTGTCGGGCGTGGCGGCGCGGATCGCCGGCAGCAGGGAGAGCTCGCCCATCGCCATCGAGACGTCGATGGTCTCCGCCTGATAGCCGAAGGCACCGGCCATGCCGCAGCAACTCGAATCGACGGTTTCGATGGCCATGTCCGGGATCAGGCGCAGGGCCCGCTCGACCGCACCCATCGTGCCGAACGCCTTCTGGTGGCAGTGGCCGTGCAGGAGAACCTTCGCAGCCGGTGCCCTCAAGGGGAGATCGAGCCGGCCGGCTTCGGCTTCGCGTGTGAGGAACTCCTCGAGCAGCAACGAGGTGCGTGCCAGCGATTTCGATCCCGCGCCCGGCAGCAGGGCCCGGAACTCGTCGCGCAGGGTGAGGATGCACGACGGCTCGAGGCCGACCACCGTCGCACCGTTCTCGATCGCCGGCAGCAGGGCGGCCATCGTCCGCCGCGCCTCGGCGCGGGCGTGGTCGATCATGCCGGCCGCGAGATAGGTCCGCCCGCAGCAGAGCGGCCGGGCGTCGCCGTCGAGCGGTCGCGCGGTTTCGACCCGGCAGCCGGCGGCTTCCAGCACGGCCACCGCGGCGCGCGGGACCTCCGGCTCGAACCAGCGCCCGAACGTGTCGACGAACAGCACGACCCGGCCCGCCCCGCCGCTGGTCACGCCGCCGTCCGTCACGCGGCCGTCCACGACGTCGCGGCCGGCCACGCCGCCAACCGTCAGGCCGTTGGCCGAGAGGTGCTCGCCGATCACGTCACCTTCGACGTCGCGGAAGGGGTCGGGTGCGAAGCGCGGCAGCGAGCGGCGGCGGGAGAAGCCGGTGATCCGTTCGGTGAGAGCGGCCAGGGTCTTCGAGCGGGCGCGCAGGGCCATCGCACCGCGCAGCCATGCCGCGTGTGGTGCGAGGCGCGGCAGTTCGGCGATCAGGCGCCGGCGCAGCGGGACGCCGCTCTTCAGCGAACGCTGGTAGAGCACCTCCGTCTTCATCCGGGCCATGTCGACGCCGGTCGGACATTCGCGCCGGCAGGCCTTGCAGGAGACGCAGAGCTCGAGCGTCCGGGCCAGATCGTCGGAGTGCAGCGCATCCGCACCGAGCTGACCGGAGAGCACGAGGCGCAGGGTGTTGGCCCGGCCGCGGGTGGTGTCGCGCTCGTCGCGGGTGACGCGGTAGCTGGGGCACATGACGCCGCCGGCGAGCTTGCGGCAGGCGCCGTTGTTGTTGCACATCTCGACGGCACCCTGCAGCCCGCCCGCGGCACCGGGCCAGGCCGACCAGTCGAGGCCGGTGCGCATGTCCTCCACGCGGTAGCCGGGCGGGTAGCGAAAGAGCGTGCGGTCGTCCATCCGGGGCGGGTCGACGATCCTGCCCGGATTGAGCAGCACGTCCGGATCGAACGTCCGCTTCAGCTCCTCGAAGGCGCGGGCGATCCGCTGTCCGAACATCGCCTCGTGGAATTCCGAGCGGACGATCCCGTCGCCGTGCTCGCCCGAATGCGAGCCCTTGTACTCGCGGACCATGGCGAAGGCCTCCTCGGCGATCGCCCGCATCGTGCGTGCGTCCTTCTCCAGCTTCATGTTGAGCACCGGGCGGACGTGCAGGCAGCCGACCGAGGCGTGCGCGTACCACGTGCCGCGGGTGCCGTGCCGCTCGAAGACGGCGGTCAGCCGGTCGGTGTAGTCGGCCAGATGCTCGAGCGGGACGGCGCAATCCTCGACGAAGGAGACGGGTTTGCCCTCCTCCTTCATCGACATCATGATGTTGAGCCCGCCGGCCCGGAGATCGGCGATCCGCGCCTGCAGCCCGGCGTCGGTGACCCGCACGACGCCGCCCGGATGGCCCAGATCGCTCATGGTGTCGTCGAGCGCCCGGGCCTTGCGGTCGTTCTCGGGCGGATCGTCGGCGAACTCCACCAGCAGCAGGGCCGCAGGATCGCCGCGCACGAAGGCCTCGAGCGTCGAACGGTACATGGCGATGTCGCGCGCCAGGTCGATCATGGTCGAGTCGACGAGCTCGACGGATGTCGGATCGAGCGCCACGAGGTGCTGTGCCGCCTCCATGGCCGCGCGGAAGGTCGGGAAGTGGCAGACGCCGAGGATCTTCCCTTTGGGCGGCAGCGGCCAGAGGCGGATTTCGATCGCCGTGGAGATGCCGAGCGTGCCTTCCGAGCCGACCAGGACGTGGGCGAGGTTGATCGGATCGGCATCGGGCAGCAGCGCGTCCAGATTGTAGCCGCCCACGCGCCGCTGCACCTTGGGAAAGCGCGCGACGATCTCCTCCGCCTCACGCCGACCGAGCGACAGCAGATCGGCCACGAGCTCGCTCTGCGGCGTCTGGTCGAGGACGCCGAAGTGCACACGGCCGCCGTCGGCGAGGATCGCGTCGATCGAGAGCGTGTTGTCGCGCATGGTGCCGTAGCGGAGCGAGCGCGCGCCGCAGGAATTGTTCGCCGCCATGCCGCCGATGGTGGCCCGGGACGCGGTCGATACGTCGATCGGGAACCAGAGCCCGTGCGGTTTCAATTGCCGGTTCAGCTCGTCCAGCACGATGCCCGGCTCGACCACGGCGCGGCGTCCTTCGACGTCGAGCTCGAGAAGGGCGTTCAGATGCCTGGAGGTGTCGACGATCAGGCCCGAATTGACCGTCTGACCGCATTGCGAGGTGCCGCCGCCGCGCATGGTCAGCGGCACGCCTTCCTCGCGCGCCGCGGCCAGCGTCGCTTCGATATCCTCGATACGGCACGGCACGACCACGCCCGCCGGCATGATCTGGTAGATCGACGCGTCGGTGGCGTAGCGGCCGCGGGTGAAGGCGTCGAAGAAGACCTCGCCCTCGGTCTCCCGCTCCAGCCTTTGCCGCAGCCCGCTCATCGCCTCGCGGCCCGGTGCTCGGGCTCGACGCCGCCGGCGGGCATCGGCTCGGGAAAGCCACCGCGCCGGGCGGTCGGCGGCTCGTCGCAATGCACGTGATCGTTCTCGCGGCACAGATTGGCGCGCAATTGCCGGGCCTGGTCGCGCCGGGTCGTGGTGCAGCCGCCGACGGCGAACGAGAGGGCCGTCGCCGAGAACCAGAGGACGGCCCCGAGCGCACCGCGTCGGGCGATCGTCTCGCATCGTCGAAACCCGCGTCGCATCGGCCTTCCTTCGTACCCGAGAGAGCAGCTTGACACCGGCGTCGAACCGATACTCCATAGGCATCAGAATTCCCGACGCCTGACAAGTGCGAGGCCCTTTGTCGAACACCGCGCCCGGACGGCACTTCCTTCAGATTCCCGGTCCGACCAACGTGCCCGACCGGGTGCTCCGGGCGATCGACATGCCGACGATCGATCACCGCGGGCCGACCTTCAAGGCCCTGGGCGAGCGCGTGCTCTCCGGCATCCGGGCGATCTTCCAGACGGAGCAGCCCGTCGTGATCTATCCGGCGTCGGGCACCGGTGCCTGGGAAGCCGCGCTGGTCAACACGCTCTCACCGGGCGATCTCGTCCTGATGTACGAGAGCGGCCATTTCGCCAGCCTGTGGAAGAAGCTGGCGGAGAAGCTCGGGCTGAAGACGGAGTTCATCGCCGGCGACTGGCGCCGTGCCGCCGATCCGGACGCCATCGCCGAGCGGCTGCAGGCCGATGGTGAGAAGCGTATCAAGGCGGTCTGTGTCGTGCACAACGAGACCTCGACCGGCTGCGTGGCGCCGATCGGGGCCGTGCGCGCGGCGATCGACCGCGTCGGCCACCCGGCGCTGCTGATGGTGGACACCATCTCCTCGCTCGGCTCGATCGATTACCGCCACGACGAATGGGGCGTCGACGTCACCGTCGGCGGCTCGCAGAAGGGCCTGATGCTGCCGCCCGGCCTGTCGTTCAACGCGATCTCGCAGAAGGCGCTGGCGGCGAGCGAAGGGGCGACGCTGCCGCGCTCCTATTGGGACTGGCAGGAGATGCTGGGGCCGAACGCCAAGGGCTTCTTTCCCTACACGCCGTCCACCAACCTGCTCTACGGCCTCGACGTGGCGATCGAGATGCTGCTGGGGCAGGGGCTCGATCGGGTGTTCGCGCGTCACGCGCGGCACGGCGAGGCGACCCGCCGGGCGGTCGGGGCCTGGGGTCTCGAGGTGCTCTGCCTCGATCCCGGGCAGTATTCGGGCTCGCTGACCGCCGTGGTGATGCCCGAGGGGCACGATGCGGACCGGTTCCGCCAGGTGGTGCTCGATCATTACGACATGTCGCTCGGCGCCGGCCTCGGCCGGCTTTCGGGCACGGTCTTCCGCATCGGCCATCTGGGCGACTTCAACGACCTGATGCTGATGGGCACGCTCGCCGGCGTCGAGATGGGCCTGGCCCGGGCCGGCGTGCCGCACCGGCCGGAAGGCGTGCGCGCGGCCATGGATTTTCTCTCCGAACGGTGAACCCGGGCTCCATGATGACAAAGGGAAGGCTGAAGCAGATGAACGACAGGCTCTTGACCGTGGCCGTGGCGCTGGCGGCTCTGACAGGTACCGCGGCGCAGGCGCAGACCGTGCTCAAGTTCGGGCATGTGGGGGATCCGGGGTCGCTCTACGAGGCGACGGCGGCCAACTTCGCCGAATGTGTCGCGTCGAAGGCGGGCGGTTCGCTCGAGGTGGAGGTCTACGGCTCCTCGCAGCTCGGCAATGACGAGGAGATGCTGCAGAAGCTCAAGCTCGGCCAGATCGCCTTCTCGCTGCCCTCCTCGATCATGAGCTCGGTCAGCCCGACCTTCGGCGTGTTCGAGATGCCCTATCTGATCAAGGACCGCGACCATATGCGCAAGGTGCGCGACGAGATGGGCGGCGTGTTCGTCGATGCGGCGGCGGAGAAGGGCTACAGGCTGGTCGGCTTCTGGGAGAACGGCTTTCGCCACGTCACCAACAATGTCCGGCCGGTGAACGTGCCGGCCGACCTGGAGGGCATCAAGCTGCGCACGCCCAAGGGCGAGTGGCGGGTGAAGATGTTCCAGAGCTACGGCGCCAACCCGACGCCGATGGCCTTCTCCGAGGTCTTCACCGCCCTCAAGACCGGGGTGATCGACGGGCAGGAGAACCCGCTGGCGCAGATCACCTCGGCCAAGTTCCAGGAAGTGCAGAAATATCTGTCGCTGACCGGCCACGTCTATTCGCCGGCCTATATCGCCACCTCGCAGAAGCAGTGGGAGAGCTGGCCCGGGGAGGCACAGACGACGCTCGCCGATTGCGCGCTGGAGGCCAGCAACTTCGCCTATGACCGCTCGGCCGAGATGGACCAGAGCCTGCTCGACGTGGTGAAGGAGGCGGGTGTCGAGGTGAACGACGCCGACAAGCAGGCGTTCATCGACGCGTCCAGGCCGATCTACGAGGAGTTCGGCACCCAGGTCGAAGGCGGCCAGAAGCTGGTCGAGGACATCCAGGCGCTCGCCGGCTCCTGAAGCCGGGGGCGGCGCCGCGGACGTTTCGAGCGGGGGGATGCGGGGCTTGCGCAAGGTGGCGACGATCTTCGGCGAGGTGCTCACCTGGATCGTCATCACACTGATGGTGGTGCTGACGACGGTGGTGGTGGTCGCCGTTGTGTACCGCAAGCTCGGCGCCTCGCTCTCCTGGTATGACGAGGTGTCGTCCGTGCTGCTCGCCTGGGTCACCTATTACGGGGCGGCGCTGGCGGCGCTCAAGCGCTCGCACATCGGCTTCGACGACGTGCTGCTGGCGCTGCCGCGACGATGGCGTGCCGCGGCCGTCGTCGCGGCCGAGATCCTCGTTCTCTTCTTTTTCGCGCTGCTGGGCTGGTCGGGGATGCGGGTTCTCGAGATCCTCGAAGGTGAGAATCTGGTCAGCCTCACCTGGGTCCCGGTCTCCGTGACCCAGTCCATCATCCCGATCGGTGCCGTGCTGTTCATCGTGGCCGAATTGCTCAGCCTGCCGGATTACTGGCGCGACGTCATGGCCGGCCGCTCGGTCGAGCACCAGCCGCTGGCGCACGGTGCCACACCGGAGCACGACCGGCGATGACGATGCTGCTGATCTTCGTCGCCCTGGTCGCGATGGTCTGCATCAACGTGCCGATCGCCGTGGCGCTGGCGCTTTCCGCCGTGCTGGCCATCGTCGTGGTCGACGGGCCCGCCGCCACCGTCACCGTCGCGCTCGACATGTATGGCGGGGCCAAATCCTTCTCGCTCATCGCCATACCGATGTTCGTTCTGGCGGGTGCGATCATGAACGCCACCGGCATCACCCGCCGGCTGATCGCCTTCGTCGCGGCGCTGGTTGGGTTCGTCCGGGGCGGGCTGTCGATGGTGACGATCGGCGTCTCGCTGTTCTTCGCCGAAATCTCGGGCTCGGCCGTGGCCGATGTCGCCGCCATCGGCTCGATCCTGATCCCGGAGATGAAGAAGCGCGGCTACCCGGCGCCGTTCGCCGCCGCGGTCACCTCTTCCTCGGCTTCGCTGGCGATCATCATCCCGCCGTCGATCCCGATGATCCTCTATGCCGTCTCCGCCGGCACCAGCGTCGAGCAGATCTTCGTTGCCGGCTTCCTGCCGGGTTTCCTCGGTGCGACGGGTCTCGCCGCGGTCGCCTGGTGGTTCGCCCGCAAGCACGACTTCCCCCGCGAGGCGGCGTTCGACTTCAAGGTCATGCGGGCGACCATGCTCGACGCCCTGCCGGCCTTCGCGCTGCCGGTGATCATCCTGGGCGGCATCTTCGGCGGGCTGGTCACGGCGACCGAAGGCGGGGGGCTGGCCGTCGTCGCCGCGGTCGTGGTCGGTCTCTGGTATCGCGAGATCGACTGGGGGCAGCTCAAGATCGCCATCCTCGAAGGCGGCATCCAGACCGCCGTCGTCATGCTGCTGGTCGCCGCTTCGGTGCTGATGGGCAGCTTTCTGACCACCTCGCGGGTGCCGCAGAACCTGGCGGCCGGCATGATCGAGCTGACCACCAACAAATATCTGATCCTGCTGATCCTCAACATCTTCTTCCTGATCATCGGCTTCTTCCTGCATTCCTCCGCGGCGATCATCCTGGTGGTGCCGATCGTCGTGCCGCTGATCCAGCAGGCGGGCATCGATCCCGTCCATTTCGGTCTCGTCGTCACCCTCAATCTCGCGATCGGCCAGCAGACCCCGCCGGTGGCCTCGGTGCTGATCACCGCCTGTTCGATCGCCAAAGCGAACATCTGGGACGTCTCCAAGGTCAACTTCCCGTTCATCCTGGTGCTGCTCGCGGTGCTTCTGCTCTGCACCTATGTCGAGGCGATCCCGATGTTCCTCGTGCATGCCGTCTATGGATGATGCTCATGGATGACGCTTCGGGCGAGCTGCTCGTGGAGCGGCGGGGCGTGTCGCTCTGGCTGACGCTCAACCGTCCGGCGCAGCGCAATGCGCTCACCTTCGCCATGTATGACGGGCTGCGCGACGTCTGCGCCGGCGTCGATGCCGACAGCGTCAAGGCGGTCGTCGTCGTCGGCGCCGGCGCAAAGGCGTTCGCCGCCGGTACCGACATGACCCAGTTCCGCGCGTTCGCTTCGGAGCGGGACGCGCTCGATTACGAGGCGCGCATGGACGCGGTGCTCGAAGCGGTCGAGCGGTGCCCCGTACCCACCGTCGCCGCGCTGGCCGGCGCCTGTACCGGCGGCGGTGCCGGTATCGCCGCGGCTTGCGACATCCGCATCGCCACCGCCGATCTGAAGTTCGGCTTTCCGATCGCCCGCACGCTGGGCAACTGCCTCTCGATCGCCAATCTGGCGCGTCTGGTCGACCTGATGGGTTCCGGTCGCGTCAGGGAGATGATCTTCACCGGCCGGCTGCTCGGCGCCGGGGAGGCGAAGGCGGTGGGCCTGATCGCCGAGATCGTGCCCGACCACGCGGCCCTGCTCGGGCGCGCCGAAGCGCTTGCCGAGTTGCTGGCGGGCCACGCGCCGATCACCCTGCGCACGACCAAGGAAGCCCTGCGGCGTCTGCGGCTGGAAGGGGCGAAGGCGGACGATCGCGACCTCGTGCTGGCCGCCTATATGAGCGGGGATTTCGCCGAGGGGCGCGAGGCGTTCCTCGCCAAGCGGGCACCGCGGTGGAAGGGACGGTGAGCATGAAGGGACCGCTCGCCGGCATGAAGGTGGTCGAGCTGGCGCACATCATGGCCGGCCCCGTCTGCGGCCTGATGCTGGCCGACATGGGCGCCGACGTGGTCAAGGTGGAAAAGCCGCAGGGCGACGATACCCGCCGCTTCCTGCCGCCCGACATCGAGGGCGTTTCGGCCGCATACCTCATGATGAACCGCAACAAGCGCGGCATCGCCCTCGACCTCAAGAACCCCGACGCCGTGCGCGTTCTCGAGCGTCTGCTGGGAAGTGCCGACGTGGTCATCGAGAACTATCGCATGGGTACGATGGAGAAGCTCGGTCTGGGCTACGACCATCTGCGGACGATCAATCCCGGGCTGATCTATTGCGAGATTTCCGGGTTCGGACGTACCGGACCCTATGCCGCGCGCGGCGGCTTCGACCTCGTGGCCCAGGGCATGTCGGGTTTGATGTCGATCACCGGCGAGGGCCCCGGCCGGCCGCCGGTCAAGTCCGGCGCGCCGGTGTCCGACATCACGGCGGGCATCCTGGGCGCGCTCGGCTGCGCCGCGGCTTACGCCCACAAACAGCGGACCGGCGAGGGCCAGCGGGTCGACACCTCGCTCTTCGAGGCCGCCATCACCCACACCTACTGGCAATCCGCCATCACCTTCGCCACCGGCACGTCACCCGGACCGATGGGCTCGGCGCATCCGCTCAACGCGCCCTATCAGGCGTTCGAGACCGCCGACGGCTGGCTCAACGTCGGGGCGGCCAATCAGAAGAACTGGGAGCGCCTGCTGGCCGTGCTCGAAGCGTCGGAGCTGGGCGAAGACCCGCGCTTTCGCACCAACCGCGACCGCATGGGCCACTTGAAGGAACTTGCCGCAGTTCTGGACGCGAAGTTCAGGGCCCACGGCACCGACGAGTGGATGAGCAGGCTCGAGAAGGCGGGCATCCCGGCCGGCCCGGTCCTCGACATCGCCCAGATGCACCGGGATCCGCAGACGCGCGCCCGTGCCATGGTGGTCGAGACCGAGCATCCGGTCGCCGGCCGGGTCGAGACCCTCGGCCTGCCCGTCAAGTTCTCCGCCACCCCGGGCGGCATCGAGCGCCCGGCCCCGCGCCTGGGAGAGCACAATCGCGAGGTGCTGGGCGAAGCCGGCTACGACGACGCGGCGATCGACGCCCTCTACGCCTGCGGCGCCCTGATCACCGAGTGACCCCGGAACGTCCGCGCGCCACGTGGCATCGCGAAAAAATGCACGAACGAATTGTCGGGGTCGGGTCGGACACGCACTGCTTGGTGGGCGCACAAGGACTCGAA
>JAGREO010000244.1:10142-10678 GCA_020446525.1 Geminicoccaceae bacterium | reverse complement strand
CAGGACTGGGCCGAGATGCTGTTGCGCATGTACATGCGCTGGGCGGAGGCCAAGGGCTACAGGCTCGAGGCGATCGAGGAGACCGAGGGCGAGGAGGCCGGCATCAAGTCGGCGACGATCAAGGTGCAGGGCACCAACGCCTATGGCTGGCTGAAGACCGAAGCCGGTGTCCACCGGCTGGTGCGCATCTCGCCCTATGACAGCCAGGCACGGCGGCACACCAGCTTCGCCAGTGTGTGGGTCTATCCCGAGATCGACGACAGCATCGACATCCAGATCGAGGACAAGGATCTGCGGATCGACACCTATCGCGCATCGGGTGCGGGCGGCCAGCACGTCAACCGCACCGACAGCGCCGTGCGCATCGTCCATCTGCCGACCAACATCGTCGTGCAGTGCCAGAACGACCGCTCGCAGCACCGCAACCGCGCCCAGGCGATGGACATGCTGCGCGCCCGGCTCTACGAGCTCGAGCTGCAGAAACGCCGGGCCGAGGCCGAAGCCACCGAGGCCGCCAAGACCGACATCGGCTGGGG
>JAGREO010000244.1:0-10137 GCA_020446525.1 Geminicoccaceae bacterium | reverse complement strand
ACCAGATCCGCTCCTACGTCCTCCACCCCTACAAGATGGTCAAGGATCTGCGCACCGGCGTCGAGACCGGCAACACCCAGGCCGTGCTCGACGGCGACCTCGACCGCTTCCTCGAAGCCTCGCTCGCCACCGACGCCGACAATCTGCGCCCCCAGGCCGCGGAAAGCTAAGCCGCCGAAAGCTGATCCCGCCGCACCCCGGCCGAATCGGCGACACCCCGGGCCGTGCGCGACGGCGACCTCGACCGCTTACCCGAAGCCTCGCTCGCCACCGACACGGCCGACCTGCGCCCCCGGGCCGTGGGAAGCTGATCCCGCCGCACCCCGACCGCATCGGCGTCGACCGGGCCCCGAGCACGAGCGGCGCCGCCTGCCGGTGCCGTGCCCGATCCGCTCCAGCCCGCCGATCGATCGACCTCGTCGCGCGGCCCCGGACGTCGAACAAACGCCGTGGCCGCCGGTCTCGGCCGCATGCCACACCGGGCTCGCGAGCTCCATGCGGCCTCTCGCGTCGGGCCGACGATACGGCCGGGCGCTCGTGCACTGATCGATGAATTTGCCGGATCGTGAGGGGATGTCGGGGCGCCGGGTATGACGGGACGGGTTCGTGTGCCGACGGTGGCGGCCGAACCGTCGGGTCGGGCGCGGGCCGAAGTCCAGGGGCGGCGCCGCCGTGGGCGAAGGGCGCAGCGGCTGGCGTAGCGGGTACGGGATCGTACCGGGGGCGGCCGCCGGGCGGGAACAGGGAGATTGCCGTCGGTCTCGGGTCGGAGACGACGACCGTCGGCACGAAGCGGCGGCGGTTGGCCGAGCGCCGGCCCGACGCGCCCGCCGACGAGCCGCGTTCGGGGGCGCCGCAGCGGATCGGCGACGACGCGATCGGCCCGACCATCCGCCGGCCCCCGGAGGAGAGGCCGTCGGACGCGCCCCGCCGGTCGCTCCGCGGCATGGTCCGGGCGACCGGCTGCGGACCTTCGACGATCCATCGGATCCGACGGGCCTTCGGCCTGCAGCGGCAACGCCGCCGGACCTTCACGCCGTCGAGCAAGTTGCTGCCGGTCGAGACGGTCGGGCACATCGGCGGTCCATATCCGGCACCGCCCGACCGAGCCCTGGAGCCGTTGCCGATCGGACGAGATCGGAAACTCGCGGCTGCTCCCTGTGTCGTCGCATGTCCCGATCGATCGGGCGGAGCACCGGATCGGGAAGAGCTCGAGGCGCGGCTCGGATGCACCTTGGTTCACTGCTGATAGAGGACGATGCCGTAGCGGGGTCGGGCGTAGGCGCGGGTGTAGATTTCGCGCGGCTCGGTGACCACCAGGCCCACCAGGGGACGAAAGTGCAGGATCGCCTCGGCGATCACCAGATTCTCGCCCGCTTCCAGTTCGAGATCGCCGATCGAGGCGCTGGACCCGGGAGAGCCGATCCGGCTCGACCAGTCGACGGGCGAATTCCCGGCTTCGTCGCCGCCGTCACCCTCGCCAGCATCGCCGGTCCCGGCGGACGAGGCCCGTGCCTCGCCGCCGCCTTCGTGGATCTGCCATTCGACGGTGGAGCCGTCGGCGGCACGGGTGCGGACATAGGTGATCCAGACCTTGCCATCCAGATCCATGCGCAAGGGCGCGCCGATGGCGTCGCCGGCGAGAGCCATGTCGTGCGCATCGTCAGCGTCGATGACTTCGGTGCGCGCGGCCAGATCGGCCACCGTGGCGGCGATCTGCCGGGCCTTGTACTCGGCCAGCATCAGCCAGCCGAGATCGAGGACGGCGCCGAAGGCGAGAAGCAGGATCGGAACGATCAGCGCGAACTCGACGGCGATCGTGCCCCGGCGATCGGAGCCGACGAGCGAGCCGAGCCACCATCGCGACCGGCCCGCCGTCCGCACATGGCGCTCCGGTGCTCGTGGCGCTCCGGCCGAACCACCGGACGCATCGGGGCGTGCCGTGGAGCGGAACGCTCCGACGCGCCTCCGGTCCTCGTCGATCGATAACGGCTCCCCCTGATCCGAATCATTTCCAAGCGGAAGAGACCGGAAGCGCGCTTCGGCTCCCCGTTCGGTCGCAATTTCGGATCGAGCCGGGGATCCCACCGGATCGGGAAAGGCTCCAGCCCGATCGGCCGTGCCCCGATCCGCCGTGCCCCGATCCGCCGTGCCCCGATCGGCTATGCCATCGTGATCCGGCCGGACCGCGCCATGGAGCCGCCGGTCGAGCGCGTCCCGTGCGCGGGCCGCGGCGATGGAGGCCCGGGCGGCCGAGCGCCTGGCGCGGCGCCGCGAGCGCAGGCACGAAGCCGCCCGGTCGCCGTCGCGATCACCGCCCTTCGAACCGGCGCCCGTGCGAACGATGTCGGGAGTCATCGAAGTCACCGGCGTTCCATTCTACGAACCATCGTGGCTCGGGCCATCGAAGCTCGGGCCATCGAAGTCCCTGGGCGTCGAAGTCCGGGGCCACCGGAGGCTCGGGCCGCCGGAGTTTCGGGCCGGCGGGTTGCGGGGGGCTTCGGGGTCGCGGACCATCGGGATCACAAGCCGTCGGGATAGGGTTCGTTGCGGATGGCCAGCGAGGCGGAAATGGTGAACCCCTCCTCGCCGCCGAGCAGGTAGGGCAGAACGGGCGTAAAGAACCGCCAGCCGTAATCGAGCGTGTAGAGAACGATGTCGTCCGGCCCGCCCAGACCCTCCTCGCCTTCGATGCGGGCATCCCAGACGCCATTGTCGTTGACGTCGGCGAACCATTCCTCCTCGTCGCGCACGCCGTTGCCGTTGGCATCGCGGAACGGTTCGCCGCGTCGCGTGTCGGCGAAGCTCTGGTGCACCTCGACCGTGACCGTCAGCCGGGCCGGATCGATCAGGCCGCCGGCATAGCGCGCCACGGTCTCGGTGATCATCTGCCGGCGGGTCTTGTCCGCGGCGACGAATCCGGTCATGCCGGCCCGCGCCGCCTCGGACGCCGCGAGATTGAGCATGACGTAGGAGGAGATCGCCAGGGAGAACTCGACCGTGGCGATCAGGAGGAGAACGACCAGAGGCCCGACGAGGGCGAATTCCAGGGCGGCGATGCCGCGTCGATCGCCAGCCAGCGCGAGACCCGATGCCGACGAGCGCCAGCCGACCGCCGGTACGATCCGGGAAGCGATACGCAGCCGGGTCCGCGCCGCGGAGACCGCCTTCGATACCGGTTGTCGTGCCGTGAGCCGCGCATCGTGCTTCACCGCTCGCAGTGCCGTTGCAGGCTCCATCTCCCGTACCGCTCTCGAAATCGATTGCCGTGCCGTGAGCCGCGCAACGTGCCTCGCGTGCCTCGCCGCTCGCAGTGCCGTCGAAGGGTCCGCCTCCCGTGCCGCCCGCGACGCCGCGCGCAGGGCCGGCATGTACCGCGGCATGTCCGGACCCCGCGCGTCTTTCGTCACGGCAGCCCCTACTCCGCCAGCCGCAGCTTGCTGATATAGGCGCCGATGCGTCCGAAGGCGTCGTTCAGCGCCCCGTTGGTCGGCGAGTCGAAATACTGGTTCTCGCTCGAAGCGCAGGCCCGCATCATCGGCTTGACCTTGTTCGGCGCACGGAAGGTGATCGAGAAGATGGTGATCCCCTCCTCCTTGATCGTCTCGCAAAGCGTCGCGACGTTGGCGTCGGCGCCGCTGGCCGTCACTTCGTCGTAGTGGCGCGCGACATTGTCGCCGTCGGTCATGATCACGAGGATCTTGTGGACCTCACGCGGCTCGGCATTGGGCCGATCGGGATCGCCCCACAGGCCCTTCCATCGCGGCGACAGCGTCCGCCAGCCCCAGCGCAGGCCCATGTCGATGCGCGTCGCGCCTTCGGCGTCGAGCTCGTCGATCTTGTCCTGCAGATCGGGGCGCCGGTTGGTCAGGGGCAGCAGGCGCTCTTCGGGGCAGATATAGTCGTTCAGGCTCTTGTCGTGATCCTGGGCGAGAAAACGCGTATCCGACGTGCCGCCGCCGGGCTCGGCATAATCGTCCGCCGGCGGGGCGTCGTCGAGCGCATGGCCGCCGGCACGGGCCTGCATGCAGCCCGTCCACTTTTCGGGCGGCGCCTCGCGCAGCCACGCCCCGTGTCCGTCGCCCACGTTCACACGGCTGTTGAACGGCACGATCGCCAGGTGCACGTCCTCGATCTCGTCGTGCTCGCCATAGACGATCTCGAGCAGGTCGCCGGCGGCGCTCTTGAGGGCGCGCATGCGACTGCCGGCCATCGAGCCGGTCACGTCGAGCGCCAGCGCCAGCTCGATGCCGGTCATCTCGCGCACCGCCACCGCGCGGGCCTCGATATCGAGACTGTCGATCATCGCCACCTTCATGAAGGTCGTCTGCAGCCTCGCCGTCGCCGTGACCGTGATCCGCCCGGTCAGTGGATCGAAATGCGGCGAGACGACCGGCTGGTCCGTGCCGAGCTTGGAGGGCTCGTAATTGGCGTCGAAATAGCGGTGGACGTCGGCGACCACGCCGTCTTCGGTGAACGACCGGGCGCCGGCGACGGCGGCGGCGTCGGCCGCCCGTGCTAGCGCGTTCTTGGCGACGAAGGTGCGGCCGAGATCGACACTCAGGCCCAGAGCCGCGATCGCCGGCACGAGACCGAACGCGGCGATGACGGCGACCGTGCCGCGCTCGGCGGCGGCGAACTGCTTGAGCCCAAAGCGCATGGCGTCCATCCATTCCTTCGACGCGGATCGCCGGCCCGCAGCCGACGTTCACCGCCTCAGGATAGGCACCAAAGTGTTAAGATTCCGTTAACGCGCCCAACCCGCATCAATCGGCGGAACGACCGGCGCATCGAACGCCGCCAGAACCTTCTCGAGCGCCGGCTCACGGATGCCCATCTCGTGCAGATGCGCCACCGTGGCCCTGAGATAATCGATGTTGGCACCACCGCGACCGGCACCCTGCCGGACATAGGCGGCGGCCTCGTGCGGCGGAAGATCGCCGGCGAACTGCGGATGGTCGTCCCGGGCGACGTAGCACCATGCCTCCACCCTGCGGCCATCGGCGAGCGTCAGCGGGTGGCGCTCGCGGCGGTAGACGTCGGTGACCAGCTCGCGCGCGTCGATCGCCTCGACGACCTCGGCTTCCATCCGCGGCTCGACGCCGATGGCCCTGCCGCGGCAGCAGTTTCCGGGTGCGAGACCGAGCACGAGACCCGGCTTTTCGGGCGTCCCGCGCCACACCCAGGAATAGACGCAGAGCGCCCGATGATGCCCCTGCAGCGTCGCCTCCTCGAAGGCGCGATAGACGAAATCGGGGCGCCACATCAGCGAGCCGTAGGCGAAGAACCAGACGAGATCCGCGTCGACGGTGGCTCGAGCCATGCTCAAGGCTCGTCGGCGAGCGGGTCGTCCGCCTGGCGGACATAGGCCTGGCCCGCCTCCACGACACCCCTGCGAATGGCCCGCGTGCGGGTGAAGAGATCGAAGAGGGCGTCCCCTTCGCCATAGCGGATGTTGCGCTGCAAGGCGCTCAGATCCTCGCTGAACCGGCCGAGCATCTCCAGCACCGCCTCCTTGTTCTGCAGGAAGACGTCGCGCCACATGGTCGGATCGGAGCCGGCGATGCGGGTGAAGTCGGTGAAACCGCCGGCGGCATATTTGAACACGTCGGTCTTTTCCCGGTCCTCCAGATCGGCGACCGTGCCGACGATGGTGTAGGCGATCAGATGCGGCAGGTGCGAGGTGATCGCCAGGACCTTGTCGTGATGCTCGGGCGTCATCAGATCGACCTGCGCGCCGGTCAGCTCCCAGAGCCGGCGCACCGTGGCGACGGCATCGGCGTCCGTGGTTCCGGTCGGGGTGAGGATGCAGCGGCGCTTGACGAAAAGCGTGTCGAAGGCGGCATCCGGACCCGAATGCTCTGTGCCGGCGACCGGATGGCCACCGACGAACCGGTCGGGCCCGGGCAGAACCCCCTGCATGCCGCGAACGATCTCGGCCTTGATCGAGCCCACATCCGTCACGATCGCGTGATCGGCCAGTCCAGCCGCGATGGCGGCTGCGGCCGGAACGACGGCGGCCGGCGGCGTACCCAGCACCACGAGATCGGCGCCCCGCACCGCCTCGAGGGGATCGGTGGTCGCGCGATCGCAAAGACCGAGCTCGAGCGCACGATCGAGCGTCGCCCGCCGCCGGGCACAGGCGACGATCTCACGGGCCGCCCCTTCGCGCCGGAGAACCCGGGCGAGCGAGCCGTTGATCAGGCCGATGCCGATCAATGCCACTCGGCCGAAGCCGCTCACCGGGCGAATTCCTCGAGCAGCACCATAACACGGCGGTTCTCATCCTCCCGGCCCACCGTCACCCGCAGGCAATCGGGCAGGCCGTAGGCGCCCATCGCGCGCGTCAGCACGCCGTGCTCCTCGAAAAAGGCGCCCGCCGCCGCGGCATCGCGGCACAGGGCCTGCGGGAACCCGATCAGGAGGAAGTTCGCGGAACTCGGATGGACCGTGAAGCCGCGACGGCCGATCCGCTCGGCGAGCCAGCCGCGCCAGTGCGTGGTGTGGGCGCGCGCACGCTCCTGGTGCTCGACGTCCTCGAGCGCGGCCACCGCGGCCACCTGGCTCGGATGGGCGACGTTGAAGGGACCGCGGATGCGCTCGATCACGTCGACGATCGCCGGTGCGGCGTACATCCATCCGACCCGCAGCGCCGCCAGGCCGAAGAGCTTGGAGAAGGTGCGCGTCATGACCACGTTGGGTTTCGACGCCGCCAGCTCGACACCGCTCGAATAGCTCTCCTCGTCGACGAATTCGGCATAGGCGGCATCGATCACCAGCACGACGTCACCGGGCAGTCCGGCGTGCAGCCGCGCCAGCTCGGCGCCGCTCAGATGGCTGCCGGTCGGGTTGTTGGGGTTGGCCAGGAAGACCAGCCGCGTGCGGCTCGTGACCGCCTTCAGGATCGCGTCGACGTCGGCGCGCAGGCCGGTCTCCGGCACGGCGACCGGATGGGCGCCGGCGGCCAGTGCGCCGAGCCGGTACATCAAGAAGCCGTGCTCGGTGTGCAGCACCTCGTCACCGGCTCCGGCATAGGCGCGGATCAGGAGGCCGATGAGTTCGTCCGAGCCGGCGCCGCAGACGATCCGCCGGTGATCCAGATTGAAGCGCCGGCCGATCGCCTCGCGCAGCGCCGTGGCGTGACCGTCGGGGTAGCGGTGCAGCGTCGTCGCCGCCCGGGTGTAGGCGGCGACGGCCGCCTCGCTCGCGCCGAGCGCGCTCTCGTTCGCCGAAAGCTTGATCGTCCGATCCCCGGCACCGCTTTCGGCCTTGCCGCCGACATAGGGCTCGATCTCGAGAATGCCGGCTTTGGGCCTGGGCGTGGGCATGGGTCGTTCCAAGTTCTGGGGCGATGTCGGCAAGCGCGCGGCCGCATTCCCCGGTTTCCAGCCCGAGCCGGACCGCGCGACGCGTGGATAGCCGCGCCGGGCGGATGGACGCAAGAGCGCGCGCTCAGAAGGTCCGCTCGAACCACTCCATGAACATCGCGAGACCGCGCTCCGCCGTCCGGGTCGAGAGGAGCGGCTCGTCCTCGTCGCGCCGCGGTTTGGCGACCGGCCGCGGCGCACTCGGTGCCACCGCCGGTACCGCCTGCATCAGATCGTGCCAGATCCGTGCCGGGAGATTGGCGCCCGACACGCCGTCCATGGCGCGCGCGTCGTCGCGGCCGACCCACACACCGGCGATCCAGGGACCGGTGAAGCCGACGAACCAGGCGTCCCTGTTGGCCGAGGTGGTGCCGGTCTTGCCGTACGCGACCCGGCCGGCGCCGAGTGCGGCCGCACGGCCGGTGCCTTCGTCGACCACCGCGCGCAGCATCCGGCGCATGCCGGCCAGCGGCCGGGCCGCGACGACCGGCGCCTCGCTGCGGACGATGTCGTAGAGCGTGCCGGCCGCAGCATCGGAGACGCGCTCGACGGCATAGCTCGGCCGGCGCATGCCCTGGGCGGCGAACGGCAGATAGGCGCCGGTCAGATCGAGCAGCGTGACCTCCGAGCTGCCGAGCGCCAGTGACGCGACCCGCTCGAGGTCGGCACTCACGCCGAGCCTGCGGGCGGTCTGGGCGACCTTCTTGCGGCCGACCTTCTCGCCCAGCTTCACGGCGACCGTATTGATCGAGCGAGCGAAGGCCTCGGTCAGGGTCACCGGCCCGCGATGGGTGCCGTCCCAGTTGCGCGGCGACCATTCGCCGATCCGCACCGGCTCGTCGACCACGACGTCGTCCGGTTCCATGCCCGCCTCGAGCGCCGCCAGATAGACGAAGGTCTTGAAGGCCGAGCCCGGCTGACGCTCGGCAAGAGCGCGGTTCTGCCCGAGGCCGCGATAGTCGCGTCCGCCGACCATCGCACGGATCGCTCCGTCGTCGTCCAGCAGCACCACCGCACCCTGCAGACCCGGCGCACCGCTCAGATGAGTGCGCAGAGCCGCCTCGGCCGCCTGCTGCAGACGCGGGTCGAGTGTCGTGCGCACCACCCAGTCGTCGGCGGGCTTGCCCAGATGCTCGGTCAGACCGTCGAGCACGTGATCGACGTAATAGCCGGCGAAATCGCCGCGGCCGGCGCGGGCGGGCTCGGCCGGGGCGGCCCGCGCCGCCGCCGCGTCCTCGGCCGAGAGCACCCCGGCATCGACCATGCCCGCCAGCACCGTCGCCGCCCGCGCCTGCGCCGCGTCCAGATCGGTGGTCGGCGCATAGCGCGAGGGCGCCTTGAGCAGGCCGGCGATCATCGCGGCTTCGGCGAGATCGAGCTCGGCGGCGCTCTTGGCGAAGTAGCGCCGGGCCGCGGCCTCCACGCCGTAGGCGCCGGCACCCAGATAGACGCGATTGAGATAGACCTCGAGGATCTGCTCCTTGGTCAGCCGCGCCTCGAGCCACAAGGCGAGGACCAGCTCGCGCAGCTTGCGGGTGAGCGAGCGCTCGGGCGTCAGATAGAGATTCTTCGCCAGTTGCTGGGTGATGGTCGAGCCGCCGGCGACGACGCCGCCCGAGGAGAGATTGGCCAGCAGCGCCCGGCCGGTGCCGATCAGGTCCAGACCGAAGTGGCTGTAGAAACGCCGGTCCTCGGTCGCCAGCACCGCCGCCTCGACATATGGGCTGATCTGCCCGAGCGGCACATAGGCGCGGCCGTCGACGCCGCGCTCGGCGACGATCGAGCCGTCGGCCGCGATCACCGTCACCCGCGCCTGCCGCGCATCGGCGAACAGCTCGCCCGTGTCCGGCAGATCGGGCGCCAGAACGAAGTAGAGCGCCGCCCAGAGCACCAGCCCCGCCACCAGCAGCGCCGGCAGCAGACCGAGCAGCCGGCGCAGCATGCCGGGCCCGGCCCTGGTCGAACGTGCGGCGGCCGGACGGGAACGGGCGGTCGTCTTGCTCATGCGGGTCCGTCTCGGCTAGAGCCTTCGCTGGATCGGTGGAGCGACCGGAGGGATCGGGCCATGCGATCGATCGACGCGCCGGAGCACGCCTTCGCGCCCGTACGACCGGCAGATGGCGTGCCGGGCGCGGGATCGCAAGCCGTCCTTCGCTTGCCGAGGGCCGTAAGCCCGGCGACCGTCGGCCGTCGGGAGGATGGAGACGATGAGCGAGACCGGAGCGAGCCCGCTGCTGCTGCCCGACCCCGACGATCCGCGTCTGACCCGGCCGATCTCCGGCATCGACCAGGACGGGCGCGAGATGACCGCCGACATCGTCCACGAGCGGCCCCTGACGCTCTTTCTGAACGACCAGGAGATCGTCACGATGATGACGATCGGCGATCATCCAGACTATCTGGCGCTCGGTTTCCTGCTCAACCAGAACATGCTGCGGCTCGACGATCGGGTGACGGCCGTCGAGCACGACGAGGACCTCGACCTCGTGGTGGTGCGCACCGCCCGGGCGACCGACTACGAGGAAAAGCTCAAGAAGAAGGTGCGCACCTCCGGCTGCGCCCAGGGCACCGTGTTCGGCGATCTGATGGAGCGCTTCGAGGAGGTCCGCCTGCCGGCCGACGCCGTGCTGCGCACCTCCTCGCTGTACGCGCTCACCCGGACCATCGCCACCTGCCCTTCGCTCTACCTCAAGGCCGGCGCCATCCACGGCTGCGCGCTCTGCGAGGAGGACCGGCTGCTGCTCTACATGGAGGATGTCGGCCGGCACAA
>JAGREO010000243.1 GCA_020446525.1 Geminicoccaceae bacterium | reverse complement strand
TGCACGGCCGCTACGTCTGCAAGGCCCGCAAGCCCGATTGTGCCGCCTGCATCGTGCGCACCTGGTGCCGCTGGCCGGCCAAGGCCATGGGCGCCGAATTGGAAGAAAATCCGACGCCTGCCGACCGCCATTCCCCCGCCCGGCGGCGCCGGCGCTCACAGCGAGCGTAAATTTTCCCAACAGTTCTTGCATGTCCCGACAAGAGATGATATTCCTATCATCGATCACGAGACATGCGGAGCCGACGATGCTCTTTCTCACCAACCGCCGCCTTTTTCAGGGCCCGCGCTCGCAGGCCGGCCGTCGTATCGAGTTCGATCTGGCCGACAACGAGCCGCAGGCGTCGATCTTCTTCGCCCGCCGCCAGGAGCCGGGAGCCTACGAGGAACTGACGTCGACGCCCTTTCTCGAGGAATTGCGCCGCAGCGATGCGGCGCAGGTCCTGCTCTATCTGCACGGCTACAACTGTCTGCCCGAAGATGCGTTCGTGCAGACGGAAGAGCTGCAGCACGGTTTCGACGTGCTGGCGCCGGGCCTCCTCCGGGTGGTGCCGATGATCTGGCCCTGCGACGACGATTTCGGCCTGCTGCGCGATTACTGGGACGATCAGGTGGCGGCCGAGCAGAGCGGACTTTCCGCGGCGCGGGCGCTGGCCAAGTTCGTCGCCTGGCGCGATGCTCGCCCGCGCGACGTGCCTTGCCTCAAGCACATGAACGTCCTGGCGCATTCGATGGGCAACCGCGTGATGCGCTGCGCGCTTGAACGATGGGCCGACGCGCACGGCGCCCTGCAGGGGCTCTTCCGCTTCATCTTCATGGCGGCCGCCGACGTCGCCGACGAGACGCTGGAAGTGGGCCGCCCGGGTGCGGTGATCGCCGCAGCCGCCCGCCACCTCGTCGTCTATCACGCCGCCGACGATTTCGCCCTGCGCACCAGCAAGGTGGTCAACGTGCGAAACCGCGCCCTGACCCGCAGGCTTGGCCATCACGGCCCCGAAGACCCGGCCAAGGTGCCCCGCAACGTCACCTCGGTCGACTGCAATGCCTTCAACGGCCTCTACGACCGCACCGGCCACAACTATCACGGCCTCGCCCCGGACGGCTCCCCGGGCCTGGTCCTGCGGCACATGGCCGAAGCGATGCAACAGGGCCGCGTCCCCGGCCGGACGATCGAACTCCGCGCCCTGGCACTCGGCGTGCTGCAGGAAGCGCTCGCGTGATCGTCCAGTCCCATCGTCGAGCGCTCACCCCGGCGTGATCGCCACCTTGAGCACCCCGTCGCGCTGGTGGGCGAAGAGGTCGTAGGCTTCCTCGATCTTCTCGAGCGGGTAGCGGTGGGTGACCAGGGCTCCGAGGTCGGCGCGCCCGGTTTCGATGGTCGCCATCAGCCGGCGCATGCGCTCCTTGCCGCCGGGACAGAGCGAGGTGACGATCTTGTGGTCGCCGAGGCCGGCGTGGAAGGCGGCGAGCGGGATCGTCAGGTCGCCCGAATAGACGCCGAGGCTCGAGAGCGTGCCGCCGGGCTTGAGGACCTTCAGGCACTGCTCGAAGGTCGACTGCAGACCCAGCGCCTCGATCGCCACGTCGACGCCGCGGCCGCCGGTCGCCTGCATGATGGCTTCGACCGGGTCGCTCTCCTTGAAGTTCACGATCACATCGGCACCCATCTTGCGGGCGATCTCCAGCCTCGCCGGCACCGCGTCGACGGCTATGATGGTCGAGGCGCCGCGCAGCCGGGCGCCGGCGGTGGCGCAAAGGCCGATCGGACCTTGGGCGAACACCGCCACGATATCGCCGATCTTGATGTTGCCCGCTTCCGCCCCGGCGAAGCCTGTGGACATGATGTCCGGGCACATCAGCACCTGCTCGTCGGTGAGCCCGTCCGGCACGGGCGCCAGATTGACCATCGCGTCCGGGACCAGGACATAGTCCGCCTGGGTGCCGTCGATGGTGTTGCCGAAGCGCCAGCCGCCCATCGGCTTGAGCCCGTGGGCGCCGCTCTGGCCGTCTTGGCTGTGCAGCCCGTCGAGACAGGCATAGGAATGGCCGCTCGGGCAGATCGCACCGGCGATCACCCGCTGACCTTCCGTGTAGCCCTCGACGTTGCGGCCGAGCTTCTCGATCACGCCCACCGGCTCGTGGCCGATGGTGAGGCCCCTGGCGACGGGGTATTCGCCCTTGAGGATGTGGATGTCGGTGCCGCAGATGGTGGTCGTGGTGATGCGCATCAGCGCATCGTTGGCGCCCGGCTCCGGCACCTTCTTCTCGTCCAGCACGATCCGTCCGGGCTCGACGAAGATCGCGGCTTTCATCGTTGCGGCCATGGTCTCCTCCTCGCGTCGTTCAGCGTGGAGGCTAGCATTGCCGCGGCCGGGCGTCCTTGATCTGGATCAGGTGCGAACTGGAACTCCGTCGGCTTTCGGCCCGTTTTCCCGGCAGGCTTCACGGTCATCTGCGGAGGGTCGCATGGCGAAGTTCGAGGTTGGTGATCACGTGCGCTGGAATTCGGAAGCGGGGCACGTCACGGGCACCATCAAGCGCGTCCACACCCGCGATTTCGACTATAAGGGCCACAAGCGGCGCGCCTCGAAGGAGGAGCCGCAATACGAGATCGAGAGCGACAAGACCGATCACGTCGCCGCCCACAAGGAAGGTGCCCTCGAGAAGATATGAGTGCGGCCACGGGCTTCTGTTCCGTCGGCCATTCGAACCGCACCATCGACAGCTTCACCGGCATCCTGCGGGCGGCCGGTGTGACGCTCGTGGTCGATGTCCGCAGCTTTCCCCGCTCGCGCAGCAATCCGGTGTTCAACGAAGACGTCCTGCCGGGTCATCTGGCCCGCTGTGACATCGGTTACCGGCACATGGGGGCACTCGGCGGCAGGCGGCCGCGGCAGGAGGGGATCGACGACGAACTGAACGGTGCCTGGCGCAACCGCAGCTTCCACAATTATGCCGACTACGCGCTCTCGGCGCCGTTCGCCCGGGCCTTCGAGACCCTGGTGGAGCTGGGGCGCCGCGAGAGGTTGGCGATGATGTGCTCGGAGGCCGTCTGGTGGCGCTGTCATCGGCGGATCGTCGCCGACCATCTGATCCTCACTGGCCATCCGGTGGTGCATCTGATGGGCGAGGGCCGCGAGGAAACGGCCCGGCCGACGCCGGGCGTCCTCCGCACGGAGGACGGCAGGGTGATCTATCCGGCGCGGCCCGAGCCCGGCTGACGCGTGCGGTGACTGTGTCCTATCGACGCAAGGTTGCGTCTGTACTGTTGCGCGGGCTATCTCTATTCGGGATGCAACGGCCTGCAACGAGGACGGCCCTGCAACAAACCGGGAGGTAATCGATGAGCATCATGACGCGCTGCAGCGCCCTGGCCATGCTGGCCGCGAGCGCCGCGCTCGGTGCCCTGGGTCAGCCGGCATCGGCCGCCGATCTGGCGATCGTCAGCGGCTCGGTCGGCAAGGACATCCAGGAGCTGCAAAAGCACCTCGACCAGTTCATGGAGAAGACCGGCCACAAGGTCGAGATCGTCACCATGCCGGCCTCGACCACCGACCAGTTCGGCCAGTACCGGCTCTGGCTCTCCGCCCAGAACGCCGACATCGACGTCTACCGCACCGACGTCATCTGGGCACCGCAGCTGCACGAGCATTTCGTCGATCTCTCCGAAGCCGCGGCCGACATCGTGGGCGAACACTTCCCGGCGATCATCGAAAGCCAGACGGTCGACGGCAAGCTGGTGGCGCTGCCGATGTTCACCGACGCGCCGGCCCTCTACTACCGCACCGACCTGCTCGAGAAGCATGGCAAGGAGCCGCCCGAGACCTGGGTCGAGCTCGCCGATACCGCGGCCGCCATCGTCGAGGCGGAGGGCAACGCCGATCTCTTCGGCTTCGTCTTCCAGGGCGCCGCCTATGAGGGCCTGACCTGCGACGCGC
>JAGREO010000242.1 GCA_020446525.1 Geminicoccaceae bacterium | reverse complement strand
TTCGGCTCGATGCGCTGCGACTGCGGCGAGCAGTTGCAGGGTGCGATCGACCGCATCGCCGCCGAGGGTGCCGGGCTCATCCTCTACATGGCGCAGGAGGGCCGCGGCATCGGGCTGGTCAACAAGCTGCGGGCCTACCGTCTGCAGGATGCCGGGTTCGACACGATCGAGGCCAACGAATTCCTGGGCTTCATGGCCGATGAGCGCGACTGGCTGATGGCGGCCCTGATGCTGCGCCGGCTGGGCATCGACGCCATCCGCCTGCTGACCAACAATCCGGCGAAGGTGACGACGCTGCGGGCGCATGGTATCGAGGTGGTCGAGCGCGTGCCGCACGCCTTCGCCGCGAACCCGCACAATCACGGCTACCTCGCGACCAAGGCCGCCCGAAGCGGTCATCTGCTCGGACATCCGATGCCGCGCAGCGAGCGTCTCGCCATCGGGCGCGCCGGAGACGAAGGGCCGGCCGATCCCGCCCCCGCAGAAGCCGGGCCGGAAGAGGGTTGACCGGGAGCGGATCGACCGGGAGGAGGACGAGATGACCGAAGAGCTGTTCCGCGACGACGCCTATCTGCAGCGCTGCACGGCAGTGGTGATCGCGGCCGACGATGGCGTGGTCGAGCTCGACCGGACGGTCTTCTACCCGACGGCGGGCGGTCAGCCGGGCGACACGGGCCGGCTCGTTCTCGACGGCCTCCACCTCACCGTCACCGACACACGCAAGGGCGCGCGCCCGGGCCAGATCCTCCATTCGGCCGACGACGAGGCGCTGCCGGTCGGCTGCGAGCTGCTCGCCGAGATCGACTGGCCGCGCCGCCATCGGCTGATGCGCATGCACACCTGCCTGCATCTGCTATGCCGTGCGGTCGACGGCACGGTGACCGGCGGCGCCGTCGGACCCGACAAGGGCCGGCTCGACTTCGATCTGCCCGAAGCCAGGCTCGACAAGGACGAGCTGGCGGCGAGGATCAACGCCTGGATCGACGAGGATCACGCGGTCTGCGCACATTGGATCGACGAGGACGAACTCGATCGCCGCCCCGATCTGGTCCGCACCATGTCCGTCAGCCCGCCGCGCGGCAGCGGCCGTATCCGTCTGATCGACATCGACGGCCTCGACCTGCAGGCCTGCGGCGGCACCCACGTCCGCTCGACCCGCGAAATCGGCCCGGTCCGCATCGGCAAGATCGAGAACAAGGGCCGGCAGAACCGGCGCGTCACCGTTCACTTCGCCGAGGACTGAGGCTGCGGGTCGCGGCCGGCGGCGTCCTCTCTCGTCTCGCGCGACGGGACACGGGAATACGCCTCGGCGATCGAAGCGATGACCTTGCGGAACATGACGCGCGAGAATGCGTTGTGTCGTCGCACGGGACGACGTCGCGGAGGTGGTCGCGTGACCGGGCGCCACGGTGATCGGCGGCCTGGTGCGACGCTGGATCGGTGAGGCTCGACACATGGACGAAGCGCGCATGCGCGAGCAGGTCGTGGACGAGGCGCGCATGCGCGAGTTGGCCGGTGGACCGGTCGAAGGCGAGGCGGAGGCGGCCGATCCTTCGGCTCCGGCGCGGCCGGTCGTGCGTCTTTCGTCGCAGTCGGTGCCGCGCTGGGCGGTCATCGGCATATTCCTGATGTTGCTCGTCGCCGGCATCGCCTATGCGCGGGTGTTCCTGATCCCGGTCGTTTTCGGCTTCCTGCTGGCGCTGGTGTTCAGCCCCGTGCGGCGCTTTCTCGACCGGCGCGGCATCCCCTCGGGGCTCTCGGCGTTCTTCATCGTCGGCAGCCTGGCGGCGTTGCTGTTGATGGGTCTCTCGCTGCTCGCCGACCCGGTCGCCGGCTGGGTCGACGATGCACCGCGCATCGTCCGTGAGCTGCAATTCAAGGTGCGCAGTCTTCTGGGCTCGGCCAGTGCCGTGGTCGAGGCGAGCCAGCAGGTCGAGGAGATCGCCAAGGGCACCGCCGACGAAGACGTTCAGGAAGTGGTGGTGCGCCAGCCGAGCGTGCTCACCAGCGTGGCGCTGGAAACGCCGGCGATGCTCTCGCAGGCGGTGTTCGCGCTGATCCTGTTGCTCTTCGTGCTCGCGTCGGGCGACATGTTCTACGAGAAGATCGTCCACGCCATGCCGACCTTCAGGGACAAGCGGCGGGCGATCCGCATCGCCTACGACATCGAGCGCAAGCTCTCGCGCTATTTCTTCACGATCACACTGATCAACGCCGGATTGGGGATCGCCGTCGGCACCACCATGTGGGCGCTCGGCATGCCCAACGCCCTGCTGTTCGGGGTCATCGCCTTCTCCTTCAACTACGTCCCCTATGTCGGCGCCCTGGCGGGTATCGCGATCGCCGGCGTCGTCGGCCTCATGACCTTCGATCAGATCGGTCCGGCCGTCCTTCCGGCCGCCGCCTACTTCACCCTGACCACCATCGAGGGACAGTTGGTGACGCCTTACTTCGTCGGACGGCGGCTGGAGATGAACACGGTCGTGATCTTTCTGGCGATCACCTTCTGGGCGTGGCTGTGGTCGGCCATGGGGATGCTGGTGGCGGTGCCGATGCTGGTCGCCGTCCGTGCCTTTTGCGAGCACATCCCCAGGCTCGAGCCGCTCGGCAACTTTCTTTCGGCGCGCGGCAGCGAGAGTGTGGCGAAGGACGACGAGGAAGCGGTCTGACGCGTCGTCAGCCCTTGATCGCCCGATGGTGCTGGATCACTTCCCGGATGATGAAGCGCAGCAGCTTCTCGGCGAAATCGGGATCGAGATCGGCTTCCACGGCGCGTTCACGCAGCCGCTCGAGCATCGCCGCCTCGCGCTCGGGATCGCCCGGCGGCAGGTCGTGCTCCGCCTTGAGGGCGCCCACCTTGCGGGTCAGCCGGAAGCGCTCTGCGATCAGGTGGATGAGCGCCGCATCGAGATTGTCGATGCTGCGGCGAAGGTCCGCCAGGATGCGTCGCGCGTCATCCGGGTGCTGCGAAGCATCCGGCGCGGTTGGAGCCGCTGCACGATCGGTCACGCTCGATCTCCCGCTTGCCCTGTTCCCCCGTCCGCGGCACCTCTTCAGGTGGCGATACGGCCGCCCAGCTCGTCCTCGATATGGGCGCGGACGATCTCGTCCATCGACGCATCGGCCTCGTAGCCCATCGAGCGGGCGCGTGCGGCGTCGGCCCTGGGCGCCCAGCCCTGGACGATGCGCTGGATCATGGCGTCGGGCTCGTGGCGGATGCGGGCGACGGCCTGGTCACCCGCCGCACGCCGCAAGGCTTCGATCATCTCCGCGACGCTGGCGGTGATGCCCGGCAGCAGCAGGGAGCGGGTCATGCCGAAGGCCTCGCTCGGCAGCTCGGCGGTGTGCACGAACGCCTGCACCACACGCCGAGGCGAGAGGATGTACATCGCACTCTCGAGGCTCACCGGACAGACGGCTTCCTGACCGGCCAGCGGCTCGCGGATGATCGAGCTGGCGAAGGTCGAGGCCGCCTTGTTCGGCTTGCCGGGCCGCACGACGATGGTCGGCAGCCTGAGCGAGCGGCCGTCGACGAAGCCCTTGCGGCTGTAATCCGCGACCAGCAGCTCGCTCGCCGCCTTCTGCGTGCCGTAGGAGGTCTGCGGCGTCAGATGCGTATCGTCGCGGATCACGTCGGGCATGTCGCCGCCATAGACCGCACACGAGCTGGCGAAGACGATCTTGGGTGTTCCGGGGCGGGCCCGCATCGCTTCGAGCAGATGGCGGGTGCCGTCGAGATTGACCCGGTAGCCGAGGTCGGTGTCGGCCTCCGCCGCGGCGCTGACGATCGCCGCCAGATGGAAGACCAGATCGACGCCCTGCTCGATCAGCCGGCGCACCGCCGGCTCGTCGGTGATGTCGAGGGCGGCCGTGTGCAGCCGCGGATCGTCGGACAGGCCCTGGACCGGCACGACGTCGACCACGTCGAGCCGGTCGATGGAGTGGCCGCCGATCGTTCCCTGCTGCAGCAGCTTCGCCGCCAGTTTCTTGCCGATGAAGCCACCGCCGCCGGTGATCAGGACGTTCATGATCGGATCGCCTTTCTGCTGCCGCGCGCCACCACGCGGACGCGTCGCCGTCTTGTTGCAGGCCGGGGCAAGCTGTTGCAAGATGCAAGGCCACATCGTCGGCATACGGGTCGGGATCGGAATTCCGGCCCGGCGTCCGTGCCGTCGGATCCGTCAAACTCAGGGAGATCGAACGATGCACCGTTTCAACAGACGGGATACGATCAAGATCGGCGCGGGTGCGCTCGCCGGCACGCTGCTCGGCTCGACGGCGTTGCGGGCGGAAATTCCGACGGCCGACGTCCAGCCGCCCGATCTGCCGATCGAGGACGGCGCCCAGCTCACCGTGCTGCGGCCCTCGAAATTCGTCGGACCCGACGAGGACATCTTCCGCTCCAACACCGCGAAATTCACCGAAGAGATGGGTGTGCCCGTCAAGCTCGAATTCGAGAGCTGGGAGGATTTGCGGCCGAAGACCGCCGTCGCCGCCAATGTCGGCAGCGGCCCCGACATCGTCGTCGCCTGGAGCGACGACCCGCAGACCTATGTCGACAAGATCGTCGACATGACCGACCTCGCCACCTATCTGGGCGAGAAATATGGCGGCTGGTGGCCGCTGGCCGAGCGCTACGGCAAGGACAGCGAGACCGGGAACTGGATCGCCATGCCGATCGGCGCCTCGGGCGGCCGCGTCGTCTATCGCAAGTCGAAGCTCGAGGCGGCCGGCCACCAGTCCGTGCCGGAGGACGTCGACGGCTTTTTGAAGATGGCGCAGGACCTGCAGAAGGCCGGCACGCCGATGGGCCTGGCGCTGGGCAATGCGGTCGGTGACGCCAACGCCTGGTGCAACTGGGTGGTCTGGGCCTTCGGCGGCAAGATGGTCGACGACGAGGAGAACGTCGTCATCAACAGCCCCGAGACGATCGAGGCGCTGAAATACGCCAAGGCGCTCTCCGAGACGTTCATTCCGGGCTGTCTCTCCTGGCTCGATTCGAACAACAACAAGGCCTATCTCGCCGACGAGATCAGCCTGACGCAGAACGGCATTTCGATCTATTTCGCGGCCAAGAACTCGGACGATCCCGCCATCCAGAAGATCGCCGAGGACACCTTCCACAGCCGCATGCCGATCGGGCCGGTGGGCATGCCGACCGAGCGGGCGCTGGTGGTCAATTCGATGATCTTCAAGCACTCGCCCTATCCCAACGCCGCCAAGCAGTATCTGCGTTTCATGATGGAGAAGGAGCAGTATTCGCCTTGGCTCGAGGGCTGTCTGGGCTACTGGAACCATCCGTTGCAGGCCTATGATTCCAGCCCGGTCTGGGAGCCCGAGAAGGTCAAGCCCTACCAGCACGTCATGAAGGACAGCCTTTGGGACGGCTATTCGGGCAAGCTCGGTGCGGCGAGCTCGGCCGTGCTCGCCGATTTCGTCATGGTGCAGATGGTCGCTTCGGTCTGTGCCGGTCAGTCGACGCCGGAAGAGGCCGCTTCGGAGGCCGAGCGCCGGGCCCAGCGCTACTATCGCTGAGTGCAGGGTCGCCGCCGGCCTTGTGCCGGCGGCGACGTCTCTTTGGTGAGAATGGGAGAAACGCGTGGCGACGAGCGCCGATACCTATGTCGTCCGCCCGGCGGAAGACAACTGGATCAGCCGCCTGTTCGACAACAAGGCGTTCCTGATCTTCTTGTGCATGCTGCCCGCCGCCGGTCTCCTGATCGTCTTCCTGACCTATCCGCTCGGTCTCGGTGTGTGGCTCGCCTTCACCGACCAGCGGATCGGCGGGCGCGGTGAATTCATCGGCCTCGGCAATTACTACTGGCTCTGGGGCGACCCGATCTTCTGGATGTCGGTGTGGAACACGGTGCTCTATACCGTCGTCGCCACCGTCGGGAAGTTCGCGCTGGGCCTGTGGCTCGCACTCCTGCTGAACCACCACCTGCCGTTCAAATCGCTGTTGCGGGCGATCATCCTGATCCCATGGATCGTGCCGACGGTGCTCTCGGCCATCGCCTTCTGGTGGATCTACGACCCGCAGTTCTCGATCATCTCCTATGTGCTGGTCGACAAGCTGGGCCTGCTCGACAGCTACATCAACTTTCTGGGCGAGCCCTGGAACGCCCGCTTCTCGCTGATCTTCGCCAATATCTGGCGCGGCATTCCCTTCGTCGCCATCTGCCTTCTGGCCGGGCTGCAGACGATCTCGCCCTCGCTCTACGAGGCGGCGATGCTCGACGGGGCCACCGCGTGGCAGCGCTTCAAGCACGTCACCTTTCCCATGCTGATGCCGATCCTCGCGGTCGTGCTGACCTTCTCGGTGATCTTCACCTTCACCGACTTCCAGCTGGTCTACGCGATCACCCGCGGCGGTCCGGTGAACTCCACCCATCTGATGGCGACGCTGGCCTTCCAGCGGGCCATTCCGGGCGGTCAGCTCGGCGAGGGCGCGGCGATCGCCGTCGCCATGATCCCCTTCCTCATCGCCGCCACCATGTTCAGCTACTTCGCCCTTGCCCGCCGCAAGTGGCAGCAGGGAGAAGGCAATGACTGACGTGGCGACAAAGGTCGCGACCGACGTGGCCAAGGCCGCACCCGACGAGGATCTGGCACCGATCAACACCGCCGAGCGGCAGGGTGCGATCTCCTGGGAGAGCCTGCCGCGGCGCATCCTGCTGCTCTACACGCCGCTGATCGGCTTCGTCGTCGTGCTGCTCTTTCCGTTCTACTGGATGACCATCACCACGCTGAAATCAAACGAGGAGCTCTATAACTACAAGGATTATAACCCCTTCTGGGTCAGCTCGCCGACGCTGGCCAACATCAACAAGCTGCTGTTCGAGACCGATTATCCGCAATGGCTGATGACGACGATGACCGTCGCCATCGTCGCCACGGCGATCTCGGTGTTTGCCTCGGTGCTGGCCGCCTACGCCATTCAGCGGTTGCGCTTCAAGGGCTCGCAATGGGTCGGCCTGGCGATCTATCTGGCCTATCTGGTGCCGCCTTCGATCCTCTTCATTCCGCTGGCGACGGTGGTCTTCAATCTGGGCGTGTTCGACAGCCAGCTCGCACTGATCCTCACCTACCCGACCTTCCTCATCCCCTTCTCCACCTGGCTGCTGATCGGTTATTTCAAGTCGATCCCCTACGAACTCGAGGAATGCGCACTGATCGACGGCGCCACACGGCTGCAGATCCTCTCCAAGATCACGCTGCCGCTGGCGGTGCCCGGTCTCATCTCCTCGGGCATCTTCGCCTTCACGCTGTCCTGGAACGAGTTCATCTATGCTCTCGCCTTCATCCAGTCGAACGAGAAGAAGACGGTGCCGGTGGCGGTGCTCACCCAGCTCGTGGAAGGCGACGTCTATCACTGGGGCTCGCTGATGGCGGGCGCGCTCCTGGGCTCGATCCCGGTCGCCATCTTCTACTCGTTCTTCGTCGAATATTACGTCTCCAGCCTCACCGGCGCGGTGAAGGAATAGCGGTACCCGTCCGGTACGACTTTTGGCTCTGGCGTCGGCCGATCCCGCGGTTCAGGTCTTCAGTGGACCGAGGGAGGGAGTGCGATGGGCGAGAACTTTCGCGTGCCGGCGCAGGGTGTGGCGGCGCGCACCTACCGCGGCCGGTACGTCCGGCTCGAGCCGATCGACGTGCCACGTCATGCGGCCCAGATCTTCGCCGCCGGCCACGGCACACCGAAGGCCGAGCGGATATGGGACTACATGCCGTATGGCCCTTTTGCCGACGAGGCGGCCATGGCGGAATGGCTCGAAGGTCGCGCCCGATCCGCCGACCCCTTGTTCTGCGGGGTGATCGACGCGCGCGACGACACCGCCAAGGGCATGCTCTCCTGGCTGCGGATCACGCCCGAACACGGCGTGATCGAGGTCGGCCACATCTGGTACGCCGAAGCGTTGCAGAAGACGCCCGCACCGACCGAAGCGATGCTGCTGCTCTTCACCCACGTCTTCGACGAGCTGGGTTACCGGCGGCTGGAGTGGAAGTGCAACGCCGCGAACGAGGCCAGCCGCAGTGCCGCCTTGCGGTTCGGCTTCACTTTCGAGGGCGTCTTTCGCCAGCACATGGTCATCAAGGGCCGAAACCGCGACACGGCATGGTTCTCGATCCTCGACCACGAATGGCCGGCGCTGCGTGCCGCCATGCAGGCGTGGCTGGCGCCGGAGAATTTCGACGGGAGCGGCCGTCAGCGGCGCTCACTCGCCGCCTTCCGGTGAAGCCTCCTCCTCCTCGATGGAGAAGCTGTGGCCGATCTCGGCGGTGCGACCGAGCATCGCCGTGGCGGAGCAGTATTTCTCGAGGCTGAGCTGCACCGCGCGGGCGACCTTGTCGGACACGAGACCCCGACCGCGTACGACGAAGTGCATGTCGATGCGGGTGAACACCCGTGGTGCCGCATCGGCGCGCTCGGCGCGCATCTCGAGACGGCAGTCCGTCACCTTCTGGCGGCTCTTCTGCAGGATCGACACGACATCGAAGATCGAGCAGCCGCCGGCGCCGAGCAGCACGAGCTCCATCGGCGCCGGGCCGATGTTCCGCCCGCCGGCACTGGTGGGACCGTCGATCACCAAAGCGTGCCCGCTGCCCGATTCGGCCAGAAACGACCGGCCTTCGACCCATGTGATCCGCGCGTCCATCGACACTCCTCCGAATTCGCTGCACCGCCCATAGAGCTTTTCCCGACCCGACGAAACCAACAGATTGACTTATGACCTCAGACCTAAAACAGTTGCACATCCTATTATTGATGTGATAATAGTCTTATTGCTTCAACCTAGGAGAAGACGATGCGCAAGATCACCCTGGTTCTCGGCGCCGTGGTGGCGCTTTCCGGTTGCACGGACGTACAGATGCTCGGCAGCATCGCCGCCGAAAAACGTCGCGCGATGAACGACATGCAGGCGCGCGCGACGATGGCCGCGTCCTGCGACATCGCCGTGGGCGCCTATTTCCGCGAACTCAACGAGAATGAACGCCGCTACGTGGCGCTGGTGTGCGGCGGCGTGACCCGGCCGGCGGAGCCCGCTCCGATCGACGAAGTGACGCTGTTGCGCACCATGCGGGCCCTGACCGCGGCCGAGGCACCCCGTCGCTCGACCGACGAGGCGCGCGCCGCCACCGATGCGGCGATCCGCTCGATGCGCCTGGCCCTGAACGCCCTGCCCTGATCACCGCGCCCTGAGCACCCTCTTCCGGGGCGGCGTATGCAGCCTCGCGGTCACCGCCCCCGTCGCCTATGGTCGCGCCCCGGACCGCTGGGGAGACGAACGGCCGATGAATGACGGATTGATCGAAGGAGAGGATGGTCGGTGCCGGTGCGGGTGGGCCGGCACCGATCCGCTCTATCGGGCCTATCACGACCGGGAGTGGGGCCGGCCGGTGTTCGACGATCGGCGCCTGTTCGAGAAGATCTGTCTCGAGGGGTTCCAGTCCGGCCTCTCCTGGCTGACGATCCTCAGGAAACGCGAGAATTTCCGCCGCGCCTTCGCCGGCTTCGATCTCGCCACGGTCGCCGGATTCGACGATGCCGACGTCACCCGCCTGCTCGCCGACACCGGCATCGTCCGCCACCGGGGCAAGATCGTCTCGACCATCAACAATGCCCGCTGCGCACTCGAGTTGGTCGCAGAAGAGGGTTCGCTGGCCGCCTATTTCTGGCGCTTCGAGCCGCACCCTTCAACCAGACCCGAGCGCTGCGACAGGGCGAGCCTGGCGCTCCTGACCCGCACGGAAGAGTCCATCGCCCTGTCGAAGGATCTCAAGCGCCGCGGCTGGACCTTCGTCGGCCCGACCACGGCCTATGCCTTCATGCAGGCGATGGGCCTGGTCAACGACCACCTCGAGGGCTGCTGGGTGCGCGAGGCGTGCGCGCGGGCGCGGACCACCCCTGATGATCCCGGCCGCTGATCATGGCCGCACGCTGGGATCGGCTGGAAGCGTCGGAAGAGGAGGTGCTGCGCGGCGAGACCGACATGGCGAGGTTGCGGCGATGGCGGCTGGTTCGTCTCGCCGGTATCGTCGTTTTTCTCGTGCTGCTCTACGTCTTGCTCGGCCGGCAGCACCCCGATCTCATGTTCGCGGCCATCACCGTCGCGGCGCTCGGATGGACGGCGAGCCTGGTCGTGCCCTACCTTCTTGCGGGCCAGAACAAATGGCTGGTGACCGACCGCCGTCTCTTGACCTCACAGAAGCTGGAGGGCGGCGGGTTTCGATGCGCCCGTCTCGACGAGATTCACACGCTGCGGATCAGCATGGGTTCGGTTTCGATCTCGCACGCCGGCGGCCGCCCGATCCGCCTGCCCTATCCGGGCGATCCGCAGACCGTAGCCACGGCCATTCACCGCTCGATGGAGCGTCGTGCTGAAGCACGGAACAAACCATGAGCGGTTCCGGCTCTTCGTTCAGCCTTCGTGATAGGGATTGTCGCCGTGGCGGACGACGATCCGCACGAGCACGCCTTCGAGCGCGAAGTGGGCGGCGAAGCTCTTGGTCAGATAGCGCATGTAGCTGGCGGGAATGTCGTCGGCGGGCTTGTTGGCGAAGATCGCGATCGTCGGCGGCCGGCTCGCCACCTGCGTCGCGTAGCGCATCTTGATGCGGCGGTTCTGCGCCATCGGCGGCGGGTTCTCGCTCAGCGCCTGCACCAGCCAGCGATTGAGGCGTCCGGTCGAGATGCGGGTGGACCAGCGCTCGAAGGTCTCGACGATGGTCGGCATCAGCTTCGCGAGGCCGCGGCCCTGCAGCACGGAGAAGGTCAGGAAGGGGACGTCCGGCACCTGTGACATGCGGTGCTTGAGCCGGAAGCGTATCTCCGCCAGCAGCTCCTTACCGTCCTCGACGAGATCCCATTTGTTGATGCCGACCACCAGCGCCCTGCCCTCGTCGAGCGCCAGGTTGGCAATGGTGAAATCCTGCTTTTCCAGCGCCTGGGTGGCGTCCAGCATCAACAGCACGACGTGCGCTTCGCGGATGGCGCGGACGGCCACCGAGGCGGACAGCCGCTCGGGCGTCGTCTCGATGCGCGCCTTGCGCCGCAAGCCGGCGGTATCCACGAGTTCGATCGCACGGCCGCGCCAATGCCAGCGATTGCCGACGCTGTCGCGGGTGAGGCCGGGCTCGGGCCCGGTCAGTTGGCGCTCCTCGCCGAGCAGCCGGTTGATCAGGGACGACTTTCCCGCATTCGGCCTGCCGACGATGGCGAGCCGGATCATCTCCGGCTCCTCGTCGATGCCGGGCGCACCGTCGCTCCCGACCGGTTCGACCGAGGCCCCCTCCTTCGCCGCCATCAGCGCCTGCAGCCGTTCGGCCAGCGCGTCGAGACCGATGCCGTGCTCGCCCGAGAGCATCAGCGGCTCGCCCAGGCCCAGGCGCCAGGCATCGAGCGCGTCCGCTTCGGCGGCGCGTCCCTCGCATTTGTTGGCGACCAGCACGATCGGCCTGGTCTGCCGCCGCAGCAGATCGGCGATCTCCTCGTCCATGGCGGTGATGCCGGCGCGTGCATCGACCAGAAAGAGCGCCGCGTCGGCGCGCTCGAGGGCGGCCAGTCCGAGACGCACCAGCCGCTCGCTCAAGGGCCCCTCGAGACCCACTTCGAGACCCGCGGTGTCGACCAGATCGAGGTCGAGATCCATGAAGTCCGCGCGACCCTCGATGCGGTCGCGGGTGAGGCCCGGCGTGTCGTGGACCAGGGCCCGGCGCGAGCGTGTGAGCCTGTTGAACAGCGTCGACTTGCCGACA
>JAGREO010000241.1 GCA_020446525.1 Geminicoccaceae bacterium | reverse complement strand
AGGTTCCAGCCATCAGCCGGTCTACACCAAAGACGCGACTGCCCCCGGTCCCCTGGGGAACCAGAAGAAACATTCTGAAATCATTCGGAAATCTGGTAGCGGAGGAGGGACTTGAGCCCCCGACACGCGGATTATGATTCCGCTGCTCTAACCAACTGAGCTACTCCGCCCCGAGGCTTTGCGGCCAGGATTGCGCGCTCGAGGCCGTGCGACATTGCGCGGGCGGCACCGGCAGGCAGCACTTAAGAACCGGCGATGCGCCTGTCAAGCGGCCGTGGCAATGCCGTCGGCGGATGCCGTTCGGGTGATCCAGCCGCCACCGATCAGGCGGGTGCCATCATAGGCGACACACGCCTGGCCCGGCGCGACCGCGAACGCCGGTTCGTCGAACGTCACCTCGGCGTCGCCGTCCGCATGCCGATCGACGCGGCCCGGCAGCAGGTCCTCGTTGTGGCCGAGCTTGAGCGCGCAGGCGAACCAGGCCGGGATCACATCCGCGCCGGCGAGCCAGTTGGCCGCCTCGAGGCGCGCGCCCGTGGCGAGCACGGCATCACGGGGGCCGACGATCACCCTGTGTGCGGCGTGATCGATCGCGGCCACGTGCAGGGCCTCACCGGCGGCGATCCTGAGGCCGCGCCGCTGACCGATGGTGTAGTGGATCACGCCCTCGTGGCGGCCGAGTACCCGGCCGTCGACGTGCACGATGTCGCCCGGCATCATCGCGCCCGGCCGCAGGCGCGCCACCAGATCGGAATAGTGACCCTGCGGTACGAAGCAGATGTCCTGGCTTTCGGCCTTGCGCGCCACGGGCAGCGAAAGCCGCTCGGCATGCGCGCGCGTCTCGTCCTTGCTCAGGTCGCCCAGAGGAAACCGGCTGAAGTCGAGCTGGTCCTGGCGGGTGGCGAAGAGAAAGTAGCTCTGATCCTTCGACGGGTCTGCGGCGGCGTGCAGGGCGGCGCCGGAAGCCCCGCCGACGCGGCGCGCATAATGCCCGGTCGCCAGAGCCGACGCACCCAGATCGCGCGCGACCGCCAGAAGGTCGGTGAACTTGACGCTCTGATTGCAGCGGACGCAGGGAATGGGCGTGCGCCCCGCGGCATAGGAATCGGCGAAATCGTCGATCACCGCCTCGCGAAAGCGGCGTTCCATGTCGAGCACATAGTGCGGGATACCCAACCGGTCCGCCACCGCCCGCGCGTCCTCGATGTCGCGGCCGGCGCAGCAGGAACCCTTCCCGGCGACCGCGGCGCCGTGATCGTAGAGCCTGAGCGTGATACCCACGACCTCGAAGCCGGCTTCGGCCAGAAGACCGGCACACACGGCGCTGTCGACACCGCCGGACATCGCGACCACGATGCGCGTGCCCGGGGCCAGAGCCAGGCTCTCGGGCGAAAGGCCGGCGCCGGTGCTCCTCATCGCCGTCAGTCCGCCAGCAGGGTGGTGCGCGGCACGCGGACGATCAGCCGCCCGATCCGGTCGTCGAGGCGTATCTGGCAGCCCAGACGCGACGTGGGCGCCAGGCTCTGGGCGAGATCGAGCATGTCGTCCTCTTCATCCGAAGGCTCGTCGAGCCGGTCGAACTGCGCCTCTTCTACATGCACGTGGCAGGTCGCGCAGGCCATCGCACCGCCACAGGCGCCTTCGATCGGGATATCCGCCGCGCGCGCTGCTTGAAGAACCGTGGTGCCGGCGCTCACCGCCACCTCGACGCTTCGTCCGTCGGGAAGGAGAAAGGTCACGCTCGGCATGGCGGCAAGGTCGTCCATCGTCGCCTGCCCCGACGATCAGATGGAAAAGCTCTCACCGCAACCGCACCGGCTCTTCTCGTTGGGATTCTCGAAGATGAACTGCGCGCCGAGGCGGTCTTCCTTGTAATCGATGCGCGTGCCGAGCAGGTACATCACGGCCATGGGATCGACCACGAGCTTGACGCCACCGGCGTCGATCACCTCGTCGGCCGGGCCGATCTCGCGGGCGAAATCCATCGTGTAGCTGTGTCCGGAGCAACCGGTCGGCTTGACCGACAGCTTGATTCCTTCGGCATCGCCGCCGCGGGTGGCGAGCAGGTGCCGCGCCCGCGCGACGGCGGCATCGGTCATGGTCACGAGAGAAGGTGCCACAGGCTGCCTCCGTCGACGAAATGCACGTATCGATCGATGGATATGCGCATTTTTCGCCCCGGAATCAAGCACCCGCCGGGATCCAGCGTCGACCCGAGCCCGGCGTCGCGCCGGCGAAGCTCGCCCGCCTTCAGCTCTTCGCCTCGACCAGACCCTTGTCGCGCATCATCTCCTGCAGTTCGCCGCTCTCGAACATCTCGCGCATGATGTCGAAGCCGCCGACGAACTCGCCCTTGACATAGAGCTGAGGGATGGTCGGCCAGTCGGAGAAGGTCTTCACGCCTTCGCGGATGTCCTGGTCCTCGAGCACGTTGTAGGACTGGAACGGCACTTCGAGGTGCGAGAGCACCTGCACGGCGCCGGAGGAGAAGCCGCATTGCGGGAAGACCGGCGTGCCCTTCATGTAGAGGACGACGTCGTCCTGCTCGATCTGCTTCTTGATACGCTCGTGAACGGGATCGCTCATGATTCGGTCTTTCGGGGTTCGAGGTGTCGCGTGGACTAGGAAGTGACGGGTGAGGGGTGAGGGACCGTCGCCGGCTCGGGGCTCACGATGCTTCAGAGGGCGGCGGCGAGGTGGTCAGAGCCAGAGCGTGCAATTCGCCGCCCATGCGCCCGCCCAGCGCATCATAGACGAGCTGGTGCTGGCGCACACGCGGCAGGCCACGAAACTTCTCCGAGATGATGGTGGCGCGATAGTGGTCGCCGTCGCCGGCCAGGTCCTCGATCACCACCTGGGCGTCGGGAAGAGCCTCCTTCACCAGCCGCTCGATCTCGTCCACACGCATCGCCATCGATCGTTCCTCGTCGAAGGGGGGAACCGCTCGCGTCCTCACGCCGTGCCGGGAGCGCCCATGTAAGCGGGCATCCAGCCCTCGCGCCGCGCACGCAGCGCCGCCACGGATATGGCCTCGCGGCCGCCCAGGTTCAACGTCTCGCCGCCGGTGATGCCGATCGGGCGACAGAGCACGCCCGCACGATGCGCCTCTTCCTGCAGGGCCTTCTCGTCGGCGGGGTCGATCGCCAGGAGATAGCGCGCCTGGTCCTCGCCGAAGAGCCAGCCATAGAGCGAGGTGACGTCGAGCGGCATCTCCAGTTGCGCGCCGATGTCCGAGGCGATGCACATTTCCGCCAGCGCCACCGCCAGACCGCCGTCGGAGAGATCGTGGCAGGCGCGGACCCGGCCGGCCCGGACCGCGGCGCGCACGAAATCGCCGTTGCGTCGCTCGCACGCCAGCCGCACCGGCGGCGGCGCGCCGCTCTCGCGATCGCAGACGATACGCCAGAAGAGCGATGCGCCGACCCAGCCCTCGCTCTCGCCGACCAGCATCAGCCGCAGATCGCCACGACCGAAGGCGATGCCGACCATCCGATCGAGGTCGTCGATCAGGCCCACGCCGCCGACCGTCGGCGTCGGCAGGATCGCCCGTCCGTCGGTCTCGTTGTAGAGCGACACGTTGCCGGAAACGACCGGGAAGTCGAGAGCGGCACACGCCTCGGCCATGCCTTCGATACAGGCGACGATCTGGCCCATGACGTGCGGTCGCTCGGGATTGCCGAAATTGAGGCAGTTGGTGATCGCGAGCGGCAGGGCACCGACGGCGGTCAGGTTGCGCCAGGCTTCGGCCACCGCCTGGCGGCCGCCCTCCTTCGGATCGGCGGCACAGTAGCGCGGCGTGCAGTCCGCCGTCAGTGCCAACCCCCGCCTCGTGCCGTGCACCCGCACCACGGCCGCGTCGCCGCCCGGGCGCTGCACCGTGTCACCCATGACCGTGTGATCGTATTGCTCGAAGATCCAGCGTTTGGAGGCGAGATCGGGCGTGCCGATCAGCGTTTCCAGCACTTCGGCGAAAGACGGCAGGCTCATGCGGTCGTCGACATAGACCGGGGGCCGGCCGGGTGCCGGCGTCCAGGGACGGTCGTAGACCGGCGAGGCACCGGCGACCGGTGCGATCGGCACGTCGGCCACAGTCTCACCCTGCCAGAGCAGCACCATCCGCCCGCTGTCGGTGACCCGGCCGACTCGTGCGAAGGCGAGGTCCCATTTGGCGAAGATCGTTTCGGCCTCGGCCTCACGGCCGTCCTGGAGCACCATCAACATGCGCTCCTGGCTTTCCGACAGCATGATCTCGTAGGGCGTCATGCCCTCTTCGCGCAGCGGCACCGAGGAGAGGTCCATCTCGATGCCGCAGCCGCCGCGGCTGGCCATCTCGAAGGAGGAGGAGGTGAGCCCGGCCGCACCCATGTCCTGGATGGCGACGATGCAATCGCGCTGCATCAGCTCGAGACAGGCTTCGATCAGGAGTTTTTCGGTGAAAGGGTCACCGACCTGCACGGTCGGTCTCCTCGCCTCGCGCTCTTCGGAGAACTCGGCCGAGGCCATGGTCGCACCATGGATGCCGTCGCGGCCCGTCTTCGCACCGACATAGACCACCGGATTGCCGATACCGCCGGCCGCGGCATAGAACACCTTGTCCGCATCGGCGATGCCGACACACATGGCGTTGACCAGGATGTTGCCGTCATAGGCCGGGTGGAAGGTGCATTCGCCGGCGACCGTCGGCACGCCCACACAATTGCCGTATCCGCCGATGCCGCCCACGACACCGGCCACGAGGTGACGGGTCTTGGGATGGCCGGGGTCGCCGAAGCGCAGCGAATCGAGCAGCGCCACCGGTCTCGCACCCATGGTGAAGACGTCGCGC
>JAGREO010000240.1 GCA_020446525.1 Geminicoccaceae bacterium | reverse complement strand
GGGCGGGGCGATCAGGGGCGGGGCGATCAGGGGCGGGGCGATCAGGCCGGCTCGGTGGCGCGGAGTGCGGAGCCCGAGACGTCGTCGAGGTTGAGCGAGGGGTCGAGGCAGAGGATTTCCTCGAACTCCTTCACGTCGTGGATTTCCGTGCCCATGGCGATGTTGGTCACGCGCTCGAGGATGAATTCGAGCACGACCGGCACCTTGTGCTCCTCCATCATCTTCTCGGCCCTGGAGAACGCCTCCTTGAACTCGTTCGGGCTGGTGACGCGCAACCCCTTGCAGCCCAGGCCCTCGGCCACGGCCACATGGTCGACGCCATAGGCCGAGGCCTGCTCGGTGTTGACGTTGTCGAACGCCAGCGACACCTCGAAGTCGATCTCGAAGCCGCGCTGCGCCTGACGGATCAGGCCGAGATAGGAGTTGTTCACCACGACGTGCAGATAGGGCAGCTTGTGCTGCGCGCCGACGGCCAGCTCCTCGATCAGGAACTGGAAGTCGTAGTCGCCCGAGAGCGCCACGATCTTCTTGTCCGGGCAGGCGACCCTGGCACCCAGGGCGGCCGGCAGCGTCCAGCCCAGGGGACCGGCCTGGCCGCAATTGATCCAGTTGCGCGGCTCGTAGACGTGCAGGAACTGCGCCCCGGCGATCTGCGAGAGACCGATGGTCGAGACGTAGCAGGTCTCGCGATCGAAGACCTCGTTCATTTCCTGATAGACGCGCTGCGGCTTGAGCGGCACCTGGTCGTAGTGCGACTTGCGCAGCATGTGCTGCTTCTTGTGGAGACAGGCGGCTCTCCATTCCGACCAGTCCGGCAGCTTGCCGGCGGCCTTCCATTCCTTCGCCGCCTCGACGAAGAGCTCGAGCGCCGCCTTGGCGTCGGAGACGATGCCGAGGTCGGGATTGAAGACCCGGCCGATCTGCGTCGGCTCGATGTCGACGTGCACGAAGCGCCGGCCCTTGGTGTAGACGTCGACCGACCCGGTGTGGCGGTTGGCCCAGCGGTTGCCGATGCCGAGCACGACGTCGGATTCCAGGAAGGTGCGGTTGCCGTAGCGGTGGCTGGTCTGCAGGCCGACCATGCCGGCCATCAGATCGTGATCGTCGGGGATGCTGCCCCAGCCCATCAGCGTCGGGATCACCGGCACGCCGGCCGCTTCGGCGAACGCCACGAGCAGGTCGGACGCGTCGGCGTTGATGACGCCGCCGCCCGCCACGATCACCGGCTTCTTCGCCTCCGCCAGCATCGCCATGGCCTTGTCGATCTGGTTGCGGCTGGCGCGGGGTTTGTAGGCGGCGAGCGGCTCGTAGGCTTCGATGTCGAACTCGATCTCGGCCAGCTGCACGTCGATCGGCAGGTCGATCAGCACCGGACCCGGCCGGCCGGAGCGCATCAGGTGGAA
Organism: Geminicoccaceae bacterium; assembly: GCA_020446525.1. Classification (GTDB taxonomy): domain Bacteria; phylum Pseudomonadota; class Alphaproteobacteria; order Geminicoccales; family Geminicoccaceae; genus JAGREO01. The sequence continues at coordinate 6,312 of JAGREO010000240.1, read as the reverse complement.
GGCCTGCTGGAAGGCACGCGGCACCTGCCCGGGCTCCATCACCATGGTCGCCCATTTGGCGACCGGCTTGGCGATGGCGGCGATGTCGACCGCCTGGAAGTCCTCCTTGTGCATCTTGGCCCGCGGCGCCTGGCCGGTGATGCAGAGGATCGGGATGCTGTCGGCGCCGGCCGAATAGAGGCCGGTGATCATGTCGGTGCCGGCGGGACCCGAGGTGCCCAGACACACGCCGATATTGCCGGCCTTCGCACGGGTGTAGCCCTCGGCCATGTGCGAGGCGCCCTCGACGTGGCGGGCCAGCACGTGGCGGATCGTCCGCCGCTTCTCCATCGCCGCATAGAGCGGGTTGATCGCGGCGCCCGGCACACCGAACGCCACCTCCACGCCCTCCTTCTCGAGCACCAGAACCGCCGCCTCGATCGCCCGCATCCGCGCCATGTCCGCTCCTCCCGAACGTGTTTCGCCGAACGTGTCTCGTCCGGGCCGAACATAAACTCGTACGACGTGTCCGCAATCGATTTTGAAACCTATTCCGTATCGCGGAACATATGCGTCCGGAGCCGTGTTCTCGCGGATCGAGCCGCTCGGGATCAGCCGCCGACGACCGTGCCGCCGTTGGGATGGAGGACCTGCCCGGTCATGTAGGAGCTGTCGTCGCAGGCGAGGAACAGGTGGCACGGCGCCACCTCGTTGGGCTGACCCGGGCGGCCCATCGGCGCGTTCTCGCCGTGCTTCGCCACCCGCTCCGGGTCGAAGCTGGCGGGGATCAGAGGTGTCCAGATCGGTCCGGCCGCGACCGCGTTGACCCGGATGCCGCGGTCGACGAGGTTGGTCGCCAGCGAGCGCGTGAACGACACGATGGCGCCCTTGGTCGAGGCGTAATCCATCAGGTGCCAGCTTCCGCGATAGGCGGTGATCGAGGTGGTGTTGACGATCGCCGAGCCCTGCCGCAGGTGCGGCAGTGCCGCCCGGGTCATGGCGACGAGGCCGAAGAAATTGGTGGCGAAGGTGCGCTCGAGCTGGTGCCGCGTCAGATCCTCGAGGCGCTCCTGCGGGTGCTGCTCGGCGGCGTTGTTGACCAGCACGTCGAGCCGGCCCAGCGTCTCCACCGTACGCCGCACGACATCGGCGCAGAAATCCCCGTCGGCGAGGTCGCCGGCGATGGAGAGACAGCGGCGCCCCTCGCCTTCCACGGCCCGCTGCGTCTCTTCCGCATCCTCGCTCTCGTCCAGCCAGGTGATGGCGACGTCGGCGCCTTCGCGGGCGAACAGCACGGCGCAGGCGCGACCGATGCCGCTGTCGCCGCCGGTGATCAGCGCAACCTTGCCGGCGAGCCGGCCGGATCCGGGAAATCGCGGCATGAATTCAGGCCGCGGCTGCATGCGTCCTTCGGTGCCCGGCTGACGGTCCTGCGCCTGTGGAACGATGTCTTCGCTCATCTGCGCCGCTCCTCCTGCTCGATCGATCCGCAGCGCAACGCGTCGTGCCGCCCGCGGGTTCCGTGCTCGCTCAAGGGCCGGACGGCGGCCGTTCGTCGCCGGTCGGATGGTCGAGATCGCCCAGCCGGTCGAGCGTACGGTCGACGGCGCGGCGGCGCCTTCCGTTGAGATGCCGGACCTCGTCGAGCACCTGCTCGAGCCGGTTCTCGACCGCCTGGGACTTGTCGCGATAGGAATCCCAGGCCTGCCTGAAGGCATCCACGATCCGCACCAGCTCGCGGCCGTGGCGGGCGAGCTCCCATTGCCGGGCCAGATGGCGCAACACCGCCAATACGGCGAAACAGGTCACCGGCGAGACCAGCACCACCCGATGGGCGAGCGCATCCTCGAGGAGGCCGGCGTCGAGCTCGAGCATCGAGCGGAACACGCCTTCGTTGGGGATGAAGAGCAGCGCCAGATCGAGCGTGCCCTGATCGGGCGCCACATAGCCGCGCTGCACCACTTCCGTGATCTTCTGGCGGACGTCGCGCACGAAGGCCTGCTCGAGCCGCTGGCGGCCGGCCGCATCCGGTGCCTCGAGGCTCTTGAGCAGATTGTCGAAGGGGAATTTGACGTCCATGTGGACGACCCGCTCGCCGGGCATGACGAAAGTGAAATCGGGACGGCTGCCCGAAGCCATCGGCCGCTGGCGGAAATAGCTCGTGCCCTCGACGAGACCGAGCGCGCGGATCAGATCCTCCGCCATGCGCTCGCCCCACTGGCCGCGGGCTCGGGCGTTGCTCAAGGCGCGGCTCAGCCGCTCGGTGGTCCGCTGCAGCCGCTCGGCACCCTCGCCGGCATGTGCGAGCTGGGCCGCGAGCTCGCCGAACTTGCCCGATCGGTCCTGCTCCAGCTCGCGCACGAGGTGCTGCATCCGCTCGAGCTGGCCCAGCACCGTCGTCATTCGGGCTTCGAGCTCGGCCCGCTCGACCGCGAGACGCTCGCCGTGGATGCGCCGCTCACCCTGCAGGACGCCATGCGCCAGCCGGGTCACGTCGTCACCGGCGCGGCGGAAGGTGTCGGCGGAGATGTCGGCGAAGGCGAGCTTGACGCCGTCGAGCAGCGCGTCGGTCTCGGCCTGCCGCTGGCTTTCGGCCGTCGTCAGCAGATCGACCAGCGCCTGACGCCTGCGGCTGCCGACGGCCAGCCCGACGAGCACGCCGGTGAGCAGGCCGATCAGCAGAAAGGCCAAGCTGGGCGGCAAGGGCATGTCCATGCGCGGGCGGTCCTCCGCTCGTCCCGATCCCGCGGCACTGCGCCTCCGGGTGCGCCTCGTTCCTATCGCAGGTTGCATCGGCGCGGCTATGCTTCAGGAGATGAGCCGACGAGACGCGTCGTGCGCCTCGAGGGCCGCCATGCGCCCGCAAACCCCGTCGTCGCGGCATCGGAGCGAGTTCATGCATATTTCCGTCCGTCTCGCGCTCGTGTCCCTGGGCGTCGCATTGACCGCCCTGCCGGTCGCGGCCGACATGCGCGTCGAACTGGTCGACGGCCGGGTCCTGAACCTGGCGGTGGAGGAAGCGCAGATCGAGCGGCTGGTGCTGGACGGTCGGGTGATCGAGCTCGGGCCGCGCGCCGACGCGCCGGGCGACAAGGACGAGACCGCGACGACCCCCGCCGAGCCCGAGACGCTGTTCACCAGCCCGATCGTCGACGAGCGCGGGCGCCGGGTGCTCCATGTCGGGCCGAAGCGGCGCTACAAGCGGCCGAGCGACGCCGCCAGGGCGGCCGAGGACGGCGACATCGTCGAGATCGACGCCGGCACCTATCGCGGCGACGTCGCCGGCTGGCCGCAGTCCGATCTGGTGATCCGCGCCAAGGGCGGCCGCGTGGTGCTGGACGCGCAGGGCAAGGGCCATGCCGGCAAGGGCATCTGGGTCGTCTCCGGACGCAACGTGATCATCGAGGGGATCGACTTCAGCCGCTGCAAGGTCGCCGACCACAATTGCGCGGCGATCCGGGCCGAGGGCGCCGATCTGACGCTGCGCGGCATCCATTCGCACCACAACGAGATGGGCCTGCTGGTGGCCGAGGATTTCGAAGGCCAGGTGCTGATCGAGCAGTCGCAGTTCAACGACAACGGCACCGACCACGACCGGTTCGGCATCCAGCCCGGCCACAACATCTATGTCAGCGGCGGCGACAAGCTGGTGCTGGTGGCGAGCTGGCTGCACGATCCGATCGGCGGCCACAACGTCAAGTCCCGGGCGCCGGAGACGCTCATCCTCTACAACCGCATCGAGGACGGCGATCACGGCAACGGCTCCTATCAGATCGACGTGTCGGAAGGCGGCCGTGCCGTCGTCCTGGGCAATCTGATCGGCCAGGGGCCGCGGGCGGAAAACTCCAACATCGTCGCCTTCGCACCGGAGACGGGCGGCGCCGACAATGGCCGCCTGCACGAGTTGAAGGTGGTCCACAATACCATCGTCAACACCCGGCACTGGGGCACCTTCGTCCACAACTTCTCCAACGTGCCGGCGATAGTGCGCAACAACCTCTTCGTCGGCCGCGGCGACGTGGTCGAAGGCGAGGCCATCGAGGTCGGCAACGTACGCACGAACGGACCGGCCGAGAACGATCCCGCGGCGCTCGATGCCGGTGTCGCCGGCAAGGACGTGCCGGCGGCCGACATCACCGCGAGTTACGTCTACGAGCATCCGATGAAGCTCCGGGCGCGACGCACCTTGGGCAAGGCGCCGGATGCGGGCGCCTACGAGGCGACCGTCGAGTAGAGGAACACCAGCAGACCGCTTTTCGCGACGGCGGGGCGGGCGGCGAAGCGCCGTTGACAGCGGCGGCGACACGCGCTGAATCGACGCGATCGGACGTCGCGATCGCTGGGCGGCGTTCCGGTTCGCATGGCCCCGTCCCGACAAGGAAGAAACCGATGGCCCGTCGCCCCACGCCTTCACCCTTCGCCGCTCTCACCGCCCGGGGCCTTGCCGCCAGGGGTCTCACCAGACGTGAAGCGCTGGGCGCGGGTCTCGCCGTCGCGGCGACGGCGGGCGCGCTGCCGCGTCTCGGCGCCGCGCAGGACAATCAGGTGAACGTCTACAACTGGGACACCTATATCGGCGAGACGACGATCGCCGACTTCACCGAACGGACCGGCATCGAGGTGCGCTACGATCTCTTCGCATCCAACGACGAGCTCTTCGCCAAGCTGCGCGAGGGCAATCCCGGCTACGACGTCATCTATCCCTCGAACGACTGGGTGTCGCGCATGGTCGCGGCCGACATGCTCGTGCCGCTCGACCATGCGAAGATCCCCAACATGGCGAACATCGACCCGCTGTTCGCCGATCCGGCCTTCGATCCGGGCCGGACCTACAGCATGCCCTATATGTGGGGCACGCTGGGCATCGGATTTCGTTCGACCGTCGGACGGCCGAGCAAGTGGGCGGACATGTTCGAGGACGACCTCTGGGCCGGCAAGATGTCGTTCCTCGCCGACGCCCATTCGATCTATGCCGGGCTGAAATATCTGGGCTATTCGCTCAATTCCGACGATCCGGCCGAAATCCAGGCCGTGGTCGACGCCTTCGTCGCCGCAAAATCGAAGATCAAGACCTTCGCGCCCGATACGGGGCAGGATCTGCTGATCTCGGGTGAGGTGGACTGCTGTCTCGAATGGTCGGGCGACATCCAGCAGGTGATGGCCGAAGACGACGAGCTCGACTACGTCGTGCCCGAGGAGGGCAGCATGCTCTGGGAAGACACTATGGCCATTCCGACGGGCGCGCCGCACGTCGAAGCCGCGCACGCCTGGATCGATTACATTCTCGATGCGCAAGTGCACGGCGCCATCGCCGAAGAGATCAAGTTCGCCTGTCCCAACGCGGCGGCCATGCAATACATCCCCGAGGAAGATCGCGAGAACCCGACGATCTACCCGTCGCGCTCGGTGCTCGAGCGTTGCGAGATTCGGGTCTACCAGAGCGAAGAGGTCTCGCGACTCTATCAGGACGCGCTCACCAAGATCCTCGCCGCCTGACGGATCACCTGAAACTCGGAGTCACTCGTCGCCGCGGTCGCCGCGCAGGCGCTTGATGCTGCCCCGCCGGGTCTTGGCGTCCATCCGCCTGTGGCGGCTGGCGACCGTCGGGCGGGTCGGCCGGCGGCGCACCGGCACCCGACAGGCGGCGTCGATCAGCGCGACGAGCCGGGCACGGGCATCGGCGCGGTTGCGCTCCTGCGAGCGGTAGCGGCGGGCGTCGATCACCAGCACGCCTTCGGCATTGACCCGGCGGCCGGCCAGCGTCAGCAGCCGCGCGCGCACCTCCTCGGGCAGGTTCGGCGAACGGCGCACGTCGAAGCGCAACTGCACCGCCGTCGCCANNGTTGACGTTCTGGCCGCCCGGACCGGAAGCGAGGACGAAGCGCTCCTCGATCTCCGCCTCGTCGATCGACACCCGCTCGTTGACCTCGATCATCGATCAGGTTCCCGCGGCAGCCGCACCATCGAAGAGCCCGGGAGGCGAGAGCGGAGAAGCGCGCAGCCCGACCGGATCGGGGCTCAGTCGGATGCGCCACCGCTCTTGCCGGCCTCGTCCCGCAGCGTCGCAGCCTGCGCGCGCCATCCTTCGACCCGCTCGCGCGATATCGGCTGACCGTCGCGCAGCAGCTCGACGATCTTCGCCGGATCGCAGGCGGCGATATCGGCGTAGCTGACATAGCCGGCCTTCTGCAGGCGGGTCTGCGTCGCCTTGCCGATGCCCTTGATCACCGTCAGATCGTCGCTCGCGCCGGACGGCCTCGCCCTGGAGGGTGCCGCCCCGGAGGGTTTCGCTTTGGACGGTGCTGCTTCGGCCGGCTTCGCCTCGGCGGATTT